>NZ_JAMYPF010000026.1:0-75341 GCF_040320205.1 Mesorhizobium sp. M0761
AACTGGATGGAGGCCAACCGCTATATCAACATGGATGATCTGCGCGAGCACAAGAAGCTCGCTCTGCGCCAAGCCGCATGACCAGTTTCATGATCGCCCCATTTTGCAGAACTTGACGCACACAACCCCGCCAGATCGGCTTGAGCACGGATTCAGGTCGCCCGTCCTTTGCATAGCGGCGGGCAACGAATAGCAAGGGGGCGGAGGGTATCCCCGTCTGCGAAGCGGGCAGAGGAGGAATCCGCAAGGCGGGTTGCTGGGGAGAGGGGTCGCGCGCCTCTTTCCGCCTCACTTAGAAAACGTGCGGCCAAGCACGTTCATGTCGGCCGTGGGCGGCCGCAACAATTGCCTACAAGGCGCAAGCGTCGTCACATATTAAGCGTAGCCGCGCGACAACCATCCGTGGTCACGCGCAATCCTGCGAATTGTCAAGCGGAGACAACGATCGCGGCACCAAGCAAAGTGGCGAACCCGATTCTGCTCGGGAGATCCCAAAGCTCTCCGAACCCTATTAGATCCATGAAGCGAAACACGGCGCCCTGAAGCAGGTAAAGCAGCAGTGTGCTCTGACCAAGCTCCACCGCAACAAAGCGAGCTACGCGAGTTGAATGGCCAACTCTCCAGCATAGGAACATAAGCTGCATTGTGACTGCAGAAGTTGCTACGGAGCCAATGAACATCAGCAACACTTGTCTCGCCGACTCTCCATCGTAGATCGAAACGAGATTGTTGTAGACGTAAGTCCCTTCCCCAAACAAGAAAGCACACTCACGGCGTGCCGAGCAGCTTGGCCAAGGAGCCGCACTGGGGCCTCCGGAGTGAGTGTTATCGCTCAAGCAGCCACGTCGGCGCGGCCTAAAATCTTCGATGAGCGCGTCAGGAGAGCGTCGATCTCCACATTTCTTCCAGGAGATCGTCCCCACATCATCATGGCCACGGCTCTAACGGGCTGGTGCCCTCCCTTTCCCGTTTTTTGTCTCGATGCTCGGTTGCGCCGCCCGCCGGGGCAAGGCAAAAAATCGTCGAGGCTGAGCCCCCACTGCGGCTTCGGCGAAATATTCATCCACCGGTTCGCATCACCGCGGGCAGCGGGCGAGTTCGTCGATAGGAGTGCGGATGGAAGTAGGCGATGCACATCGTCACCAGCGGCTCAGATTGTGTGAGGTCCACGGCTCGCTGGTTTCCGCCGACGACGGCGCGGACGGCATCGGTATGCGCAGAGCGGGTCCGTCGGCTTGGCGTCAGTTTCGGGGCAAGGGGCTATTGCTGGTCGCGCGGCGCTGAGTTGGGCGGAAGGATCGACGGCGCAACCCGGGGCTCCCGCGCGACGAGCAGGTTTTTTTCCCGGTCTGACCTGGCCTCGACTCCAGATGTCGCGATGACCGACGTGGCCGGCGCGATTGAACGGGTCTCATGCCCAAAGCTGCCTCGGTGCCCAGTAGCGGCACCGCATGACCCACCCGGCGCTACTCGAAGTAAACCGCGGCCAGCCAACATCCGAAGGTGCGCCAGACCCGATGTCGCGGCGGCCTGATGGCTCCGGCGCCGTGCCGCGGCAGAAAGCTGCCGATCTCGTCTGGCATGGTCGCTGACCGCATCGTCACCCGGGCCATCGCAGCGACTTTTCTCCGTTACAAAGTCCCCGCGGGACGGACTGCCAGTTCACGCCAGGGCCAACAGCACCCGCAGGGGCGACCGCCGCGTCTGCCGGTCCTGCGAGTACAATAAGATCGGGAAGTGCGGCTTCATCCTCGATGCCAGAGCTCGCTTCGCCGTACCGCGGCCGCCATAGCCCCTTGCGCTATCACGAGTCAGCCCACCTTTCTAGCTGGCAGCCATCGGGAGCCGATCCGCAACCACAGGGCGGCACCTGTCGGCCCGGCTTCCGTGTCAACGCAGAACATGATGCATATTCCCAGCGCTTTTTGACAGAGCGAACTACAAAATGCAGAACACTGACTCTCCGCCAAATGAATGCTGCGAGCAAGCAGCAGGCGGAGGAACTCCGTCTGGGCTGAGTACCTGTTTCAACGTGAACAAATAAATTGTAGCCAGTTCACGAAACGCCAGGCCCGCTCCTCTGCCGTCCGATCGTCCAGGAAATCCCCTCGGCGCGCACCACGCCAGACACCTCCTTGCCGATATGATGCTCAAGCACCGGCCGCCAGGGCACCAGCGTGAACTCGCGCGATTTCTCGATGACAGCGTATTTTCCGCCGGCGAGCTCGACGCAGCGGCGCAGCGTACCGTCTATTCGATTGCCATGCTGCGCTTCAGAATACGAGAGCCCGAGTTCGTCCGAGAGCTGACTGGCAACACGGTTCAGCTCTCGTTGGCGCAGCATTGAAAGCATGTTGGCGCGATAGATGACCCGATCCTGCGCATCATGGGCAAGACCTTGCGCGATCAGCCACTGCTGTCGGCGGGCCTGGACCTGACGTACTTCTCGACCGAAGCCAGAGTCGCGCAAGGACTCAGGGTGGGCTGATACCAGCTCCTGGTCGATCCAGGTGGCGCCGTCAAAGCCTACTTGGCTCTCCAGCGGCATTGATGAGAGCTTGTCGACGACAACAGGCTGGGCCCTCGCTCGTTGACGCTCGTAATCCGCGACGCGGTTGAGATGGTCGGGCGCGACTGTCCATGTGCCGTCCGGCTCGCGCTCGACGCCACCGGTCGCACGGCGGATCGCCTCCAGTCGCCGCACGTGCGTTTCGGCAAAGCGTTCGGTGGCCGAGGGGTCATGCTTGAGATGGATATCGATGCTGTAGCGCCCGTCGTTGACCGTGGCGATGCCGGCAATTGTGCGGTCGACTTTTCTTGGCCCGGTGTCCCTCGGCCTGATCCGCACTATGCAGCCTTCTGGTGTCGGTTGGGTGGCCTCGCCTTTGCCGATATCAAAATAGTGGCTTTTGCCGTCCACGCCGTCGACGACGAGGTAATGGCGGTCAGTGATTTCGTCGGCCAGCCCGCGCCCGACGACACGTCCGACCACGGTTTGGGCCGACCCGTCGGATCGATCGTGGATAAGATAGTCGGCGGCACTGCGGACGAGCCCCTTGCCGGTCAGCTCGCGATGGATGGTCTTGACAATGTCGCCGCGCTCGCCGATGCGGCGTAGCGTGGCTTCGAGATCATCCTCCAGGCGCCAGCGACCCGAAGGCATCTCCTCGGCGAGGCCCATCCGCTCGAGCTTGCGCAGGCGGCCCTGGTGCAGCGTCTGGCGAAAGGTGTCTCGGCTGGCTGGTGAGACATGCCCCTCGTCGCGCATGCGCATCAGCTGCCGGTCGATGCTGGTGAAGCGTTCCTGCTCCATCTCCTGGCGCAAGCGCTGCTCGATCTCGCGGTCGGTGCGCGGGCCAAGGTCGAGGCTAACCAGTTCGGCTGCGCGCTCGCGCAGGCCAGAGGAGATGTAGTCCCGCGCGATGACGAGGTTTTCGCCGTGATCGTCCCTGCCGCGCACGATGATGTGGGTGTGAGGATGGCCGGTGTTGAAATGGTCGACGGCCACCCAGTCTAGCCTGGTCCCGAGGTCTTCTTCCATTTGCGCCATGAGGCGCCGGGTGAGCAGCTTCAGGTCATCATACTCGATACCGTCTTCAGGGGCGACGATGAAGCGGAACTGATGACGGTCACCGTTCGCGCGATCGAGAAAGGCCCTGCCGTCCGCGTGGTCTTTGTCGGCAGCGTAGAGCTCGCCACGCTCGCCTTCCCGGGTGACGCCGTCGCGCTGGAGGTAGCGGAGGTGCGCACGAGCTCCGTCGACTCCCTTGCCGGCCAGCTTGACGATGCGTGCCTTGACGACTGCGCGCCGCTGCCGAAACGCCGCGTGGCGGTCGCGTGCTCTAAGAACGGCGGCAGCAGCCCCGCCGCGCCCCACCCGGCTTCCGATGAAGCGGCTGCCGCGTCCGCTCCTGCCGCCTGCTCGGTTGACCGCGGCCTGGACCTGGCCAGCGTAGCGTTTGCCCGCCTTCGAGCCGCGCGAGCCAATTTTGCCGAGCCTCGGCGTGAATTCGTCATCCTGCATGCGGCCTCCGATGAACCAGCAGCAAAATCAGAGGCTTGCGCGCCAGACCCTCCTGGACCCGCAGGCAACCTCCCGGGAAAACGATGTGCAGACAAACACTTCGCCGCCTCAGGAGGCGATGCCTTTATCTTGCCTTCAGCGGACCTGCCTCCCTGCCCCCCGCCCGAACCGCGGTAGCCGCTGCCCTCACCTGCGATCCGGCCGGCCTGACCTTGCTCGCTTCGATCCGAGCGGCACCAGGAGGTGGCCATTCGGGCCGGTCACGGAAACACCGTTTCGGAGGAAAAACAGCGACTGCCCGGAAGGGATTCCCGGCGCGCTTTTGGAACGGGATTTGTCGGTGAGCGCGTCCATATCGGCGGCCGAAATGCCCGCCGCCTTGACCTCTTCCAGATACGAAACCGTCTCGCTGGGCAGTGGCCGGCCACGCTGCAAATGCTGTTCGTAGCGCTCCGGCCCGGCGTTATAGGCTGCAAACAGGCCTGGAAATCCGAAGCGGTCGTACATGGCGCGCAGATAGGCAGTGCCTGCCAGAATGTTGTCGCGAGGGTCGTGCGGGGCGGCTCCCAGGCCAAGCTCTGCGCGCAACTCCTCGTAGGTGCCTGGCATCACCTGCATCAGGCCAATGGCACCGGCGCTCGACGTGACCGGCCGTCCATTGAGCCTTGTCTGCCCCCGGCTTTCGGCATCCATGACGGCATAAATCCAAGTCTGTGGAATGCTGAAACGCCGGCTTGCTTCGGCTACGAAGGGCTGCCATCTTGCAAGCTGCGGACTATGGGAGATGACGACCGGCTTCGTGTTGGTCGCCGCGGAACAGGAGCATGGTGCGAGAGACACCATGCCCAGCATCAGGAGGGTCACTCGGTCCATAGCGGCACGAGCCTCCCGATGATATTTTCGGTCGGCACCGGCCCGAAATAGCGGCTGTCGAACGAGCGATTTTTGTCGCTGCCGAGTAGGAAAACCTCGGCAGCGGCGAGCTTTCGGCAGGCATTCCACCAAGGCAGCGGACGGTGCTGCGTGTCGGTTGCAAGCCGGCGCGCGACAATCTCGCCGCCGATGATGATGGCGTCGCCGAAGGCGCAGACATGCTCGCCAGCCAGCGCGGCAAGGTGCTTGACCAGCGGCACGTTGCTGGGCAGATAGAAGCGTTCGGCGGCCAGATAGACGACCGGTTTTGGCGGGCGGACGAGTACGAGATCACCAAGAGCCGGCGATCCGGACGCGACGCGATAGAGGCCGACCGGCGCACTCGCCGAGGCGTTCCAGACCAGCCAGGGCGATGGTTTGCCGAAGGCGGCGAAGCCGATCAGGGCAAGGCCCATCGTGGCCATGGCGATCGTCTTGCGCGCCCGAATGCGCCGCAGATGGCTGCCGATCAGATGGATGGTGGGACGCCGGCTCATGAGCGGCCTCCCTCGCCGGCCGAGCCGGAATCGTGCCCGCCGTCCTCGGGCCCGGTCTCCTGCGCGTGCCCCTTCGACCAATCGTCGAGTTCGTCGATGTGATAGCGGACATAGCGGCCGTGCTTGCGGAATTGCGGGCCGCCGCCTTTGAGGCGCATCTTCTCCAGCGTGCGCTGGGACAGCCCGATATAGAAGGCCGCCTGCGCGGTATTGAGAAACGGACTGCCCTTCTTGGCGCGGGCTGCGCGTTCGTTTTCGTCGTCCATGATGATCCTCGTTTGCTACGGACAAGCGAAGGCGAGGATCGGCGAGCGAGATCGTTTTGGGGACGGGCGAAGAGTGGGGGGCGAGTTTTCGCCGCCCCCTTCGGCGGCCTCACGGGTCCTGAGAGAGGACCCCGCGCCGGTGGCGGCGCGGGGCTTTCCGGATCGGCCGGTTAGTCGACCGGGTTCCAGATGATGGCGTAAGTGTCGTCGTCATCCTGGCCGGCGGCGCGGCCGAGATTGGCGTAGAGCTTGCGGGGGCCAAACTCGGGGGCGGCAATCGACAGGCTCACATAGTCCTTGCCGGAGGTCTCGCCGGTGCGGATCCAGCCCGCACCCACTTCGACCCCTTGCGTCAGCACCCGGAAGTCGGGATGGGTGTCGGCGCTCTTTGCCTGATTGGGCACGATATCGATGTCGGCGCGGACGCTGAGCGTCTTGAGCTGGCCCTTGTAGCCGCCGTTTTCCTGTTTGGTGACGTATCCGATCGCGGTCATTTCCAGTCTCCTCTTGGTGCTCGCAAGGGACCATTCCCCTGCGATGGCGGACCGTGATGGGCGCGTCCGGACCGCCGGAACCGGGACGGCCGCAGCGATAGCGGAGGACCCGCGCGGGCAGCTTTTTTGAAGCGAAGCGGCGCGAGGAAGCCGCCGCAGGCGGCGGGGAAAAAAGCTGCCAGCGAGGGTTTCGGGCGGGCCTGATCCGCCCATAGGTCGACAAGCCAGCCGCAGGGAATGGTCCCCGAGACACAATGGAGACAGGTGGCGCGATCGGTGACACAAGAAGCCGGCCGCAATGCAGAGCGCCGGCTGCGCGGGCTCTGTCGGCAACCGGATCGGACAATTGGCCCCATGGGCCTTTGGCGCCTCAGCAAGCAACCCGGCGCGGTGCGGGGCTGCCGAAATGGGGCGAACTGGCGTCGGAATTTCTCGCGCGCGGCACTGGCTCGACAAGACGCCCAATCGGCAGCCGGCGTGGCCCGTAGCGGCGCGCGCGACCTGAGCGGCGGTAATCGAGAGAACCGCCGCTCGGGCCCTGATCGACTATTCGCGCACGAACAGCGGCTGCACTTGTGTCCACTGATCGGCGGTGCGGAGCCGCTGCGGCTGGTGTAGCTTTCGGCCGGGAATTTCATCCAGCGCGGCAGCCAGGTCTCGACCCAGGGGCGGCCATTCTCGCCCGCCAGGAAGTCGCGGATGATGTTCTTTTGCGTCTTGACCTTCTCGGCGACATTGCCGTCCGCGACCAGCTTGCCGCCGACGTCGGCCAGCATCGAATTGGCGATTTCCTTGTCGCGCAAGAGGTCGAAGAAGGCATCGTCCGGTTGCCACCATATGCCCATGTCGACGTTCAGGTGGTTGCCGAGCGCCTCGACGACGGCGCTGCCGGCTGCAAGCGTCTCGGCCATGACAAGGGTGAGAACGCGCATGACATCGTCGTCGCAGAGCGCCAAGAGGCGCGCGAACACGCCGGCGATAGCAACGGCGTCGCCATTGCCGCCGGCGACCAAGCTATCCTCATCCGGTGATCCGAGCCTGGCCAATACCTCGCGCCGCTTTTTGCCGAATGCGGCTTCAGCCTTGCAGCCGGCAAGGCTGGCAGTCACCGTCTCGTTGGCTGCGCGCTGCGGCTCAGGCCGCACCTGCCACAGGCCCGAACCGGTGATGGCGTGCGCCACCACGAGGCGCAGCGCCACGGCGGGATGGTCGAGCATGGCCGCGCGCACGGCGGCATGGCGATGCAGATCGATATAGTTGTGCATCGGGCCGGTGACTTCGGGGCGCGGCAGCTTGGCGGCTGTTTCTTCTTGCTCGCCGCCCTCGCGGGCGCGGCGGGCTTCCTTGCGTGACAGCCAGCCCTCGTGACACTCGACCTCGCCGCGATGCGAGACAGTGATGACGATCTTGCCGCCCTTCTTCTTCGGGGTCTTCTCGTGGTCC
The DNA here is from genome assembly GCF_040320205.1 of Mesorhizobium sp. M0761. NCBI lineage: Bacteria > Pseudomonadati > Pseudomonadota > Alphaproteobacteria > Hyphomicrobiales > Phyllobacteriaceae > Mesorhizobium > Mesorhizobium sp. M0761. The sequence continues at coordinate 7,637 of NZ_JAMYPF010000026.1, forward strand.
CATGCGTGGAAATACTGGCCCGGTTCCAGCGCACAACCTCGCTCCAGCCCTCGTTGAGATAGGTGTCGCGTTTGGTGGCAATCGCTTCGTTCTGCTTTTGCCAGAACAGGTCGGCATCGGCGAAATAGCTGTCCTCGCCGAACAGGTCCGAGGTGATCAGGCCGGGATACTCCTCGATGGCAAACAGTGCCACCTTGGTGGAAATTGACTGGCCGCCGAACAGCCATTGCTTCAATTGATAGCCACGCGGCGCGTATTGATCGGGATCGGCACAGAGTGCCAGCCAGTCCTTCTGCTGCGCCTTGGAAGACATGGTGAGATGGCGCACCGGCTCGGTGTCGATCTCCTCGCGCCGATAGGCTTCGCGGATTTTGGGCAAGAGGTCGCCAAGCGCCAGAATGCGTTTGACCTTGAGATCAGCGATGCCGAAGGTCACAGCGATGTCGAGAACGGTGCGGCCTTGCCTGACAAGCCGCGAAACGTCTCCCATTGCCATACTTCGTCAGGATCGAGGCGGGCGAGGTTTTCGATCAGGAAGCTTCGAGCGCATCGGCGTCGTCACCGTCCTCCATGATGGCGCAGGGCAAGGGATCGCCTTCACCGCGCTCGTCGGCAAGCGATTTCGCGGCGAAATAGCGCCGCCTGCCGGGTTGTCCCCGCCGCGGAGGCCGAAGGCCGACGCGGCGGGACGGTTTTGCGCCTATCGGCGCTGCTGTTCCGCCGTGTCGGGCGGAAGCTCGGAATGGGGCTTTGATAGGGCGTCTGCTGCCTGCCGCAGCAGTCGCTCGGCCTCGGTGACGTGGCCGCAAAATGCGGGCGGCTTCGGCATGGACGGAGATCGGAAAGCGCGCCTGGAAATGCAGGTCGCGCTCTATGCCGAGGCCAAGCGGCCCTTTTACGGATGCAAGCTCGGCCAGACTGACGCTGCCAAGTTCGGGGAAGCCGAAGCCGAGATCGCAAAGACCGAACAGCGTGTCGCCATCGGCGTCGAGTTCGCTCAGAAGCGAGGTCGCGGCACCTGTCGGATCAAACAGTTTCACAACGGGAAAATGGTCGATGTCGGCGCCGGCGGCGTCATGGGCGAGCAGTCGTGCGCGCAGTGGATTGGTGATCAGGATCATGGAAAGACTCCTTGTCAGAACGGGTCGCGTTGACTTCTTGCGTCCGGCGGGAGAAAGGTTCACCGGACCTTCCTCTGATCCGCCTCCCCATTAGAGACCGACCTCGAGCAGCTTTGCGCCGGGCGCGGACACATCGGCGCGTCCATCAGGAGGGTTTGCCCGCGTGGTGATCGGCTGGACGCCGGGAATGAGCGTCTGCTCCTTTGCGGCGTCGGCTCGGTCGCGGTCAGTTGAGGATCGCGCATCGTCATGCCGCAATCCCTTCTTGCGCCTCGCCTTCCGCATCGGCCGGAAGGCCAAACAGGAAATCAGCGGCCTTCGAAGCTAGGCTGGCGGCACGGAATATAGCGCGGTTGTCCTCGCGCAGCACCTTCAGCCATGAGCCGATGTAATCGGCGTGACGCACGGTCGGCTCGATGCCGAGATTGCTGCAGACGAAGGCGGCAGTGATTTCGGCGACCAATTCTTCACGCGCGTAGGCCTTGGAGCCGAACGAGCCGGAGAGGTCGCGAGCAAGCCGCGTCGGGTGGCCGGTCCAGTGGCCTAGCTCGTGAAAGCAGGTCCGGTAATAGTCGATCTGCTGATGGAACGCTGGCTGCGGCGGCACCTGAATGTGGTCGCTGCACGGCATGTAGAAAGCGCGATCGCCGCCGACCCTGAAATCCGCACCGCTGGCGAGAATGAGCGTCTCGGCCTGCGGCACGATCTCGCACTGTGGCAGCGGCTCGGCAGGGGCATGGAGGTGTTCCGGAAGATTGTCGCATTGCGCGACATTGAAGACGGTAAAGCGCTTCAGAAAAGGCACGGCCTGTGGTGCATCGCCCTCGTGGCGTGCGCGCTCCTTCTCGTTCTTTGGGACAAAGCGGTCGGCATGCACGATCGTCGTGCCGCGCTCGCCCTTCCTGACATTGCCGCCCAGGGCAAGCGCCTGCCGGAAGGTCAGCCAATTCTGGCTGGGATAGCTGCGCTCGATGACGGCGCCCCACAGGATGAGGATATTGATGCCGGAATAGGTGCGCCCCGTGGACGCATTCCTCGGCAGGCCGAGGCCTGCTTTTGCGCTGCCCCATGGCTTGACCCATGGCACGGTGCCGCGCTCCAGCTCGGCAATGATGCGGTCGGTGATCTCCTGATAGAGGCTTGCGCCTGGGCGCCTGCCCTTGCCTGCGCCAGCCTCTGTGCTGGTGGTACGCTTGCTGTTTGCACGCATGTGTTATCCTCCGCTCGCCAATCGCCGCGCCTTTCCCCGGAAGCGGGGTGGGCGGCGAGTCGCGACCGGAAAGGCCCGCCGTGGTAGGCGGACCGCATCCGAAGGACCGGAACGAAGAGGAGGACCCTGAGCGGCACGCGAAGGGTTGCGGGCTGCCGCGGCGGGCCTAGAAGGGAGTGCCGCCCACCCCGCGCCGCCGGGAAAGGCCATCAGACAAACCGCGCCGCCCGCAAGGGCGGCGGCCGTCACAGCCCGAAGGGCTGCCCACGCCAAGGGGCGAAGCCGAATGGCCGAGACCGCCTGAGCTTGCCGAAGAAAAGCGGGCTCGGTTCACGAGCACCTGGTGCGCGTCGTCAGGCGCGCGGGCGCCCGCCAAGTTTTTTCGCACATGGTCAGGCGCCGCAGTTACGTCGAGAACCAAAAGGCATCGGCGCCGTGCGCGCGGCTTCCTCCGAAAACCAGCGCTCGCCTTTCAACAAATTGAGGCGTTGTCCCACTCAATATTCCTGTCCGTGATCATGATAGATGCGGCGCGCCCGCTAGGACCGGAGGCTGGAGAGAATCTCGCACGGATCAGCGTCAAGGGCCGCAGTTATGTCGAGAAACTCGATGACATCGAGACGCCGCTCTGCGCCCTCGTACTTGGCCACGAAGGATTGGGGACGACCAAGCTTGTCAGCCAGCTGCTTCTGGGTCAGGCCTTTGGCCTTGCGCAGCAAAACCAGCCGGGCCAGGAACCGCTGGTGGCGGGGCGATCGAAGGGATTTGGGCATGGAGGCGAACCGGTCGGGTAAAGACCGGATCAGCGACTAATCCCGGTTTCGGATTATCCCATTTTGGGATATACTGCCTGCGCTCACAGGCGAGGTTCGCAGGCATGAATGGACCAATGGGAACAGATGAGACTCGAAGCTCAAGTTTGAGCGATGAAGTCCCCTGGTCGGAGAACCTCACGAGCTACGACAGGGAGCATTTCACGATCTACCTGCGGATCCTGGATGCCTGCGCCGAGAATGCCAGCGAAAAGGAGATGGCCGAGCGCATCCTCGGCATCGACCCGTCCATTGACCCGGTCCGCGCCCGCAAAGCTCTTCGCAGCCATATCGACCGTGCGAACTGGATGGTGACGACCGGCTACAAGGAACTGTTCGCCGGCTGATGCACAGCGCCCAATGCCACGTGTTTCGAGTAGGCAAGTCTCTGTAGCCAAATTCGGCAGCGCACGGCCGCGACAGCGGGCGCTGCGGGAGCGGTCACAACTGGTTCGCGTACTGTTTGACTGCCATTTCCAGTGCTTGCATCAAAGGCACAGCCTTGGAGAAGAGGAAGCCTTGAGCGGTTCGGCAACCAAGCTTGTGCAGGGTTTGCCGATCCGCCTCTGTTTCGACGCCCTCGGCCATGACCTCGATCCCGAGCATGTCACCGAGTTCGATGACGGATTTGACAAGCAGTCGGTCCTCTCGGGACTTGGCCAAGCCGCGAATGAAGCCTTGGTCTATTTTCACCTTGCGTATCCGACGGTCCTTGAGAGATGCCAAGGTAGAAAAGCCGGTGCCGAAGTCGTCGAGCGCGATGGAAATACCGGCATGCGAAAGCCGTCCGAGCTTTTCATCCACTCTGTCCGGATCCACCGGCGATTCTTCGGTAATCTCGATTTCGAACATCGTCGCAGGCAGGCCTCTTGCGGCCAGACCATCCAGAACCATGTCGTCGATATCGCCGGCTTCCAGTTCGCGCGGGGAAACATTCATCGCCACACGAATGTTACGACAGTCAGCTTTCACCAAGCCGTCGATAAAAGCACAACAGTCGGCGAATACGGTTTGCGTCAGCAGCTGAAGCATTCCGGTTTCGCGTGCGGCTGTGATGATTTCGGGTGGAGAGATGGCACCATGTGTCGGATGGGACCATCTCAGCAAGGCTTCAAAACCGACCACGGCCTCGGTGTCGAGTTTCACGATCGGCTGGAACCAAGGTTGCAATCTTCCCGTCTTTATCGCCGAATGAAGGTCCCGTTCCATGGACTGGCGGCGTTGGAGTTCCCGGTCGAGTTCGGCATCGAACAGGCAAAATTCGTTCCTGCCATGGCGCTTGGCCGTATAAAGGGCGATATCGGCCCGCAACAGCATTTCAGTCAGGCTCGACGTCTGCGCCAAGTATATCCCTATCGATGCCCCGACGCGCACGGACGCGACCCCGATATAGGGGCGAGCAATTTTGGCTATGATATTGGAGGCGAGATCACTGGCAGAAAGCGAAGCTCTCGTTGAGGGAAAAACCAGCACGAATTCATCGCCGCCGATACGAGCTAGCGTTGAGCCGTCCGGTGCTTCCTGCTCTATGCGGCGGGCGATCATGACAAGCAGTTCATCACCGGTCCTGTGACCGTAGGTGTCGTTGACAGATTTAAAGCCGTCCAGATCAATCAGCATTGCCACGAAGGGGCCATCCGCGGTCTTGAACCGACCGATGGCGTGTTCAAGGCCCCGCCTGTTGAGAAGGGCGGTCAAATGGTCCTCCCTGGAGTTGCGCTCCATTTCCGACGCAAGTCGCTCTGCCTCATGTCTCAGGCGGCTTGCTTCGCGGAAGCGCGCCTGCCCAACAAACGAAGCTCGGACCAAGCCGCCCATGAAGAGCAGAACGGTGAAAGCCAGAATGTAGCGTTCAAAATTGCCTTTCGCCAAAAGGCACGCCACCGTGATGAGGAGTGGAGGTGTGATGAAGCTGGTCGCCGCCGCGGCATACGAACTGCCATATGTAACCGCACCAGCTGAAATGCCCGCCAGTATGACCAGATGCATCGGTGCTTGAGGTGTTGTGTATCCAACAGTCAGCACGGCCGGGAAGGACCAGGCAAACCCTGCCAGAAGGGCAAGGACGCCAAACATGCGAAGGCGCGGCAAAACGCCAAGCAAATCCTGATGGCGCCCCGTTTCCTTTAGCTGAAAACGGGCGAGTGCAAGCCGGGCGGCATTTAGCGCATTGACGACCAGGAACCAGCTTGCAGCGGCGAAGCCGCCGCCAGAAAGGGCCTGCACCCCGCAAATCAGGCCTGACAGGATCGCGCTTATCGGCATCGACACGAAGAGCCCGGCCCTCAGGTCAGCAAGCTGATCCTGACGGATTTTGGCCTCCAGCGATTCTTCTTTCTTTAGGGGTGCCATGAATGGACCAGCTTGCTTCCGTCATTGTTCGCGAGGACCAAACCTATGCAAGCCCACTGAAGGACGGGTTAACTACCCAGCGAGGGTAACCAGTGCGCTCACCATGCTTCGGGTCACACCTTTGGCTTAGCATTGCCGAATCATCAAGGTTTCGCCCGCGCGCGTGCCTTGATCCGAATCATGCCATGATCGGCAACGTCACCAGGAAGCAGCCTTGCCCGCGACGCCGCGAGCCAGCAAGACAAAGAAGCCGCGCCGAGACAGCGCTCCAGAGGTAGCGCTCTGTGCGATTCACCGCCTGAGCATGGCCGAAATGCCATGGCGGACAAAGGGAAGATGTTGGGCAAAGCGGAGCCCAGCATGTCTTGCAAGCCGTGCCGCCGGGTGCTCGCTTGAGTAAAGACCGACAAGCATGTTGGTGGCATGATAGAGCGGCGCCGCCGACAGCCGCAGCCGGTTTTCGTATCTGCCGAGCATGTCGGGATCGGCAATGTCGCGGCGGGCGCGACATGCTGTCAGTATTTTATGAGCGAGTTGCTTCTGGCCGCTGAGGCCGATGTTGAAGCCATGCGCGGTCACCGGGTGCATGCCGATGGCAGCGTCTCCTATCAGTGCCGCACTCGGTGCCGAGAACTTGTGCGCCCAGGTCGTGACCAGCGGATAGGCATGGCGGGTGCTTGCCAGGGTCATGTGCCCGAGGCGTCCTCGACACCGGTTCATCAATTCCATGAGGAACAATTCGTCATCGAGAACAGACAGTCTATCGGCCTCGATTGAGCGCAAAGTCAGAAGCAGCGACGACACGCCTTCCATGAGCGGCAACATCGCTATGGTCTGATGGTGGTCGAACCATTCGACCGCGATCTGGTGATGGAAGCGCTCGTGCTTCACTCGGCAAATCAGCATGGAGTGGCCAAGCGGATGGATGTTGGCGCCAATGCCGAGCAGGTCGCGCATCGCGGACAAACGCGAATCCGCTGCTACGAGCAGCCGAGCGGCCAATTGCCTGCCATCAGAAAGCGTTATGACCGCCTCGTCGTCGCTGGTTGTTGCATTCACGACCGAGTTGCCGCACAGCAGCCGGGCATGATCCTGGAAGTAGACAATTTTGAACAGGGCATCGCGGATCCGACAATTTGGGACCAGAAATCCGAGTGGTTCCCCAGATCCGCTGCGAGTATCGAAGCACAGGGCGAAAGGGCTCGATCCGTTGAGCACGCGCGCGCCATGAAGCGGTGATTTGTCCGATGCGGGGATGGCATCCCAGGCGCCGAGCTCGCGAAGGATTCTCACTGATGCGTGGGTCAGCGCGATCTCGCGACCGTCGAAAGCCGGATTCGCCAGGCTGTCGAGCGACTGCCGTTCAACCACTGCCACCTTGAGTCGGCTCCGGGCGAGCGATGCTGCGAAGGCAAGTCCGACCGGCCCAGCTCCGACGACAATGATGTCGAATGTGTCGACAGAGCCGGCCATCAGCGTGCCGCCATAGCGTCTATCTGCGATACGAAGCGCTCTTGAAGCATCGCAATCACCCACGGTTTGCCGCCATCTCCCCATCGTCGATAGACATGCGTTCTCCGTTGGAAGCCTGGTCAATGAAACCACGCCGACGAAGAGATAACGCTGATCTGGATCAACCAGGCTCGATAACCCGGCAACGGCGGGTTCACGGTCGAGTGGTCGATTGCCGTGAAAACGTTTGCATGTCTAGGCATTCTGAATGGTCGGCTTCCCAATCGCGTGCCCCTCCTGGCCAAAGGTTCGGCAACGTATTGTGGCTGATCCGTTCTTCGCACGCGCGCCGATATCATCATGACGAGGCAATCCAGCAGACTCGGTCGACTGACGACCAGCATCCGCCCAGTCGTTGGGGGCCGCCAACCGGTTCAGCCTCGCGGCTCTTCCCGATCGATAAGGATCCGCTGGGCGGAGCCGTCGAGATCTTCGTATTGGCCGCTCTTCAGATCCACAGGAAGCGCCGGTCCAAGCCCCACCAAAACAGGCAGCGGCCATCGCATTCCGTCAGGACGGGCGTCTTGCTGCCGACAGCGTGCTCTCCGCCCATGACGGGCGCTAGACGCCGAAGGAACTCGCCGACGGCCTCATGTCCAAGTGATGTGGGAAGGGAGCAGAACCAAAGGGACTCTGCTCCGCGTCCCCGCTTTTTTCGCAGCTATGAAACCGTCAACGAACGGATCCGTTCTGAGGAGGAGGCCGTCCTTGACTTGCCCGACGCCGGCAACCTTCTCAGCCGCAACGATCGCGGCTTTCCGTTGACGCTCGTCGACAATCGCCCCCGTCAGTTCGACGAGGCCGTCGCTGACCCTAACATCAATCAAGTCACCACCGCTCCACGATTGTCCGTGCAGTTCGGCAAGTACGGCCTTGCGGATCAGGTCGTCATCGGGTGGCCTGGTGCCCTGTTTCGGCATGGCGCGGATCAGGACAAGCAGCAAATCAGTTCGCGTGATGATGCCGACGACCCTTTCCCGATCGACAATCGGAACATTGTTGATGCGATGTTGCATCATCAGGTCGACAATATCTGCAATCGAGGCGCCAGGAGGCGCCGAGATGACGGGTGTGGTCATCACCTGATGGATGATCCGTCCGTTCGAGCGCGCATAGTCTTCGGCGACTGTGCCCGGGCCAAGATCAAACTCCAGCCAGCGCGGACGCACACGCTGGGTCCCAAGTTCTTCTCGGCGCAAGAAGTCGCTTTTGCTTACAATGCCAATCAGGGTGCCGTCGCTGTCTGCTACCGGCAGGCAGCTGACCTTGTTTGAAAGCATGAGCTCGACCGCTTCGGCGATCGTCGCGTTCGCATCCGTCGTGATGACTGGCTTTGTCATTATGGATTCGGCTTGCATCCTCACCCTCCTGATCTTTCGTCGGACGACGATAGGACATCCCGACCCGCGGCGCGTTGATCTGAGTCACTTGGAACGAGTGGCATTCTCCGCGCCGTCGTCACTGTCGATGAGAATGCGCTCCGCCGCGCCATCGAGATCGTCGTATTGGCCGCTTCTCAACGCCCACAGGAAGCCGGACAGGCCGAGTGCGCCAAGGAACAGCGCCACCGGAATGAGATAGGCGAGCGTCGTCATGAGGATCGGGCCAAGGCGCCGGCCCGCGCGGGCCTGTCCTGCCGCGCAGTTTCGGACGACGCACCCGTTGCGAAGCCTTGCAGACGCATCGCATTTCCAATCACAAGCAATGACGAGGCAGACATCGCGACCGCCGCGATGAGAGGCGTAACATGACCCAGAATGGCGACCGGCACGGCCACAGCATTGTAAACGATAGCAATTGTTATGTTCTGTCGGATCAGACTTCCCGCCTTGCCCGACACGTCCAGCGCCAGCGGGATCGCCAAGAGGCTTTCGCGCAGAAAAACGAAGTCGGCTGCATTGCGGCCAATGTCGGCGGCGGTGGCGGGTGCGATCGAGACATGCGCAGCGCTCAGCGCCGGCGTGTCGTTGAGCCCGTCGCCAACCATCAGAACCTTGTGCCCGTCTCTCGCCAGGCTCTCGATGCGTTCAACCTTGCCGGACGGCAGCAGGCAGGGAACGAAGTCGTCGACACCAAGCACGTCCGCAACCTCGGCGCAGCCTTTCGCGGTATCGCCCGACAGCATTTCCACGCACATACCAGCGTTGCGCAGTTGATCGATCGCTGCCCTGGTGTCGAGGCGCAGCGCATCCTCGAAAACGAAGGATGCGACAATCATGCCGTTTTTCGTCAGGACTGTTCCGCCGTAGCCATGTTTGCCTTCGCCGCCGGTTCGAGCCTTCCAGCCAGCCCATCCGCGTCTACCCAGCCGCCAGATGCTACCGGCGGCTGTGGCTTCGATCCCGAAACCCGGGTGCTCGGTCACCGCGCCGAATTTGTGCTGGCTGCTGCTGACGGAAAAGCTGGCAATGGCCTTTGAATATGGATGACGCGAATGCGCGGCCAAGTCGGCAGCGATTGCCAGCATGGCGGGATCAATCGAAGCTGCGTTGACGAGCCGTGGCTTCCCAAGCGTGAGCGTCCCGGTCTTGTCGAACACGGCTGTATCGATCGTCGCCAGGCGCTCCATGGCCGAGCCGTCCTTGACCATGATGCCGTTTTCGAACAGGCGCCGCGCGGCCACCACCTGAACGATTGGAACGGCGAGGCCAAGCGCGCACGGGCATGTGATGATGAGAACAGCGATTGCGATCGTCATCGCCCGGTGCCAGTCGCCAGTCACCGCCATCCAGCCCAGGAAGGTTGCCAAGGCGGTGAGATGAACCACGGGCGCGTAGAGTGCCGACACGCGGTCGGCGATACGGCGATACCGGGCGCGACCACCTTCGGCGGCCTCCATCAACCGAACCATTTCCGCCAGGAACGAATCCTTGGCGGCCGCTGTCGCCTCAATCGTCAGCGGACCGGTGAGGTTGAGGACGCCGGCCTGCACGGTGTCTTCCGGCGCCACGCTACTGGGCGTGCTCTCGCCGGAGACCAGGGAGCAGTCGACGTCCGATGTCCCGCGCACAATTTTGCCATCGACAGGGATTCTTTCGCCGGCGGCGATCAACAACAGCATGCCCGGTTCGATCTCGGCCACCGGCAGATAGTCCCGAGCGCCATCGCCGCGCAGCACCATGGCGCCGCGCGCGGCCAATTGTGACAGGCTCTTCACAGTGGTGCGGGCGCGTTCCCGCATCACGTGATCGAGCGTGCGACCGATCAGGAGGAAGAACAGCAGCGATACCGACGCGTCGAAATAGGCGTGGTCGCCGTGGGTGATCGTCTCATAGAGGCTCATGGCGTAGGCCAGCGACACGCCGACGGCGATCGGCACGTCCATGTTCATGCGGCCGTGGCGCAGCGCATTCCACGCCGACTTGAAGAAGATGCCGCCGGCGAAGGCCAGCGCAGGAATGGCGATCAGGGCCGAGACCCAGTGGAACAGGTCGCGGGTGGCGCCCTCGGCGCCGGACCAGACCGACACCGAGAGCAGCATGATGTTGCCCGCAGCAAAGCCGGCAACAGCGACGGCGCGGATAAGCTTCGAAAGCATCTTGTCCTTTGCATCAATCACGGTTTCGAACAAATGCGCCTGATAGCCGAGCCGGCCGAGCACAGCGACCAATGGTGGAGCCTCGTCGCCGCGCCAGCGGACTGAGACCCGCTTGGTTGACAGGTTCACGCGAGCTGCCTCGACGTGACCGAGTTTTCCCAAGGCCGTCTCGATCGTCTGGATGCAGGCGCCGCAATGAACGGTCGGCACCGAAAGGTCGGTCTGATGAAGGTCGTCGCCAAGCGATCGGCTGGCCAGCCTGACCTCCTGGCTGGACGGCAGAACTGAAGTGGCGCTGACAAGATCCAGCGCGACTTCCGCGCCCGGTGCACAGCAGCTCATTTTAGCGCTCCATTGGAAATCATGACCCTGCGCACGTCGCGATAAGGTCTTGCCAGGCCGGCATCGGCGTCGATTTCGATGATCCAGACACCATCCCTTGGCACGTGTTGTGCTGCAAACTCCTGGCCAGAGACGAGGGCGAGCGTGACGGACTCATCCTCTTTCTCGGAAGCCGGATGGCGAAACAGCACCTTCACGCCATGCAGGGAAACCGGTTTGCCCGCGGCGTCGATGATGCCATAGCGGACTTCGTCCCATGCGATGGTCAACTGGCCGGTCCAGCCAAGCGCTGCCTGCGCACGGCCTTCCTCGGCCTTCTTGTTGAACTGCTGGCTGGCCACATAGGTGTTTTCGACGACAAGGCCGGTCCAGCTTGTGTTGGCAAGCGTCGCCATCGTCAGATTGACCGCGATGACCACACCGAAAAACGCAAGGATGATGGCCAACATGTGCCTGCCGGTGAATTCGCCGGGTTTTCGGGTGGTGGCGTTCATCTGGCGGTCTCCGGTGCGTTGAAGGTGGCGGTGTATTCGTTCGACTCGAAACTCGCTTTGTCCTCGACATGGAGTGTGAAGGTCTGCGCTTCGCCGTGGATCTGATCGACAGGCACGCGCACGAAAATTTTCAGCATCTTCAGCCGGTCCGGCTCAACCTGGACCGCGAAGGAGCGGGCGGCCGGCAAGTCGACGCCAACGATGCTCATTTCTGCGCCCGCCAAGCCTCCAACGGTGACGACGATCGTTCTTGGCTCGGGGATCATATTCAAAAGCTTGACGGTGTAGCCATTGCGGATTGAGCCGTCCGACAGCGTCACGAATTGCGGGTTGCGGTCGTGCAAGACGTTGATTTCGAGCCGGTCGCGCGTCAGCAGCGAAAAGAGCAGGCCCAGTCCGATCAGCGACCACATCGCCATGTAGACATAGGTGCGTGGCCGAAAGATCTTGCGGATATGGAAATGCGCCACCCTGTCCGAAAACAGGCCGTCATCCGTCCTGACCAGCGACGGATCGACCGAGCTGGCGCCGCCTGCGGTGGCCAGGATCATGTTGGCGTTGTAGTCGGAGAGCGTCGCGTAGGAGATCAGTCCTCGCGCTTTGCCGAGCTTGTCCATGACGCCGTCACAGGCATCGATGCAGAGCGCGCAGGTGATGCATTCGAGTTGCTGACCGTCGCGTATGTCGATCCCCATCGGACAGACGGCGACACAGGCATTGCAGTCGACGCAATCGCCGACGGGATGCCCTGCGGCAAGAACCTTCTTGGCGTGACGGGTGCGCGGTTCGCCGCGCCAGTCATTGTAGGTGACGGTGAGCGAGCTCTCGTCGAGCATGGCTGCCTGGATGCGCGGCCAAGGGCACATATAGGTGCAGACCTGTTCGCGCATCAGCCCGCCAAACGTGTAGGTCGTCGCCGTCAGAACCGCGACGGTGATGTAAGCGACAGGCGCTGCCGTGCCGGTGAAGAGTTCGCCGAGCAGCGTCGGCGCATCGGCGAAATAGAAGATCCATGCGCCACCAGTCGCTGCGGCTATGACCAGCCAGATGACGTGTTTTGATGCCCGCAGCACAAGCTTACGAGTGGTCCAGGGACCGGCATCGAGCTTGATGCGTGCGTTGCGGTCGCCCTCGATCGCGCGCTCGAGGACCAGGAACAGATCGACCCATACGGTCTGTGGGCATGTGTAGCCACACCAGGCACGGCCAACAGTCGACGTGATCAGGAAAAGACCGACGCCGGCCATGACCAGAAGGCCGGCGACATAGTAGAATTCCTGGGGCCATATCTCGATGAAGAAGAAATAGAAGCGCCGGTTGGCGACATCAAGCAGCACCGCCTGGTCGGGGGCAAACGGACCGCGGTCCCAGCGCAGCCACGGCGTCAGATAGTAGATGCCGAGCGTGATCGCCATCACGATCCATTTGAATCGGCGAAAGCTGCCCGAGGCCCGCTTCGGGAAGATCTTCCTGCGCGCGGCATACATTGGCTGGCGCACCTTGGCGGAGTTGACCGTCGTGGGTTCGATCCGTTCTATTTGCGTGTTATCGAGCACGAGAAGCTCCAGTCACCAGCGACGATTTCGCCGGAAGCCGACTCATCGGTTCTGGATGATGCCGAGGCCCGGCTTGCGCCGGGCCTCGTCGCTTGGCGGGAGGGGGAGGACGAGAATAGGCTGCTTTCCTATTCTCCGCCGCCAAGCGAATGGATGTAGACCGCCAGTTCCTTGACCTTGATCTCGCCGAGGCGCGCGCCCCAAGCCGGCATCACGCCCTGTTTCGGTGCGGTTACCTGGGCGGCGATGGCGGCTTCGCCCGATCCGTAGAGCCAGATGGCGTCGGTCAGATCAGGAGCGCCGAGTTCCTTGTTGCCCTTTGCATTGTTGCCATGACAGGCCACGCAGTTTTCGGCAAAGACCTTGGCGCCGGGCGCCACCAACACCTGATCGCTGACGGTTTGGGACAGGCTGGCAATATAGGCGCTGACCTGTTTGATCTGATCGGCAGTGATGATGTCGCCAAAGGCCGGCATTTCGGACAGGCGCGTATCCGGATCGGAGGCGAAGCGAATGCCATGTGTAACCGTCTGCTGGATCTGGTCCGCCTTGCCGCCCCACAGCCAGTCGTCGTCGTTGAGGTTGGGGAAGCCCTTGGAGCCCTGGGCGCCGGAGCCATGGCACTGGACGCAATTGAGCTTGAACGCGGCACCGCCGGCGGCGACGGCGAATTCGCGCAGCGTGTCGTCCGCCGCGATCTCCGAAACACTTTTCGCTTCTATCGCGGCGACATATTTGCCCTTGGCTGCTTCAGCCTTGGACAACTCGTTCCCGACATCGTTGCGGCTGGAGTAGCCGAGCACCCCCTTGGTTGCCGTGTGCAGCAGAGGCCATGCCGGATAGGCGATGGTGTAGCCGATCGCCCAGACTATGGTGATGTAGAACGTCCAGATCCACCAGCGCGGAAGCGGGTTGTTGAGCTCCCGGATGCCGTCCCACTCATGACCGGTGGTTGAGATGCCGGAAACCTCGTCGATGTGATCGCTGCTCATGATCAGTCCTCCTTCAGAGGAATTTGAGCTGCTTCGCCGGCTTGCCTGCGGCTTCCGGGACGAACTGCAAAGGCAACGGATCCGATGAAGAAAAGAGCCATGGCAAGTAGGCCCCAGCTGTCGGCAAACTCCCGCATGAAATTGTACGTCATGGCCATTGTCCTCAGCGGTAGCCGGCGGTCTCATCGTAGTTCTTGAAATCGACCAGCGTGCCCAGCATCTGGAGATAAGAAACCAGCGCGTCCATTTCGGTGACTTGCTGCGGGTTGCCGTCGAAGTCGCCGATCTTGGCCTTGGGGTAGCGGGCCTCGAGGCCGGATGTGTCGGCGTTGGGATCAGCCTGCGCCATCAAATCGGCATTGGCGTTGGCGATCATGTCGTCGGAGTAAGGGACGCCGACGCGCCTGTTGGCGACCAGATGCGTCGAGAAGTCCTTCACCGCGATCGGCTTGTCCTTCAGGAAGGCATAGCTCGGCATGATCGATTCCGGCACCACGGACCGTGGATCTGTCAGGTGATCCACGTGCCACAGGTTGGAATACCGGTCGCCAACGCGGGCGAGATCCGGTCCGGTGCGCTTCGATCCCCACTGGAAGGGGTGGTCGTATATCGACTCGGCCGCCAGGCTGTAGTGGCCGTAGCGCTCGACCTCGTCACGGAACGGCCTGATCATCTGGCTGTGGCAGAGGTAGCAGCCCTCGCGGACATAGATGTTTCGCCCGGCAAGTTCGAGCGGCGAGTAGGGGCGCATGCCTTCCACCTTCTCGATCGTATTATCGAGATAGAAGAGCGGCGCGATCTCGACGATGCCGCCGATTGTCACGACCAGCAGCGACCCGAGGAGGAGAAGTGTAGCGTTCTTCTCGATGACCGCGTGTCTGTTCATCAACCTCATTTTCTGTCTCATCATCGCGCAAGCTGGAGGGCGGGGGTGGAGCGCGGCATCGGATCCTGCTCGCGCCGGTAGCCGAGGATGGTCATGGCGATGTTCCAGGCCATGATCAGGGTGCCGAAGAGGTACATGGCTCCGCCGATGGCACGCATGACATAGTAGGGGTGCATGGCTGCCACGGTTTCGGCGAAGGAGTAGACCAGGAAGCCCTGTTCGTCGTATTCGCGCCACATCAGGCCCTGCATGATGCCGGACACCCACATCACCGCAGCGTAGACAACGATGCCGAGCGTCGCCAGCCAGAAATGCCAGGTGACGAGCCTGAGCGAATAGAGGCGTTCACGGTTCCAGAGTCTCGGCACCATGAAGTAGATTGCGCCAAACGAGATCATGCCGACCCAGCCGAGTGCGCCGGAATGGACGTGGCCAATGGTCCAGTCGGTATAATGCGACAGCGAGTTGACCGTCTTGATCGACATCATCGGGCCTTCGAAGGTCGACATGCCGTAGAAGGCGATGGCCATCACCATCATGCGGATGATGGGATCGGTGCGCAGCTTGTCCCAGGCGCCCGACAGCGTCATCAGGCCGTTGATCATGCCGCCCCATGACGGCATCCACAGCATGATCGAGAACACCATGCCAAGCGTCTGCGCCCAGTCGGGCAGGGCGGTGTAGTGCAGGTGATGCGGCCCGGCCCAGATATAGAGGAAGATGATTGCCCAGAAATGGACGATCGAGAGGCGGTAGGAATAGACCGGCCGGTTGGCCTGCTTGGGCACGAAATAGTACATCATGCCGAGGAAGCCGGCGGTGAGGAAGAACCCGACCGCATTGTGGCCGTACCACCACTGCGTCAGGGCGTCCTGGACTCCGGAAAATGCGGAATAGCTCTTGGATCCGAGGAAGGAGGCCGGCATCGAGAGGTTGTTGATCACATGCAGCATCGCGATGGTCACGATGAAGGAAAGGTAGAACCAGTTGGCGACGTAGATGTGCGGTTCCTTGCGCTTCAGGATGGTGCCCAGAAACAGGATCAGGTAGGCGACCCAGACGATGGTCAGCCAGATGTCGACATACCATTCGGGTTCCGCATATTCGCGGCTCTCGGTGATGCCGAGCAGATAACCGGTCGCGGCCATGACAATGAAGAGCTGGTAGCCCCAGAACACGAACCAGGCGAGATCGCCACCGAACAGCCGAGCGCGGCATGTGCGTTGGACGACATAGAGAGACGTGCAAAGCAGCGCGTTGCCGCCGAAGGCAAAGACGACGCCCGAGGTGTGCAGAGGCCGCAAGCGGCCGAAGTTGAACCAGGGCTGGATGTTGAGATCGGGATAGGCAAGCTGCAGCGCGATGGCCACGCCGACAAGCATGCCGATGACACCCCAGAACATGGTGGCGATTGCGCCATAGCGGATTGGCCCGTCCATGTAAGCGGACGGGTCGATCGGAGCGGCAGGCTTGAACTCAGTGTTACGCAGTAGGATCGCAGTGAAGCCAGCCAAGGCGAAGAACAAGACCCACATGTGCTGGCGAAAGGGTTCATCCACCCCAGTGCCAGCCGCCACCAAAGCCGCGAATGCGAACAGGCTTAGAAGCACGATTTCTTTGCCGAATTTCATCGCAAACCCCGATTTCCAATTCCGGCGGATGCCAAACCGCGGTGCCTTATTGCGCAGCCGTCGCCTGCTCGCCCTGATCCATGTCAGAGCCGCACCATTTTGCTCGAGCAGCATCGAGTTCGGTGCGATCAGACTGCGACGATCGAATGTGGAAGCGCACCACCGGCCGCCCGTTTATGGATGGGGCCTGGCGTCCCGGTCGGGCCCCGGGTGCGGAGGCGACCGCGGGCGTGTGGGGGAGCGCACCTTCTGCGACGCTAGAAAGCAGGTCGACGCCTTACCGAACCCCGCGTTCAATGCATTGGAACGGCCAGCGCCAGCGTTACGCTGCCGTCGTGACATTCATGGCTTGGGGAGACGGCGATTTTCCCCTGCGGATGAGGCGTATTGACTTCGGCCAAGTGTGGATGCTTCGCCGACGAGCCGAAAGGCAACTGGCGCATACGATCGGATGGAGAACGGGCTGTCGCTACGCGACTTCTTCTGAGCCCAACGCGAGCATGCCCTGCCCCGAATGAAGTAAGTGACGGGGGCCATGCAGCTTCTGCGTCATTCAAACGGCTGTAGCGCCTCGGCCGCCGCAGCGCCGTTCCAGCCGGCTCATGCTGTCCACGGTGACGCGGCGGTTGTTCTCGATCCGAATCACGCCGTCCATTCTCAGGCTGGTCAGCTGACGGCTCACGGTCTCGTTTGTGATTCCAAGGAAATCAGAAATGTCGGCACGCGTCATCGGCAGCTCGAAGCACGTCGAGCTAGCCGTCGGGTCAACATTGGAGTGGATGTTCCGGGCAATCATGAGGAGAAAGCTCGCCACCTTTTCTGGTGCGGTCTTGCGCCCCAGAGTCACCATCCATTCGCGTGCCTCGTCAAGTTCGTTCAGCGCCTGCTTGAGCAGGCGATGCACAAATTCGGGTGACTGCTTCATCATCCGTTCGATGGCCGCTCTGGGAAACGAGCATAGCGAGACAGCTGTTGCCGCTTCCGCATTGATCGCACTTTTCATCTTGAAGGGCCGACCCAGAAAATCCGGGGCGAACTGCAGGCCGACAATCTGTTGGCGTCCATCTGACAGGCTCTTCGTGAGCTTCACCACGCCTGAAAGCACGTTCGAATAACAGTCGACCGCCTCGGCGTCGCCGATCAGTTCGACCCCCGGCTCGATATTGTGCCGCGACGACGTCTTGGCGAGCTGAGCCAAATGGTCTGGCTCTAGCGCGCCACAGACACCGCGGCGCCGTGCCTCGCAAGACAGGCAAAGAACGGGGATGCCGGAACTGTGAATATCCTGCCGTAATGTCATTCGATCGCTCTACCGGTCCGTGCGGGCAGGATAGCATCCACGGTAGAAAAATCCTTGCGGCAGTTTGTCCGTGCTGAAGGTTGATCGAAATCAGGGCTTAGGCTCATCCAAGCATCCACAGTTCGGGCGACGCAAACACGGTGGACCACGACATGCGACAAAAGCTAGTTGCCAGATTTGGCGAGAAAGTCCCGCGCTACACGAGCTACCCGACCGCGCCGCATTTCAATCCAGGCGTTGATGCTGCCGTTTGTCGTGGCTGGCTGCAAGCGCTCGGCGGTGGTGACGAGATCTCGCTCTATCTGCACATCCCTTACTGCGACAAGCTTTGCTGGTTCTGTGCCTGCCATACCAAGCAGACACGCCATTACGAACCGGTGACCACATATCTGCGCTCACTGCATGCCGAGATCGCCACCGTCGCCAGTCTTGTCGCAGGCAAGGGTCGCGTCCGTGCCGTCCATTTCGGTGGCGGTTCGCCGACCATGCTCAAACCCGAAGATATGGTGGCGCTGGGAACCGCCCTGCGCAACAGCTTCGGCTTTCTTCCCGGCGCCACGATCAGCGTTGAAATCGAACCCAACGATATGGACGATGCCCGCCTCGATGCGCTTGCCGAAATCGGCATGACCCGTGCGAGCCTCGGCGTCCAGGACTTCGATCCGAAGGTTCAGAAGGCAATCAACCGCGAGCAGAGCTTTTTGCAGACCAAAGCGGTAGTCGACGGTGTTCGTTCGCGCGGCGTCGAATCCGTCAATCTAGACCTGCTCTACGGCCTGCCGCACCAAACCAGGGCGAGCGTTTCCTCAACGGTCGCGCAGGCACTGACCCTGGAGCCGGACAGGATAGCGCTTTTTGGCTACGCCCATGTGCCGTGGTTCAAGAAACACCAGACGATGATCGACGAGGCATGGCTGCCCGGTCCCGCGGAGAGATTTGCTCAATCGCAACTGGCGGCGCGGGCGATCGTGGACCAAGGGTACGAAGCAATCGGCCTCGACCATTTCGCCAAACCCGGCGATGCCCTGGCCCTTGCCGCCCGCGCCGGAACACTGCACCGGAACTTTCAGGGTTACACCGACGATTGTTGCGAAACCTTGATTGGGTTAGGCCCATCGTCCATCAGCCAGTTTCGGCAGGGCTATGCGCAGAACATGCTTTCGACCAGCGAATATCGATGCACGGTGGATGACGGCGGGCTGGCCGCTGTTCGGGGTATCGCACTTTCCAACGACGACCGCGTTCGCGGCTGGATCATCGAACGTTTGATGTGCGACTTCGCCTTCTCGGCCATCGATCTGGTGGAACGCTTCGGCGAGGCCGGCCAGAGGCTCCTCCTTCAGTCAAGTTCCATGGCCCTCCACGATCCGGTTCGATTGCTTGAACTTGATGGCGACAGATTCGTTGTGCCGGCTGAAAGTCGCCCTTTCGTCCGAAGCATCGCGGCCAGGTTCGACAAATATTTCGAAGCTGGAACGGCCAGGCACTCGGCGGCAGTCTGAGCACTCAGAGGAATGGTCATGCCTCTCAGTCGATCATGGACCGCGGTACGTTTGTTGATCGGCGACCGTCTATCGAGACAAGATTCTGAGCGGACCAGACGCGTCTTGGCGCAGCGACGATATCGTCCGCTCGAGCCCTGCCTGTCGGATCATGGTTGTCGGCGACAGCTCCCTTCGACCTGAACCACCCGTTCACCCGAATTCTGCCGGCGCAGTTCCAGTGGAAAGGGCCTGGGCTAGACGGCTCTCTTGTTACCCCAGAGCACAACGTGCAGCTGCGGTAGCACGCGGGCCTCGAACCATCTGTCGCGGGTCACGCTGTCAACCAGCCACTCCATGCGCTTCAATATTCCGTCAAGGTCGACAGGCGCGTCATCATTTGTGGGGTGTGGCGGCGTGTGATTGCCGGGCTGCAGATAGATCGGAAGTTGCGGAAATTGCGCAGCGGCGTCTTTCGCGTAGGTGTAGTCCCTTTCGTCGAAAACAATGAGCTTGAGCACGACTTGGGGCTTGCCTTGTGCCGCCTGGAGGCACGCCTCGACAGCGGCCCAATCTGTCGTCATTTGGCTTGACGGCGGCTTTGGGCTGAGGATCAGCACGTCAAGCTGCGCAAACCAGTCCCTGGCAAGCGACCCTTGGGTTTCCAGCGCAAAACGGTAACCGTCACCATGGCCCCGGTCGATGAGCGCGCCGAGCGGCTGGATGGCCGGATTGCCGCCTGATAGCGACACCATCAGCGGGCGGCCACCGGAAAGGGCAAGCACATTTTTCCACACCGCGCCAACGGACATCATCTCCCATTCATGGCGGAATTGATTGTCCACAGCATGGAGGCTGTCGCACCAGGAACAGCGATAGTCACACCCGCCGGTTCTGACGAAGATCGTCGGCAAACCTATGAGCACGCCCTCGCCCTGGATCGTCGGCCCGAAAATCTCGCTAACGCGGATTGCGGGATGAGTATTCGTCATGGCCGGTATTCCGCCCAGGTTTTCGGCGTTTCGCTCACCCGCACGGCCGCGGTTTCGCTCAGGCGTGCCTTGCACCAGTCGTAGAAATGTCTGGCCAGATATTCCGCCGTGACTTGCTCGTGTCCCAGCACGTCGTTGAGATGCCGGTGGTCGAAGCTCTCGTCGATGTAGCGTTTGAATGGCGCCAAGTCGTGGTAGTCGCGCACGAAGCCGTGATCGTCCAGTCCATCCGCTGAAAGCTCCACTTCGACGATGTAGTTATGTCCGTGCAAGCGCGCGCATTGGTGATCGGGTGGCAATGAGGTGAGCTGATGCGAGGCTGAGAAGTGGAATTCCTTGGTGATGCGGAACATTACGCGGTGGTCCTTCGCAGCGCTCCGAGCCAGAAGTCGGAGTCCTCATACTCGGTTGGGTCCGGGTGCCCAGCGATGTGAAACGCCTCACGCCGCTCGACGCAGGTCCCGCACCTCCCGCAATGACGCTCGGCGCCCTTGTAACAGGACCAGGTCTGCGCAAACGGCGTGCCGTATGTGGCTCCATCCGTAACAATGTCCGCCTTCGTCAGGTTCACATAGGGTGCATAAAGGCGAATCTGCGCGTAGCCGTCGAGCGCGTGGTCCTGCATCATCTGGAAAGCGTCGATGAAGGCCGGACGGCAATCGGGATAGACAACGTGATCCCCACCATGCACGGCCGTCGCCACTGCGTCAGCGTCTTGCGCTGCGGCGAGGCCGAAGGCAATGGCCAACATGATGGCGTTCCGGTTGGGCACCACCGTTATCTTCATAGTGTCTTCGGCATAGTGCCCGTCGGGCACGTCCACATTGTCGGTCAGCGCGGAGCCGGAAAGGCCGCCGCCGATCTCGTGGATATCGATGATTCGCTGCGGGACACTCAGGCGCTCCGCGCAGAGGGTGGCGAAGCCCAATTCCTTCCTATGCCGTTGGCCGTAATCGAACGATAGCAGGCCGGTAAGCTGGTGCTCCGCTGCCACCTTGTGGGCAAGAGTAACGGAATCCAATCCGCCGGAGCAGACGACGAGAGTCTTCATCGTTGGGTCCTTGTTTTAACCGGGTAGGCTGCGACCGGAGATTTCTCTGCGCTCCAGTACTTCAGGAAAACCATTTTGTGAAGTGAACGGAGACCAGTTCGTGCGCTTGCGTGCGATGCGCAAAAAGCCCTCGCGGTGAGCTGCAAGGACACGGACTGGCGAGACGTCACCCTTCAGCGGAATGCTCAAAGTCGAACGCTTCTCGGGGACAAAGTTCTCGACGAGCAGAGCCTGGCGGTCCCGAGCGCCGAGCGACGCCATTGCAACGGTTTCGGGGTAGAAAGCCGAGATGGGCTTGCCGCAAACAGCTCACTTACCAGGGATGTTCAGCGATGCCGAAATCCAGATATCGGGATGGATTATGAGGTCTTGTCGCGACAGCTTTGGCTGGCCTGCTCCTCGCGTTTCGTAGATGCAGCGCATTCCACTTCAGGATCATTTTGATGAGCGCGCCCTCGATGGATGACCGGCGAACCCTGAATAACCGGTCGTGAGCCGACATCTGTGAACAAGCGGTGTGGTCGATTGCAATCACCCATGTCTTGCGCACAGGTACCTTATGGCAGTGGATGAACTGAACTTGATGGTTTTACAGATGGCAGTCGAAAGCGTCCGCTCGCTCTCGTTGAGCTTCGCTGAAAAAGCCGCCGAGATAGCCACCAGGAGCCGCGGCAGCCTGCTTTTCGACGTGCGGATCGACGGTGACGCGCAGGTCCAGCGGGTCGCAGCCATCCGATATCACGGCGGCCAGTTCGGCGTGCTGGCGTTAGACGGACACGGCCTAGTTACCCACTATTGCATCGTTAACGGTATGTTCTCACATTACATTGCGGCCTTGGAGAGCTGGCACAGGATGCCCCTGTCGATGCAGGCCAAGATGGATGCCAACGGCAATGCCCGTCTCTTCGTAGCGGCGTTGCGGGACGCCGGACATATGCTGGGCACCTAGCATTTGGCCAGAATGCATCTCTGAATTTGCAAGTGCATCACTGCGATGGCGCCGGCATGATCGTCATGCTCGAAAAGGGCTGCGGCGGCCGCGGCAAAGCGGTCGCCGCGATGGTGGTGTCAACGGCGTTGCATCGATGCGAGCGTTTAGAACAGAGGTCTCCTCCTGGCATCGAGCGCATGCAAGGAGCTACGCAAGCGCAAATGTATCAAGTATTTTGAAGGGACGACCCCTCATGCATACTTAGCTGCGATGCTCGGGCGGCATAAGCCTCGTTGCCATCTAGCCGCCTTGATGCACGGCGATAAGCTTTGACGGCCTGAAGCGACGCTGTGGTCGCCGTTGCGGTGCTTTTCCACGCGCCTCGTCATGCGCCGGGATTGCTCCGGCGTGATGGCAGGCGGGGGTTCGCAGGTTCCGGTCGGCGGTTCGGTTCGGGGCGTCTGCGCCCCATCTTTATGTCGCGAGTTGGGGGATGCGATCGGGACGATGCGCAGAATACGCTGGCCGGGGCAGAATGTCGGCAGGTGCAGGCGGATTTGCGATTTCATCTCGACCACCCGCGCAGCGATTTTGATGAGGCGCAATCGCAGCGTGTCGAATTGGGCGACGGCAAAGCTCGAGAGCCTCGGCATCGCGGCGCGCAAGCCCCACATCAACCAGTAAGCACCGGCATGCAGGAATAGCCGGAACTGGTTGGCCGTCGCTCTGGTGCAGGATGTGCGGTCGGCGGCAAGATGCGCCTTCCACGACTTGATGTGGTTCTCGGCCGCGCCGCGCCGGCAGTAGACATCCTCGTAGAGCGCCTTCGCCTTCCCACCGGCAACGTTGGTGACGACGAAGCGGATATCGCCACCGTGGGCGCCGACCTCGACCCGCGCGATGATGCGCTCGACGCGGCTCCAACTAGCGGCGCCGTCAACGAACTTCTTGAACCTGCGGACCTTGCCTGTCTTGGCCGACGCTTCGAAGCGCGCGGTCGTGCTGGCCTCCAGATCCGCGACATGCTTGCGCAGGGTCGTGGTGGGCGCGAGGCCAAAGATGAAGTCGACGTCGTTGGCGCGGCACCAGTCGATGACCTGCGGGTTGCAATAATGGCTATCGCCGCGGAGCAGGATTCGAATGTTCGGCCAGTTGATCTGGATCGCCCGCACCAGACGGCGCAGGTGGGGGCGGATCTCAGCCCCACTCGGCCGCTTGGCCGGTCGGAGGATCGCGCTGACGAACCGTCCCGCACCATCGAACACGACGATCGGCTGGAAGCCGTACTTGTCATGGTGGGCATTGAAGAGGCGAAGCTGTTGGCCTCCGTGCACAGCGTCGAAGGTGTCGTCAATTTCGAGTACGATCCGCTTCGGCACTTGCCGGAACGAGGCGCAATAGAGATCGACCATCGCCCGTCCCATCGCGACCAGCTCCCGCACCCCGGGTAGGTTCTCCAGCCGGCACAGCGTCGATTGCGACGCCAGATCCCGACCCGACGGCAGCGCATCCTGGGCCGTCTTGAAGACCGGATCGCGGCGCAGCCGGTTGGCGTCGTTGCCGTCCTCGTAGCCGGCGGCGATCATCTTCATGCGAAAGTCGATCATGTCCGCCAGGCTGTGGACGACCTGGTCCGGGCAGCGCGGATCGTCGATGCAACGCGCCAGACGCTCGGCCACCCGCAACCGCTTTTCCATCTCGGCCTAGGCCAAACGCCGCTGTTGGACGACAGCATGCCGCCGTCGAAACCGGCGACGACGGACTTGCCGCCGACTGATGAAAAACCGCTCACCGGCAGCGCAAGATCGTTCATGGTGGGTGTGGTCTCCGGGAAATTTCGGATCGGCTTAAGCAACCAAATCCTACGTCATTTCAACGGGCTTGCGCCCACATCCACCAACCCCCATGAATTTGGTTAGGTTGATGCTGCGTGCCGCCGCCGTGAGGCCGCGCTCGCTAAGCAGCGCGTCGAGAACGACGAGAAGATTCAGATCGAGCCCTTTGAAACGCATGTCTTAGCTATCCATAGCGTGGATGAATTTGATTGAAACAAACGATTTTACCAATTTTCCGGAATGTCGCATGGACCTGGCAGGACCTCACGTGCGCCGATCACTGCCTCTATCGCGTGGCGAGTCCCTTGAGAAGAGCCCGAAATAGGAAATCTGTCGCGTGCGGTGGGGATTGTACTGGGAATGAGAGGCAGCGCTCCGATCATGTCGAACTCTCCGACGAATAGCGGACCGGTACAATAGTTGATCGCAGCTGGTCCGGAGCAATGAAACATCTCGATTACATATGAGGTGCCGAGTGAATACGCTGACAGCACCCACCGTCGCAGCGTTTAGCTGACGTTTGACGACGGTTCCTATCCATTTACACGCAGATTCTTGATGTGCTGGCGCAAAACCGGGAGGCCGGCGACTCTTCTTCGTCATCGGGCTGACGCCGAAGAAGCCGGAGCTCGTCCGGTTCCTATGGGCATTGGGCTTGGTCGGTCGCACAGGCTCTATGAGGGGCAATTTTGGCAACGCGACGCGACTCGGGTTTTGAACGACGCCGAAAACGCAAGCTAGAAAGGAACAAGATGGCAGATCAACTCGCCAACGAAATAATCGCAATGATCAAGAAGCGCGCCGCGTCGGAGGGCGGCATAGCGCCTGCCACGGGCGGCGAGATAACGGCCGCCACGGGACTGACTTCGCTCGGTATCGATTCACTGGGATTGGCGGACGTTCTCTGGGACCTGGAGCAGGCCTACGGCATCGAGATCGAGATGAATACGGCCGAGGCATGGTCGGATCTCCAGAATGTTGGGGACATGGTGGAAGCCGTGCGCAGCTTGCTCGCTACGGGGGTGTGAATGGACAGGCGCGTCGTGATTACTGGGATTGGCGGAATTTGCGGGCTTGGAACCAACGCCGCCGCCATTTGGACAGAGATGCGAGAAGGCCGCTCCGCCATCGGCCCAATCGTCAACTCCGAGTTCCATGAATTGAGGGTCAGGATCGGTGCCGAGATCAAGGCCCTGCCGGAGCATGACATCGACAGCAAGCAACTCATCTCCATGGACCGCTTCAGCCTGCTCGCTGTGCTTGCGGCGCGCGAAGCCATGCGTCAGGCCGGACTTTCCTCCAAAGAGGGAAATAGCTATCGCTTCGGTGCGACGGTGGGCGTTGGCGGCTGCGGGTGGGATGCGATCGAGCAAACCTACCGCGCCATCCTGCTGGGCGGTAAGCGTGCCGCTCTCTTGACTGTACCCAAGGCGATGCCGGGTGCCGCTGCCGGCCAGGTCAGCATGAGTCTCGGCCTGCGCGGGCCGGTCTTCGGCGTCACGTCCGCCTGTTCCTCGGCAAACCATGCGATTGCCTGCGCGGTGGACCAGATCAGGCTCGGCCGGGCCGACGTGATGCTTGCCGGCGGCAGCGAAGCGCCGCTCATATGGGGTGTGCTGAAGGCATGGGAAGCGATCCGCGTGCTTTCGCCCGATACTTGCCGGCCATTCTCGGCCGATCGCCAGGGCCTGTCGCTTGGTGAAGGAGCCGGCATGGCGGTGCTGGAAAGCTACGAGCATGCCCTGGCTCGGGGCGCCACCATCCTTGCCGAAATTGCGGGTGCCGGCCTTTCCGCCGATGCGTCCGGCATCGTCGCGCCGACTGTCGAGGGGCCGGAGGCAGCAATGCGGGCCTGCCTTGCCGATGCCAGGCTGGATGCCGAAGATGTCGACTATCTCAACGCGCACGGCACCGGCACCAAGGCCAACGACCAGATCGAGACGGCGGCGATCAAGCGCGTCTTCGGTCAGCACGCCTTCTCAATGTCCATTTCTTCTACCAAGTCCATGCACGCGCATTGCCTCGGCGCTTCCGGCGCGCTCGAGTTGATCGCCTGCGTGATGGCTATCCGCGAGAGCGTCGTGCCGCCGACTGCCAATTATCGTGAGCTGGACCCCGATTGCGATCTCGACGTCACGCCCAATGTGGCACGCGAGCGCAAGGTGCGCGTGGCACTGAGCAACTCCTTCGCCTTTGGCGGCACGAACGCGGTTCTGGCGTTCAGGCAGGTGTAGAAGCCATGAGAGATGCCTCCGGCAACATTATCTCTCGCATCCAGATGCTTGCCGGATAACTATTGTGAAGGGCGGGTCATTGACCGCCTCGGCGAATGCGGGAAGTGGCAGCGGAAGCTCGACGATCCGGGGGTATCGTCTTTGCGAAATTCTTAACTGTTGAACCGGCTTGGACGTACCGCCGCCCCGTAAAAGGTAAGCGAGGCCCTGCGGGCTCGGCTTGAGGGTCTGAAGCTGTACACGACAAATTTCTGGAAGCCGCAGGGTCGGCTCTGCGCCCGTTATGTCGCCTGAGTGCTGCCGGCCCGGCCGCGCCGCGGGCGCCGTCAACGAACTTCTTGAACCTGCGGACCTTGCCTGTCTTGGCCGACGCTTCGAAGCGCGCGGTCGTGCTGGCCTCCAGATCCGCGACATGCTTGCGCAGGGTCGTGGTGGGCGCGAGGCCAAAGATGAAGTCGACATCGTTGGCGCGGCACCAGTCGATGACCTGCGGGTTGCAATAATGGCTATCGCCGCGGAGCAGGATTCGAATGTTCGGCCAGTTGATCCGGATCGCCCGCACCAGACGGCGCAGGTGGGGGCGGATCTCAGCACCACTCGGCCGCTTGGCCGGTCGCAGGATCGCGCTGACGAACCGTCCCGCACCATCGAACACGACGATCGGCTGGAAGCCGTACTCGTCATGGTGCATTGAACAGGCGAAGCTGTTGGCCTCCGTGCACAGCGTCGAAGGTGTCGTCAATGTCGAGTACGATCCGCTTCGGCACTTGCCGGAACGAGGCGCAATAGAGATCGACCATCGCCCGTCCCATCGCGACCAGCTCCCGCACGCCGGGTAGGTTCTCCAGCCGGCACAGCGTCGATTGCGACGCCAGATTCCGACCCGACGGCAGCGCATCCTGGGCCATCTTGAAGACCGGATCGCGGCGCAGCCGGTTGGCGTCGTTGCCGTCCTCGTAGCCGGCGGCGATCATCTTCATGCGAAAGCCGATCATGTCCGCCAGACTGTGGACGACCTGGTCCGGGCAGCGCGGATCGTCGATGCAACGCGCCAGACGCTCGGCCACCCGCAACCGCTTTTCCACCTCGGCCTAGGCCAGAACGCCGCTGTTGGACGACAGCATGCCGCCGTCGAAACGGGCGACGACGGACTTGCCGCCGACTGATGACAAACCGCTCAGCGGCAGCGCAAGATCGTTCATGGTGGGTGTGGTCTCGGGAAATGGTTCGGATCGGCTTAAGTAGCAAATCCTACGTCATTTCAACGGGCTTGCGCCACATCCACCAACCCCCATGGCTTTTTCAGGCTAGCAGAGAGGGTGCTGCGGTGCACTCACTGACACGAGATCGCAAATGGAGGCGCGTGACCACCAGAACTGGCGACACCCATGGTGGTCCGCTGGACCCGCAGGAGGAACCACAAGGTGTCAGCGGGCAGAGCGCAAGCGAGTGCCTACTTCGATCTTTCTAGAAGCGCGCCGGCCGGCGGGGCGGGGGGGGGGGGGGGCCGCCAGCCCCCCCCCCCCCCCCCACGCCACTCACGAAGAGCGGCCCCTTTTCGTGGTTCGAACGCCCATAGTCAACCCGGAAACGTCAGGATGCCCGCCATGGTACTTTCAGAGCGGCGCGACTCGCCATGTTGGACGATTCAACCTAGGAGTAGCCCCTCTCGTAGGCCGAGTTGATGCTCAAGCCAGCATCGCCTTGCCGAACTAGGAAGAGTTCGCCGTTACAATCCTTCGTCGCGAGCCGATGCCGTCGTGCACGTTTCGTAGCACTCCGGGCGGCTATATCGCTTGTTGTTCGGCGAGCTGCGCCAGAAGGCATTCGCATCAAATCGACTCAAGCGTCGACATCAGCCGCAAGCTTCACATCACAACAGCTAGTCCACCCATTGCAGATCATCCGACTGATCAGGCGGCGTCCGAAATGTCCAACTCCGACTCAAGAATTCCCACAGGTATGGAAAGCGATTTCGCTATCCGATCCCGATAGCCCTTGCTGTACCTCAGACCTCGCTCGATGTTTTGGATTTCCTCAGCGGCCAGCCCGCACGCGACCGCCAGGTCGTCGATCGAATATCCAAGGTGCTCGCGATAAGCGCGGACGATGTGGGTTCCCTGGGACATAGCCGTCAAGACTGGTTCGGGAATGCGCGAATCCTTCATAAACATCTCCAAGAACTGGGAGCTCCCTCGGAGATTCCTCCCGAGGCGCACACCTAGCAAATAAAAAAAAATGGTCGTCCATTCGGCCGAACCGGCCTCATGCAAGGGATGGGCCGCTGAATTGGCCGGGCCGGAATATGGCGGCTCACCTGCTTCTGATCAAGTATCAGGGCTGCCCGTGCTGAGAGCCTGGTCGGCGTAGCGCATGCGACCTAAGATCCTTCGTGGACCATTCTCGCCGATGGCTTCTTGAACAGCAACTCGAACTTTCGGCACGGACACTGCTTCCTTCGGCAATCTCCACCGGCGAGGCAGCAAAAGACCCGCTCGTAACCGCTACCGAGTTTCGCAATTGCAGCAAACAATGGTCATCTGGTTTCATCCGGGCTTCGGATCCAGACAAGGGGTACCGCTTTCCTGGCGGCGCATCGCCACCTGTACAGGTTCACAATCATTCGACCGTGACCGATTTTGCGAGATTGCGCGGCTGGTCCACATCCGTCCCCATGAAGAGCGCCGTGTGGTAGGCTAGAAGCTGTATCGGGAGCGAGAAGATCATTGGCGCGATAATCTCGTCGACAACCGGCAGCACGAGCGTGTGCATGGTTTCGAGTTTCGATACGGCTGCCCCTTTTTCATCGGTGATGAGGATAATCCGCCCTCCACGGGCAGCCACTTCCTGCATGTTGGAAACGGTCTTGTCGAAAAGACGGTCATGGGGCGCGATGACGATCACTGGCATGTTCTCGTCTATCAATGCGATCGGCCCGTGCTTCAATTCACCCGCTGCATAGCCCTCGGCATGGATGTAGGAAATCTCCTTGAGCTTCAGCGCACCTTCCATCGCTAGCGGGAAACTGGTGCCACGGCCGAGATACAGGACGTCACGACACTTTGACAGTTCGCGCGACAAGAACTCGATTTCCGG
This sequence comes from Mesorhizobium sp. M0761, assembly GCF_040320205.1. Classification (NCBI taxonomy): domain Bacteria; kingdom Pseudomonadati; phylum Pseudomonadota; class Alphaproteobacteria; order Hyphomicrobiales; family Phyllobacteriaceae; genus Mesorhizobium; species Mesorhizobium sp. M0761. The sequence continues at coordinate 37,003 of NZ_JAMYPF010000026.1, forward strand.
CTGGATGCTCTCGAGTACGTGGCCCATCACGCGCGGCAATTCGGCGAGGCTCCTGACGAGCTCCTGCAGCTCGTCTTCGGGGACGGTCCCGCGGGCTCTGGCGGCGCCGATGGCGAGTGCTGCTAGAACGGCAAGCTGGCAGGTAAAAGCCTTGGTAGAGGCGACGCCGATCTCCGGTCCGGCAAGGATCGGGAAAACCGTATCGGCCTCGCGAGCGATGGTCGATTCGCAGGCATTGACGATAGCGCCAATTTTCAGCCCACGCTCCTTGCAGTACCTCAATGACGCAAGCGTATCGGCGGTTTCGCCGGACTGCGAGATGAAAAGAGCCGCCGACTGCGGCGGCAACGGGATCTCGCGGTAACGGAATTCGGACGCAACGTCGATTTCAACCGTCAGGCGCGCATAGCGCTCGAACCAGTATTTTCCGATCAGTCCGGCGAAATAGGCGGTCCCGCAGGCAGAGATCGCCAAGCTCGGGACCTTGGCGAAATCAATGCCAGGAACCATGTCGCGACTGTCTATGATGTTAATGTAATGATGGAGAGCATGGGCTATGACCTCGGGCTGCTCGTAAATCTCCTTCTCCATGAAGTGGCGATGGTTGCCCTTGTTGGCGAGATCGGCCGCGGCCGTGGAGATATGGCGCGGACGCTCGACGGGACGGCCGTCGACATCGAAGATATGGGCGCCCGAATTGCCGACAACGGCCCAGTCGCCGTCGATGAGATAGGTAATTTCATTGGTGAAGGGAGCAAGGGCGATCGCGTCGGAGCCCAGGAACATCTCGCCGTCGCCGTGACCGATCGCGAGCGGTGGTCCGTTGCGCGCCGCCGTGATGGTCGACGGTTCATCTTCGAAGAGGATGGCAAGCGCATAAGCGCCCTTGACGCGTTTCAGCATGGCACGCGTGGCCTCTTGCGGCCTCATGCCCTCTCGGCGGTATCTTGCCAAGAGATGCCCAACGACCTCGGTGTCGGTGTCGGTCTGGAACTCGGCGCCATCCGCCGCCAATTCGTCCTTCAGCTCGGTGAAATTCTCGATGATGCCGTTATGGACTACGGCGACACCGTCGCTAAAGTGCGGGTGCGCATTGCGTTCGGTCGAGGCCCCGTGGGTTGCCCAACGCGTGTGGCCGATGCCGACGTTGCCGCTCAGCGGCTCTTCCTTCAGTCGCGTCTCGAGATTGACGAGCTTGCCCTCGGCGCGCCGGCGGTGCAAGGCACCCTCGATGATCGTCGCAACGCCGGCGGAATCATAGCCGCGATATTCCAAACCCTTCAACGCGCCGATCAACCGATCCGACACCGGCTGTTGCCCAACGATGCCAACAATCCCGCACATGTTCGTCTCCGCATCTTTGCGGGCAGCACCAGCCCACGCGAGACGGATACCCGTCCGGCCGCTTTAAGTGGCGGCCTTGTAGTAGAATTCCATAATATTGGTAAAATTGATTGTTGTGATAACTACCATCCACCCGATGGATAGGTCGGCCGCTGTGGAGCCACGACCCAAACTTCTATTCGCGCCTGACGCTCTTATGAGGATCGCAAACTCACACCCGCGGCAGGATCACGGCCTCGGAAAGGCCAGGAGGCCTTGGACAGTGGACGGACGACGGGCCTGCGACCCCTTGTCAGGCAGTCGGCATCTAGGAGCATGGTGCCGCCGACTTGGGCATCGGCGATGGTCTGTCTTGGCGACAGCCTGAGTTCGCTTCAGGACCGTCGTCGTCTCGCGCGGCTGCCGGTGTCAGTTGACGATAACAAATATCCGCCGGGGGCGAGCGCCTCGCGCACGGCACGTGCCAGCCGCGGTCGGTCCGGGACGCCGTCGAAGGCGTTGGCCGTGAAGACTCGACGGGGCGTGACACCAGAGTAGCGAGTTCGTAGCGCGTAGCCGGCGACGAATTCGCAATTGGTCGCGCCGACGCCGGTCTGCCGGCGCTGCGCGGCCTCCAGCTGGTCGGCGTAGTGCGACGACATGGCGGGCGATCGTGGCGATCGGCACAGCCGCCCCGCAACAGAGGTCGACCACCTCCATGCCCGGCTTCAGCCCGGTTGTCGCAAGCGCCATCTTCGCTGCGGTCGCGCTTGTCATGCTGCTCTTTCCTGGCCATTGCAAGAACACGAACCTCGGCTTCGGTCGGAATGGCAATGTGGCGAAGGCGACCCGATCTGCGTCAAGCTCATCGCCAGAAGAGGCGAATGATGGGCAGCCCCACTACCGCCTGATCACCACCGGCGGCCGCCGATGTTCCCAGCATTCGCGTTCCAAGGTCGGCATGTCGTGCTCCTCGCTGGCATAGCCGAGGCAGAAATAGCCGATCAGCGTCCATTCGGGCGGCGTGTCGAGAATTTCGGCCATCTCGGTCGCATCGAGGATCGACACCCAGCCCATGCCGATGCCCTCCGCCCGCGCCGCCACCCACAGTGTGTGCACTGCCATGACGGCCGAATAGTCGATGGTCGCCGCCATGGTCATGCGACCGAGCCCATGGCCTTGTCGGGTCGTGCGGTCGGCGAAGACCGCGAATTGACAGGGCGCCTCGTCGAGCCCGGCAAGCTTCAGCCGGGCATAGAGTGCGGCGCGCTCTCCCGAAAAGCGCGTGAGCGCCTCGGCATTGCAGCGCTCGAAGCAGTCTCTCACGGCAGTGCGCCGCTTGAGGCTCTCGACGACTACGAAGCGCCAGGGCTGGCTGAGGCCAACGGAGGGCGCAATGCTGGCGAGCTCGAGCAGGCGTTCCAGCGTACCCTCTGGCAGAGCCGTCGGCTCGAAGCGCCGCACATCCCTGCGCCAGCGCAGCAGCGTGATCAGCTCGGAGCGAAAATCGTCGGTGAAATCTGGAGGTGACGGCATGGCGGTCTCGTTAGGTATGGATTGGCATTAGGGAGTACAGTGTGGACAGCCTCTGCCTATTGCCAAGCTGGCTTGTTGCGTCCGACAATCGCGTCATGCGACCCCAACCGCAAAGGATAGAAAAATCTTTCCTCGTGGGCGGCGCTATTACGATGCAATCGACCAAGCCAGTTGCGATCAGCTCGCACCGCCGTTGCTAAATGCGCCATTGACACACTCAGGCGAACCCGTATCGCTCACCAGGCCTCGGAATGCAGAGAACGTCGGCCTGGAACGCGGAGACGGCGACAGGCATCTCAGCTTGCATATGGTCGTTCCTGCCGCACCGCCTGCAACTCAGTTTGCTTCCGACCACGTCGGCCTCGACGTCCCCGAAGATTCCCCAGGTCATTCGGCAGATACCATCGTCTGACGTCATAGCGCCGCAGCGGACAGCACCAGCTGCCCAGTTTCATTTGGTGCATCGCTGAGCTTCCAGTCGCCACCGCAATTTCGTCTTCCACCAGCGTCAGGCATGACCCAAATTGGAACTCATCCCTCTCACAGTCGATTCGCGCTTGAACTATATGTTCTACTTTCGTTCACTGTTCGGACGACACATTAGAAAGAGCTGGAATGGAATCTATCATCAGCCCTCGACAGCCGCCAAAGGTGGCCGCTGTTCAAGCCCGCCGAAAAGTTTGGATGCCGTTCACAAGGGGAGAGCATTGGTGGGACCATGCCGGCACCATCTACCTCTTTGTTCTTCTCGGGGAACATCGCCCGGGCCAGTGGTCTCAATCGTGACCGGAGAGTAAAAATAACTGACGCGCATCAGGGCTCGCGCATGTGGAACGCGATGAGCATCCCAGTTACTGGCACATTCTACAATCAGCTACCAATTGACAAAACGTAAGGCAGGAGACGGTTGAGACGTGGAAGGTGTTCGACCGTCGTACCGCAGAGTCGCCATAAGTCGCATTTACGAGGTCCTGATATTTGATGCAAATGGCTGGGAACGTTGCTCACCCTCAACTCGGAGGTGACCGTTACCATCAACAGCGGATGGGCTGGTGCCGTCATGAAGTTGGAGGGCGACTTGCCTCCTCTAGCCGTTTTCGCAACCTATTCCGTCGCCGTCTCGGTCAAGATCATAGATATCGGTGCCTATGACAGAGACCGGCCCGTGTACGTATGCGGGACCATTGCCCTTTCCGGAAGAACAGTCGACATCGCTGGCGATTGGAACACAGGCGCCTGTGTAGTTAGGGTCGCAGGATTCTTGGCCATGAGCGCTGCTGATGAAGGACGCCAGACCCAGAGCGACCGCGCCTAGACGATGAAACCGCATCAAACACCCGCCAGCTAACACCCAAGAAATCTTAGCGGGCATTTTAGCTCCATGCAATATTAGCGCTGGCTTGGGCGCCTATATATCACCACCAAGCTCCAAAGAGATAAGTTATTGCCCCACTGCAATGATCAAGATCGCGTTGAGGGTCGCGCGATGGCGGGCTACTTGATTTCGGTTTGGCAGATGCGTGGCCAAAGACCGACGCGTGCTGCCAGGCATATGCATCTGCGGCGGGGTTTGACTTTTGATATTGCTAGGCAGGAAGGTCGCTTGCTGTACAGAGGAGCTTATTACCGAGGTCGAGAATCCTAGTACCGATCGGTGGTAGTGCATCCACAGCAGTCTGATTTCGACAGCCGTCGTCGAGCCGGAGTTCGCATCGCCCTCTGCGGTGAGGCCTCCGTAAGCGTCGGCGACGACCGACAGAGTCGACAAGCACGCGCTTCGTTCAGCCCCCCGACGTGATCATGGCTGAAAGCGGTCCTACAAGGGCGGGCGATGTTAGCCGTCAAGGCCGACGAAAGGCAAACGCTGTGGGATCGTGTGCAGGGCGAGGTCGGCGTCCCGGTCCCGAAGGAGCATAAGAAGGACAAGGCGGAATGGCTGAAGCCGGGACTGGTCGGCCGGGTCAGGAGGTCGAAGAGCGAAGAGAAGCTGCGCCACGCAAGGCTACCGGATTTCTGGGAGGATAACCAAAGAGCGCGGCCAGTCTTAGGTATATTGTACGATTGTTACCCAAGCGGCGGCCGCATGGACTCTCATCATCTTGGAACTACATTGCCACAATGGCACAGCTCTTTGAATCCGCCCCAATGAGCGCTTCATTTCAGATGATCGTGGACCACTATGAGACAGCGGTTTCACTCCAGGAGCGCATTGTAACTCGCGCTCGACAAGTCGGCTTGGCGACCAAAAGCGATGACGAATTTCTGGAGCATCTGAATGCCGCGTTAGAGCGGGTGCGCCAAAGCTTGGCTCGGGCCGATTAACGTAATTGATTAAAAAATGGGACATCCGCGGTCGGCAGGCATACAGTGTGCCATCGACGGCAACTCTAAGGGCGTCCGTCGGCTGTGAGCGATCAACATGCTTCCGCCCCAATAGGGAGAGGGAGCTATGACAGACTCCAGTTCACAAACTCACACTGCCGCGCAACGCGACACCGGCCAAAATTCGATCTATCGCAATTCGCTGCTGCTTCGAATGTGCTCGGCAGATTTGGCCTTGCTGCAACCTCATTTGGAAAGCGTCTCGCTTGGATTGAAGACGCATCTCGAAGTGGCGGGGGCTCCAATCAGAACCGTGTACTTCTTCGAGAGCGGTCTCGGGTCAGTGGTGGGCGAACTGCGGCCTGGTATTGAAGCTGAGATCGGAATCATAGGTTGTGAGGGTATGACCGGCTCAGCGCTTATCATGGGCGATGACCGGTCAACGCACGATTGTTACGTCCAATTAGAGGCCCGAGCCTTTGTTATCGACGCGGGCCTCTTCACCAAGGCGCTTTTGACAAGCCCAACCCTGCGAACTTTTCTGCTCCGCTACGTTCACTACTTTCACCTCCAGGCAAGCTTCACCGCGCTCAGCAATGCCCGGATGAACATCATCGACAGGCTCTCAAGATGGCTGGTGATGTGCGATGATCGCGTCGACGGGAACAGCTTTGCGATTACGCACGAGTTCTTGTCAGTTATGCTCGGTGTCAGGCGGCCCGGCGTCACCATAGCGCTGCAAACCTTGGAGGGCCAAGGTCTGATACGCTCAATGCGAGGAGAGGTAGTCATTCTTGATCGCGCGCGTCTAATTGCGCTGGCAGATGGGTCATATGGCAGGGCTGAAGCCGAATACGCTCGGCTAGTCGGCAAACTGCATTGATCGCAGGCGCCGCGGCGTCCGTAGCGCCGCGACGGTGATCGCCAACGCATGTGCTCGAACAGGAGATGGTCGATCTCCTGCATTGGAGTCATGTCCGGGTAAGCCGCCTAGACAGAGTCTTCACCGCCGACGTTGCCGAGCATCGGATCCAAGACGAAGCTGTCATGCCGGCACCGCTGCATGCGCCGCGCGAGGAACAAACCGCCCCTCGCCTTCGTTCAGGATCCCGAAGCACGATACGGCTGTGCACCACCTTCCGGCCACTCCAAAGGAGACCCGAGACGACTCGGTCCGTAAAGGAGGTTTTCGAAGAGCATCTGAGGCTTCGCGCGGCAGGCGATATCGAGGAGGATCTCTTGGGCGCACTGCCATCTAACCTCGATTAAACAGGCACTGATGCACTGGCTGGAGCAATGGCGAGACTCATTGCACCAGCCAAGTTCAGGGCATGTGCAGACAACCGCTTTTGGCCCGGAACAGATGGATTGGCGGCATAGCCTTATCTTCCCTCACAACGGGAAGGCTGTTTCGGGACTTTTCGAAATCAGCGGATCACAGGCTCGCCATGGAAGCGGCGGCGCGATGGAGGAGAAACGCCGAAGCCAACTTCCATCATCAGCCGTGGCCTGTGCGACGGCACGGTGCCCATATGGAACCCGAACGGATCCTCGACGAAACCGAAACCGGCCTTGCCGGTCAGCGCGACCGGACTCTGCTTGCCGTAGACGTCCAGAATCTCTTGCGCTGGATGGCCGACGACAAGCGTAAATTGGTGCTTGAGGGCGCGGCGATCATGGCTGCCGCGAACATAGATATGCGGGCCGGTCCCCTCGTCGACGGGCACCAGATAGAAAAAGAACTTCAGCATCCGCCAGTCGTCCAGGTCGAAGTGGTATTTGCCGAGCGAAGCCAGGTTCTTGTCCGCGTCCGACGCCTGGCCGGTCGGGAAGCTCCACCAGACGCGCGTTGTGATCAGCGTCGCCTGGCCGCCGAGATAGTGCGCCGCGATATCCATGAGCAGCGGATCGTTTTGGATGGCAACGGCCGACTTACAGCCCAGAATGCGCTCGAAATAATGGCCGCTGAGCAACGGACGGCCAAATCGCGCCTCAGCCTCCGCATGCTCCGCCGGCATGAACTCGAGTCGGCGATCGAAATTGCCGAAACAAGGTGTGCACCTGGCGAATGCGGCTACATCTTCAGCCACCACTGCAGGCAGGACAAGGCCGGGAAAAAGCCCATCCATCCGCAGCGCGTCGACAACGTCGTGGCAATTGACACCGGCAAACATCGTGTCCTGGGCTCTTTGCGGCCTTCGGACCGGCTTTGCACCACGCCAGTGCATTCTCCGTGCCGGCATGGTGCGCGCCAACATGAACATGGGCAGCCACGCCGGGTTCTCGCGAATATCCGACAGGTAGGTCGGAATGCGTACGGCTATGCGACGCAGCATGCTGCCGTTTCGCGCGATTGTCTCAAGGCTTGCAGCGCCGGCTTTGTCGGAGTTCATAACGGTCATCGGGGTCCTCAGGTCATGAATGCACTTATCGACGAAGTTGGGTCCCGGTGTTTCGCCGAAACCCGATTCGCCGCGGAAGAACTAGGCGCTTGCCACGTTTTGTGCAACGCACCATTGCAGTGAGAAAAATGGAGGTTGCGCGTTCGTATAAGACAATCGCAACCACTCCAATTACCTCAGGAACTGTCTGTAGCCGCCGCCCATCAGGTAGCGGCCGCGTTGGATGGCGCGACGTACCTGATCGCGAAGATGGCCGCCTGGATGACGCCAATCTTCTTCGACACGGCGTCTCCCGAACAAGGCAATGGCGACCTCCTGATGAGATGCTCCCGCCAGCGAGCCATCCAAAGCCTGCAGTACAATACGCAGACGCGCTCCGCGGTGTTCCGGCGGAAAGCAAGCAGCTGACACGCGGCGGCAATCATTGATGTCGTTCAGGAACTGAAGGGCAGCGACATGGAACTTGAGGTGCTGCGGCTGAAGGATCGCGTCGACATATAGCCGCAACGGGCGGAGGACGGACGCACCGGAAACGGCGATCTGCAGACTTCGGCAGTTCTCCCTCAGCAGCACGTGCTGCATGCCCGCAGCTGTCAGCAGGATGTCCTTGCAGCATGAGAGCGAAGAAAGGTGAAGCGGTTCAAAATCGTGGTCGAGCCCCAGCGGCTCCGCGGCCGCTCGTAGAATACAGGCGCAATCGCGCGGATCCCAAAAGACCCTCGCCGATGTAGCGTCCGACTGTGGCGCGTCCGCGAAAAAGGAGGCTCCATTGTCTTAGGAAAGCTGATTCTGTCGTCAACTCGATTATCTTCATGTCGGCCTGGGTTCCGACAAAGCAGGCGGACGGTGCCATTTTGGCGTGGTCGCGCTGGAATTGTGGATTGCGCCGAAGAAACTCCCAGGCCCAGCCAGTGCGTGGCAATCGTCTGGCGTAGTGGTAAGCGTCCTGGCGACGCCAGTCCGGCCAGCATACAAGGCCGACCGTCGCTTCCTTGGACAAACCAGCATCCTTCATGGCACAGGTGTCCACAATGGCGCTATGCTGACGGGCCTAGAACCGGTTGCCACAGTACCGGTCCGCTCAGACGTCCCCTGCTGCGGATGCGCAAAAGGCTCGCGTGGGAAATCTCGAGAAACCCAGCCACCGCCTCCGTTTTGCCGACGCACTTGGGTTCTCCGATGCGCGACAATGGCCACGTAGCAAGGCGGAGGATCCGCTCCATGCGCGTGTCCGTCACCGTTACGATCCGGGTCAGATCCTTGGCCAAGCCGAACTCGATCATGCCCGCGAAGAGCTCGTAGGTCGCCTGGGCCAGCCCGCCCGCTGCCTTGGGCGCCGACGGAGGAAGATCGAGCGCGAAACGACTGCTCTCCCATATGTCGGTGGTCGAGGGCACGACGTCAGCACCCAGCAGCACCGGGAAGGTGTCGCGCAACATTGTGGGTCCGGTGCTGGGCAAAAGACGCACGCAACCGCGAATTCGCCAGTCGGATCCTTTGAGGAGCAGATAGACAGGCTTGAGAGCATCAAACGGATCGGATTCCATCTGGTCTTCGGTATCAACTTCCCAATCGAGCCTTTCCTTGAACACCCGAAACCTGAGCCCGTGCATCTCTTTGAGCTCGCCTGCAAAATCACTGTAAAAGTCTGGTGCTATCAGTTGCATCATGGTCGCCTCCATGTGGGATGTGTTCCCGCCATCGAAGGGCAAAGCTGACAGCGATGCAGCCTGTAGAGGTTTACAGGTATCGTGGCTGAGAATCAGGATCTCGTCAGGCCGGAGGCAGCCATTCGTGCAACGGCTTGGTTGATCGTTCGAACGCCAAACTTTGCCTTGGCGTTTTCCAGATGAAAGGTCACGGTGCGCTTTGAGACGCCGAGAAGCTGGCTAGTATCCCAAGCCGACTTGCCGCGCGCCGCCCATTTCAGGCACTCGAACTCCCGCGGGGTGAGCGTTACACCATCCACCACGCGATGATCGGCGAGCCTTCGCCGGACATGGATATGAAAGTTGATGGCCACCAGCTGCAATGCTTTTTCGTAACGTGCCAGTGACCGCAACAGAGGCGGACGGGACTCGTCGGAAGCAAAGGTCAGGGCAGCAAACCGGCCGAGATGATCATGCATGGACATCGTCAGGCCGCCGCAGATGCCAAACTCAGCCGCACTCTCTAGAATTTGTTGCTGCGAATTCGGCAGACCGTGCCGAGCGCGATCCACACCCCAATCGAATGTATCCCAGCCTTGCAGCCCGCGCAGGATGACCGGATCGAGACTGTGGTACCGCTGTTGCAGATAACGTGACGTCCAGGATGAAGGATAGTTTGAAATCAATTGGGGGGCGTCGCCGGAGGCTGACGGGTAGGTGAAATAGGCGAATAGCGGGAAGTCGAAGCCGGCTGCAGCGGAGGCCATTGCCTCACAGAGATCGGCAGCATCAACACTTGCAGACAGTTGCTCGACGAAGTTCTCAAACACGCGATGCATGTGTCCTGTGCGTAACCTCCGTAACGCTCAATGCCAGGCAGAGACCTTGTTTTAGATGATCCCGGACGAATACGGCGCGTGCCGAGAACGTGGCTAATCTGTTGAACCAATCCGAAATAGTCTGACGTTGTCTATGAGCCGTGTGCCGCCGAGCCAGGCGGCGGCAAGCAACCGTGCCGGTCGATCGAGGCTTGTTATCGGGTGCAGATCTGCCTCATCGCGAAGTTCCAGGTATTCGACCTCGCGATAGCCTGCAGCCAGAATTGCTGCGCGAGATTCTGCAAGCGTTGGCAGGATGGGTGAGCCGCGCTCAAGCCGCTCAGCCGTCTTGAGCAGGACCGATGATAGCTTGGGAGCAACAGCGCGTTCCGCTGGCGAGAGCCGCACATTGCGCGATGATAGCGCAAGACCGTCGGCTTCACGGACTGTCGGACAGGCAACAATGGTGATTGGAATATCCAGATCCCGGGCCATGCGCCTGACCAGGTGAATTTGCTGAAAGTCCTTTTCGCCAAAGAAGCCGAAGTCAGCGCTGGTCTGCAGGAAGAGCTTGGCGACGACGGTCGCCACGCCGTCGAAATGCCCCGGCCGGAATGTACCGCACAGGCCTTCGCTGACACCGCAAACCGAAACGGTGGTGGCGAAGCCCGCCGGATACATCTCCTCTGCATCTGGCGCATAAAGCAGGTGCGCGCCAACCGGTGCCAGTTTGGCGGCATCCTCGTCCTCGGTGCGGGGATATGCGGCAAGATCGGCCTGGCTGTTGAATTGCTTCGGGTTGACGAAGAGCGTCACTATCACACGGTCTGCCTTCTCGAGTGCAGCGCGCACCAGGCTGAGATGGCCCTCATGCAGGACGCCCATCGTTGGCACCAGGGCTATCCTCACACCTTCGCAGCGCCATGCGGCGACGCTTTCGCGAAGCTGGTCAACGCTCCTGACGATCGGCACGCTCACGCTGCTTCTCCGCTCTTGGTGGCGTCCGTGTCGGCGGGCTTGGGCGCATCGGCAAACACGTGCTCTGCGGCGGGAAACTGGCGCTCCTTCACCTCGCGCGCATAGGAAGCGATCGCAGCCGCAGCCGCCTCCCGGAGTTCAGCATAGCGCTTGACGAACTTGGGCCGGAAGTCGCCGAAGAGGCCCAGCATGTCGTCGACGACGAGAATCTGGCCGTCACAGGCTGCCGAGGCACCGATGCCAATGGTCGGGGTCGCCACCTCCTTGGTGATCCGGCGGGCGAGCGCCTCAGGAACCTTCTCCAGGACGACCGCAAAGGCGCCCGCTTCGCCCACCGCAATTGCGTCGCGCCTGATGCGCTCGGCATCCCCGCCCCTGCCCTGTACGCGGTAGCCACCGATGGTGTTGATGGCCTGCGGCGTCAATCCGACATGGGCCATGACGGGCACGCCGCGTGCGGCGAGGAAGCCGATCGTCTCTGCCATCGCTTCGCCGCCTTCGAGCTTGACGGCCGTGCAGCCGGTCTCGGCCATGACGCGCGCGGCATTGCGGAAAGCCTGCTCTGGGCTTTCCTCGTAGGAACCGAACGGCAGGTCGACCACCATCAGCGCCTGCTTGATGCCACGGCGCACCGCCTGGCCGTGCGTGATCATCATCTCCAGCGTGACACCGAGCGTCGAGGGCAGGCCGTGGAGAACCATGCCGACGCTGTCGCCGACGAGCACCACATCACAATGGGGATCGACAAGCCGGGCGACTGGGGTGGTGTAGGCGGTAAGGCAGACGAGCGGCGTCCCACCTTTGCGCGAACGAATATCCGGCGGTGTGATCGCCCTGGTGTCACCATAAGCGCTCATGGGACCCTCCTTCCCCTACGTTACCAGCTGCGGCTGTCGCCTTTGGCACATTTTTGTGCAGGTGCGAAGAGCAAAAAATGGCCGTGCAGCTGCGGGGTGTTGACGTGCCAATTGGCACGCTTACACTAAATCGATTAAGGTGCCCCCGAGTTGGCCAAATAATGGACGATCAGGCAATAGGACTCAGGAAAGACAGAGCCGCCGGCAAGGCCGACAACGTCAAAGTGGACTTGATCGCCTTTGTGGTCGCCGTAAACGGCAGTCAACCCTGTGTCCTCACCATCGGCCAGGCGGACACCTTGCCCTCCGGTCCCTTTGCGCTTGAGCACCGATCGCTGCAATCCGGCTTGAGGGGGTGGGTCGAGCAGCAAACCGGCCATCGGCTGGGGTACATTGAGCAACTCTACACGTTCGCGGATCGGGATCGCATCGGCGCCGAGCGCCAGCAGCGCGTCATCTCCATCAGCTATCTCGCATTGACGCGCAAGGAACAGGCAGCGGGCTCGCCCAAGTGCGGATGGCAGAGTTGGTATGAATATTTTCCATGGGAGGACCACCGCTCCGGCACGCCTGCGGTCGTGCTGGACGTTCTGCGGCCGCGCCTGATCGAATGGGCAAACGGGGTTGGCGATTCGGCCACGCGACGTGAACGCTGGCAGCGGGCGACGATAGCCTTTGGCTTCGACGACCGCCTTTGGAACGAGGAACTCACGCTTCAACGCTATGAGTTAGTCTACGAAGCAGGCCTGGTCCAAGAGGCCGTAAGAGGGCGGGACGCAGGACCCCCGCCGCTGGTGCCCAGCAAGTCCATGGTCGCCGATCATCGCCGCATCGTGGCGACCGGCATTGCGCGGCTGCGCTCCAAGATCAAATACCGCCCAGTCGTCTTTGAGCTGATGCCGCCGGTCTTCACGCTTTTGCAGCTGCAGCGAACCGTGGAGGCGCTCGCCGGCAGGCTCATCCACAAGCCGAACTTTCGCCGACTGATCGAACAGCAGGAGCTGGTCGAGGAGACCGGAGAGGCCACCACTGAGACCGGCGGCCGGCCAGCGAAGCTTTTCCGTTTCCGCCACGCCGTTCTCGACGATAGGCTCATCGCCGGGACAAAATTGCCGCTGGCGCGGGGTTGACATCCCTTATACTCACAGCAAGTATATGCTGGTTATTTTCAGTTAGAGTATAAGCGGGAGGGGGTCGATGGGCGCCATGCTGCCTACGGCCGCGTTGCTCTACGAGCGCGTCCGACGAGTGATCCCGCCGAGCGAATGGCCGGCTTTCGCCGAGGATATCGAGGCGATCCTTGCGCTGAAGCGCGAGCGCAACGCGATCATCCTGGCGCACAACTATCAGACGCCCGAGATCTTCCACTGCGTGGCCGACATCGTCGGCGACAGCTTGGCACTAGCCCGCACGGCTGCGACGGTCGAGGCGCAAGTCATCGTGCTGGCCGGCGTCCATTTCATGGCCGAAACGGCCAAGCTCCTTAATCCGGGCAAGACCGTGCTCATTCCGGATCTCAGCGCCGGTTGCTCGTTGGCGGACTCAATCACGGCAGAAGACGTGCGCTTGATGCGCCAGCGTTATCCCGGCGTTCCGATCATCACTTATGTAAATACGTCCGCCGGAGTGAAGGCCGAGTCGGATATCTGCTGTACATCCGGCAACGCCAAGGCGGTCGTCGAATCCCTTGGGGTTCCCCGGGTGATCATGTTGCCGGACGAATATCTGGCCCAGAATATCGCCGCCCAGACAGATGTGCAGATCATCGCCTGGAAAGGGCGTTGTGAGGTGCATGAGCGCTTTTCACCGGCCGACATCCGCGAGTTGCGCGAAAGCCATCCCGGCGTGGTCGTGCTCGCCCATCCCGAATGCCCGCCCGACGTCGTGGCTGAAGCCGATTTTTCCGGCTCGACGGCTGCCATGTCCGACTATGTCGAAAGGCAAAGGCCGCCACGTGTCGTGCTGATGACGGAATGCTCAATGAGCGACAACGTCGCGTTAGCGCACCCAGAGGTCGAGTTCATCCGGCCCTGCAATTTGTGCCCGCATATGAAGCGGATCACGCTTGCCAACATCCGCACGGCGCTCGAGCAGAACCACCATGTCGTAACCGTCGAACCCGGGACCGCCGGGCGCGCGCGGCTAGCGGTCGAACGGATGCTGGCAGTTTGAGCGCCGACCCCCGCAGCTTCTTCGGGCGGCCCATCATCATCGGCGGCGGCATCGCCGGACTGATGACCGCGCTTCAACTGTCGCCGGAGCCGGTGCTTCTTCTGTCAAGGTCGCTGCTGGGAGCTGACAACTCGAGCACCTGGGCCCAGGGGGGCCTGGCTGCAAGTTTCGGCGAAGACGACGATCCGGCAGTGCACCTGGCCGATACGGTTGCCGCCGGGGATGGTCTCTGCGACAGAGACGTGGCGAGCCGCATCCTCCAAGCCGCGCCTAAGGCCATAGAGGGGCTTGCGGGCTTTGGGGTTCGCTTTGACCGCACGCCGGAAGGATCACTGTGCCTCGGATTGGAGGCCGCACACAGCCGACGTCGCGTCGTTCATGCGCATGGGGACGGCACCGGGCGTGAGATCATGCGTGCGCTGATCGCGGCTGTGCGTTCCACTCCGTCGATAGTTGTCGTGGAGGGCGTGGAAGCGCGCCGGCTCGCCGTGCGAGAGAATGCGATCCGAGGCGTCTGGGCGAGCTGTTCGATCGCACCTTTCTTCTTCGGCTCACGGCGGGTCGTCCTCGCCACCGGTGGCATCGGGGGACTGTTTCTCGACACCACGAACCCTTGGGGCAGTTGCGGACAAGGCCTTGCGCTTGCGGCCCGCGCTGGAGCTGTCCTAGCCGACCTCGAATTCATTCAGTTCCACCCGACCGCGCTTGACGGCCCAGAACGCCCTATGGCGCTGGTCAGCGAGGCTGTGCGAGGCGAAGGTGCTGCCCTGATCGATGAAACCGGCCAGGCTTTTCTCGAGAGCGTGCCCGGGGCGGAACTTGCGCCTCGCGATGTCTTGGCCCGCGCCGTGTGGAACCATCTTGCGGACGGCCACCATGTTTTTCTCGATGCCCGACAACGGCCAGGCCCGGCATTCGCTCGACATTTCCCGACAATCGCATCAGCCTGCCTTGGAGCGGGCATCAATCCCGCGCGCGATCTCATCCCCATTCGTCCGGCCCAACACTACCACATGGGTGGCGTTGCCGTGGACAGCTCGGGCAGGACCTCCGTCAAGGGGCTGTGGGCCTGCGGCGAAGTCGCTTCGACAGGACTGCATGGCGCCAACAGGCTCGCCAGCAATTCCTTGACGGAGGCAATCGTGTGCGCCCGCTGGGTCGCTGAAAGCGTCGCCGGAACGCCTGCGCGCAGAACAAGGCCTGCGTTTGTGAACGTTTACCCACCGCCCGCTCCGATAGCCGTGCGCGTTTTTCTGTCGCGCGCACTCGGCATCGTCCGGGATGGTCAAGCGTTGAAAGCAGCCGCGCGTGCCTTATTGCCGCTCGCCGAAAGCAAGGATGCGGTCTCGGATCCGGCGGCTGTCGGGCTAATGATTGCTGTTGCCGCCTTGTTGCGCGAAGAAAGCCGCGGCGCTCATTACCGGACAGATTTTCCTCATCATGCGACTGCCGCCCGACGGTCCGAAATCACGCTCGAAGCCGCCTTGGCGGCTGCGCGGGAACTCGGACACTCGCCAAGCTCCGAAGGTGCAAAGTGATGATGCTCTCACCGCTCCCCACGGTCCTGCTTGAGCCGCTTGTACGGGCATCTCTTCTTGAAGACCTTGGCAGAGCCGGCGACTTGACCACGGACGCCATCGTCCCGAAGGATTGCCAAGCGGGAACCGTGTTGGTGGCGCGACAGTCCGGAGTTGTCGCCGGCATCGATCTGGCGATGCTCGCTTTCGGCTTGATTGATCCTGGTGTCGAAATCTCCGTGGAGCGGGCAGACGGCTGCAATGTCGTGGATGGAGAGGTCATTGCATCAGTGGTTGGCCCGGCCCGGGCCATTCTCACAGCCGAAAGGACGGCACTCAATTTTTTGTGCCATCTGAGCGGCATCGCCACAGCAACGGCATCGATCGTCGCTGCGGTTCGTGGATATGGCGCGAAGATCGTCTGCACCCGCAAGACGACGCCCGGATTGCGGGCAGTCGAAAAGTATGCCGTGCGCGCAGGTGGCGGGTCCAATCACCGCTTCGGCCTGGACGATGCAATTTTGATCAAGGACAACCACATCGCCATCGCAGGCGGCGTCCGGCCAGCGCTCGAGCGAGCACGAAGAGCGGCCGGTCATCTCGTCAAGATCGAAGTCGAGGTCGATACTCTGGCCCAGTTGGAGGAGGTACTTGGCTTCGCTCCCGATGCGGTTCTGCTCGACAACATGTCCCTCCCCGATCTTCGCCGCGCCGTCGCAATGGTCGGTGGCCGCGCTATCACCGAGGCTTCTGGCGGGATCACGTCGCATACAGCGCGAGCGGTTGCCGCGACCGGCGTTGATCTGATTTCGGTCGGCCGACTCATCCACAGCGCGCCGATCCTGGATATCGGCCTCGACCATCGGGGCTCATGATTGTCTGAGTAACGAACAGGATCGGGTCAACTGTCCTTTCTTGATCATCATAGTCTGATAGCAAAGACCCGCAAGACAGACCGAAGGAACAGCATGGAGATGCAAACGGCAAGTTCAACGCAGACATCGCCACAGGCTCAATCCCCTGCCCCCCCTGACCCTGGAGCGTGGACCTTGGAGAAGGCTCAGGCACTTTACCATGCCCCCTTCAACAATCTCCTCTTCCTGGCGCAGACGGTGCACCGCCAGAATTTCGATCCAAACAAGGTCCAGCTCAGCCGGCTGCTCAGCATCAAGACCGGAGGATGCCCGGAGGATTGTGGCTATTGCAGCCAGTCGGCGCGTCACGAAACCGGGTTGGAGGCGTCCAAGCTGATGGATGTCAGGCGCGTCATTGCCGAAGCGACCAAGGCGCGTGATGCCGGCGCCACCCGTTATTGCATGGGCGCGGCCTGGCGAAACCCCAAGGCGCGCGACATGGATGCGGTGGTGGCGATGGTCGAAGGCGTCAAAGCGCTGGGCCTGGAGACCTGCATGACACTCGGCATGCTCGATCTTGAGCAAGCCGCTCGACTGAAGCAGGCGGGTCTCGACTACTACAACCACAACATCGATACGTCAGAACGCTACTATAGCGAGATCATCGGTACGCGGAGCTTTGCCGAGCGGCTCGAGACGCTCGAGCACGTTCGCAAATCCGGCATCAAGGTCTGCTGTGGAGGCATTGTCGGCATGGGCGAGGAGCCGGTGGACCGGATCGACATGCTGGTGACTCTGGCCAATCTGCCGGAACATCCGCAAAGCGTTCCGATCAACATGCTGATCCCGATCGCCGGTACGCCGCTTGCAGACGCCAAGCCCATTGAGCCGATCGAATTCGTGCGCGTGATCGCGCTGGCGCGCATCATGATGCCGAAATCGCATGTCCGTCTGTCCGCCGGCCGCACCGCGATGACCGACGAGATGCAGGCGCTGTGCTTTTTTGCCGGCGCCAACTCGATCTTCGTCGGCGACACGCTGCTGACGGCGGCCAATCCCGGTGATGACAAGGATACCCTGCTGTTCCGGCGCCTTGGCATCGATCCGATGGAACTCGAGGCGCAATGAACGGGGCGCCGCTTACCCGTTATGATGCGACCTTGCAGGGGCTAGCGCGCAAGGACCGGCTGCGGAGGCTTTCGCCCCGCGCCGGGCTGGACTTCTCGTCGAACGACTATCTCGGGCTGGCCGCGTCCAGAAGACTTGGCGATGCGGTTGTGGCGGCGATTGCGCGGGGCACGCCGGTTGGCGCCACCGGGTCGCGGCTGTTGCGCGGCAATGCACCGGAACACGAGCAGCTCGAGGCAGACGCGGCGGCATTCTTTGGAGCCGACCGCGCGCTGTTCTTCGGCAGCGGCTACATCGCCAACTTCGCTCTGCTGAGCGCCCTGCCGCAGAAGGGCGATCTTTTGGTCCTCGATGAGCTCGCCCATGCCAGCATGCATGAGGGTGCGCAGGCCGGGCGCGCGCAGTTCGTGCTGGCCGCGCACAACGACGCCACCGCTGTCGAGGATGCGATTACACGTTGGCGCGTCGCAGGCGGCATGGGATGCGTCTGGATCGTGGTGGAAAGCCTTTACAGCATGGATGGCGACTGCGCGCCTTTGGAGAGCCTGGTCGCGCTTGCCGATCGGCACGGCGCATTCATCGTCATTGATGAGGCGCATGCCACCGGCGTCTGGGGACCGGACGGCCGGGGGCTTGCCGCCGCTTTCGAGGGCCGCGACAACATCGTCGCGCTCCACACCTGCGGCAAGGCGCTCGGCGCATCTGGTGGGCTCGTGACCGGGCCGAGGGCACTGTGCGAATATCTGATCAACCGTTGCCGGCCATTCATCTACGCGACCGCGCCATCGCCACTGATGGCGGTCGTGGCGCGCGAGGCACTCGCAATGCTCGCCGACGAGCCTATGCGGCGTGTTCAGCTGCATGAACGCGTCGCCAGCGCCGGCCGGTTGGTCAATCGCTGGGGTGTGACACCAAGTGGCTCTCAGATCCAGCCCTTAGTAATCGGCGATGTCAGGCGCACCATGGCAGTGGCGGCGCGCCTACAGGCCCGCGGCTTCGACATACGCGGCGTTCGTCCTCCGACCGTGCCCGAGGGCACGTCGCGGCTGCGCATCTCACTGACGCTCAATATTGGCGAAGCCGACATTTCCGCCATGGTCGAGGCGCTGGTCGAGGTGTTGGCCCAAACATCACCGGAGGCGATATGACCCAACGCATCGTCATCACCGGAACGGATACCGGAGTTGGCAAGACCGTGTTTGCGGCTGGGCTCGCCGGTTTGCTGGACGGCTTTTACTGGAAACCGGTGCAATCGGGCCTCGACGGCGAGACCGACAGCGAGGTTGTCGCGCGGCTTGCCGGCTTGCCCTCAGAGCGCGTGCTGCCGGAAGCCTACCGCTTGCGGAGCCCGCTGTCGCCGCATCGTTCGGCCGAGATCGACGGCGTGGCGATCAAGGCTGCCGATCTTGCTTTTCCCGTCCTACCGACGCCGCTCGTCATCGAAGGCTCCGGCGGCCTAATGGTGCCGCTCAACCGGCGCACAAGGTTAATCGACATCTTCGCTGAATGGCGGCTGCCCGTTATTCTGTGCGCCCGCACCACACTCGGCACCATCAACCACACCTTGCTATCGGTCGAGGCGCTCCGCGCCCGCTCCATCCCGTTGGCGGGCATCGCTTTCATCGGCGATGAGATGGCCGATACGCAACGGACCATCGTGGAATTCAGCGGTGCGCCGCAGCTCGGCAGGCTGCCGCACCTCGATGTGCTGACGGGCAAAACACTGAGGGACGCAATGGTTGCCGGCTTCGCCTTCGCCTCGATTGCTGGAGGTGACTGATGTCGCAGTCTCATGTGTGGCATCCCTTCACCCAGCACGCGCTCGAGCCTGCGATCCCAGAAATCGTCCTGACTGAGGGCGCCTATCTCCACAGGGCCGACGGCGCCCGCATCCTGGACGCCATCTCCTCCTGGTGGGTCGTCACACATGGCCACCGCCATCCCCGCATCATGAAGGCAATCGAGACAACCGCGTCGAGCCTCGACCAGATTATCTTTGCGGGCTTCACGCACGAGCCGGCAGAGCGCTTGGCCAAGGCGCTTGTCGGCCTCGCTCCCGCTGGACTCGACTGGGTGTTCTATTCCGACAGTGGCTCGACCTCAGTCGAAGTCGCGCTGAAGATGGCGCTCGGTTATTTCCGCAACATCGGCGCGCCGCGCTCGCGCATCGTCGTCATGGAGCACAGCTATCATGGTGACACGATCGGCACGATGAGCGTCGGTGCGCGTGGCGTGTTCAACGCCGCCTATGAACCCTTGCTGTTCGAGGTCGACATCATCCCCTTTCCGGCCGCGGGGCACGAGCAGGAGACGCTGGATCGTTTCGAGGCTGTGACCCGCGATCGACGAGCCGCAGCCTTGATCGTCGAGCCGCTGGTGCTGGGCGCCGGCGGCATGCTGATGTATCCAGCATCGGTTCTGGCCGAATTGAAGAAGATCACTGAGGCCTCCGGCTCGCTGCTGATCGCCGACGAGGTGATGACCGGCTGGGGACGCACCGGAACCCTGTTCGCCTGCGAGCAGGCATCGATTTCTCCAGATATCCTGTGCACCTCCAAAGGCTTGACCGGCGGCACCATCCCGCTGGCCGTAACGCTTGTCACCGATGCCATCTTCCGGGCGCACTATTCCGAGGACCGGAAGAAGACGTTTTTCCATTCGAGCTCCTACACCGCCAATCCGATTGCCTGTGCGGCAGCACTCGCCAATGTCGAGATCTGGCGCGACGAGCCAGTGGCCGGGCGGATCACGGCCTTGAGCGTGATGCAGGCCGTCGGGCTGCAACGCTTTCGGGACAATCCATATTTTGCCGATTGTCGAGCCACGGGAACGATCGCGGCGCTCGACCTGCGAACCGGTTCCGCAGGTTATCTCGCCGAGATTGGTCCGAAGCTGCGCGCTTTCTTCCTCGAGCGCGGCCTGCTTGTGCGCCCGCTCGGCAATGTCCTCTACCTTCTGCCACCCTATTGCATCGCAGGCGACGAGCTCGAACGACTCTATGACGCCATCGAGGAGGCCGGGGAACGCTTCGGGTCCAGGCCGTGAGCAAGTCGTCGCGCATTCTCGGACTTGGCCATCACGTGCCTGGGCGCAAGGTGGCCAATGCCGAGATCGAGAGCAATCTCGGCCTCGAGCCGGGCTGGATCGAAAGGCGTACCGGAATCCGTTCGCGCTTCTGGGCAACGGACGAAGACACGCTGTCGGGTCTTGCCACCCGGGCTGGCGACATGGCGCTGGTGAACGCCGGTATTGCGCGCCACGACATCGGTCTGCTGTTGCTTGCCACCTCGACGCCCGACCATCTTCTGCCGCCAAGCGCGCCGCTGGTCGCACACAAGCTTGGCCTTGGCCGCGCAGGCGCGGTCGATCTGACCGGCGCCTGCGCCGGCTTCATCTATGCGCTCATGTTTGCGGACGGGTTCACCCGCCTGCATGGCAAACCAGCGCTGGTCATCGCCGCCAACATCCTCAGCCGCCGCATCAATCCAGCCGAGCGCGCGAGCTCAGTCTTGTTCGCCGATGCCGCCGGCGCCTTGGTGATCGGTCAGTGCGATGATGCTGATCGGGGCATTCTCGGTGCCTCGGTGGCTTCGGACGGCTCGCGCTACGGGCTGATCCAGATTCCCGCAGGAGGAAGCAACACGCCGTTCCATGGCGACCTCGACCTCGGGCAGACCCGGATGACGATGACCGACGGGCCCGAAGTGTTCGCAAAGGCCGTCGAGATGATGACCGATTGCTCGACAACCGCGCTAGCCACTGCGGGAGTGCGGCCACACAATGTCGGCCGGTTTGTGCCGCATCAGGCCAATACTCGGATTTTCGGCGCGGTCGGAAGAAACCTCGGCATTGCGGACCAAGCAATTGTCAAGACGATTGCCGAATACGGCAACTCTTCGGCCGCGACGGTCCCGCTGTCGCTCTCGCTCGCCAACCAGATGAAGCCATTCCAGCCAGGAGAGAAAATCCTTCTGGCGGCGGCGGGTGCGGGTCTCAGCGGCGGCGCTCTCGTGGTTGGAATCTAGCCGGCCGGCTCACGCGCGCAGGATTGGTCATGAATGGCAATAGGAGCAACAGAACCAATGCCAAAATGGCCTTCTGAAGCTCGACATGACCAAGCTGAGGCAGCACGACCCGTGCGAGCCTCTGGATGAGTTCAAATGCAACACCCATTGCACCAATCGTACCATCTGAATAAAGCTCAATTACAAAGGGTGAGCCGCCCCATATATGTCGGATACCCGACATTGTTCACATAAAAGGCTCGATGCTTACACGCTCTTTGCTGGCTGCTCTTTGCTGTCTTCTCTTTTCTCTTTGCTCTTTGCTCTTCCGTCTTGACTAGCAGGAGCCTGCGGCTTATCTCATTGCCGCGTTAGCACTCGCTTCGGCTGAGTGCTAGGCATGCTCCGGCAACGGAGCACCGTTCAACATCCGCACCAAGGAAATCCAAAAATGGCAAAGTCGAATTTCCGGCCGCTGCATGACCGCGTGGTCGTACGCCGGGTCGAATCCGAATCCAAGACCGCCGGCGGGATCATCATCCCGGATACGGCGAAGGAAAAGCCGCAGGAAGGCGAGATCATCGCCGTCGGCTCCGGCGCTCGCGACGAAGCCGGCAAGCTGGTCCCGCTGGACGTCAAGGCCGGCGACCGCATCCTGTTCGGCAAGTGGTCGGGCACCGAAGTCAAGCTCAATGGCGAAGACCTTCTGATCATGAAGGAATCCGACATTATGGGCATCATCGGCTGATTATCGGCCTCACCGTCAACTGAATTTCGGGCTTGATCGCAAGCCCCTGCCAGGAGCTAAAAAATGGCTGCCAAAGACGTAAAATTCTCCCGCGATGCCCGTGAGCGCATGCTTCACGGCATCAACATCCTCGCCGATGCGGTGAAGGTGACCCTCGGCCCCAAGGGCCGCAACGTCGTCATCGACAAGTCGTTCGGCGCACCGCGCATCACCAAGGACGGCGTCACCGTCGCCAAGGAAATCGAACTTTCCGACAAGTTCGAAAACATGGGCGCGCAGATGATCCGCGAAGTTGCTTCGAAGACCAACGACATCGCCGGTGATGGCACCACGACCGCGACCGTCCTGGCGCAGTCGATCGTCCAGGAAGGTAACAAGGCGGTTGCCGCCGGCATGAACCCGATGGACCTGAAGCGCGGCATCGATCTGGCCGTGATCGAAGTCGTCGCGGCTCTCGGCAACGCTGCCAAGAAGATCAAGACCTCCGAGGAAGTTGCCCAGGTCGGCACGATCGCCGGCAATGGCGACGAGTCGGTCGGCAAGATGATCGCCGAAGCGATGCAGAAGGTCGGCAACGAAGGCGTCATCACGGTTGAGGAAGCCAAGACCGCCGAGACCGAGCTGGAAGTCGTCG
Organism: Mesorhizobium sp. M0761; assembly: GCF_040320205.1. Classification (NCBI taxonomy): domain Bacteria; kingdom Pseudomonadati; phylum Pseudomonadota; class Alphaproteobacteria; order Hyphomicrobiales; family Phyllobacteriaceae; genus Mesorhizobium; species Mesorhizobium sp. M0761. The sequence goes on from NZ_JAMYPF010000026.1 coordinate 59,945, forward strand.
AAGGCATGCAGTTCGACCGCGGCTATCTCTCGCCCTACTTCGTCACCAACGCCGACAAGATGGTTGCCGAGCTCGAGGACGTCTACATCCTCCTGCACGAGAAGAAGCTCTCCAACCTCCAGGCCATGCTGCCGGTTCTCGAAGCCGTCGTGCAGACCTCCAAGCCGCTGCTCATCATCTCGGAAGACGTCGAAGGCGAGGCTCTGGCCACGCTGGTCGTCAACAAGCTGCGCGGTGGCCTGAAGATCGCCGCCGTCAAGGCGCCGGGCTTCGGTGATCGCCGAAAGGCCATGCTGGAAGACATCGCCATCCTCACCGGTGGCCAGGTCATTTCGGAAGACCTCGGCATCAAGCTCGAGAATGTCGGCCTCAACATGCTCGGCCGCGCCAAGAAGGTGTCGATCTCCAAGGAGAACACCACCATTGTCGACGGCGCCGGCAAGAAGGACGAGATCCAGGGCCGCGTTGCCCAGATCAAGCAGCAGATCGAAGAGACCACGTCGGACTACGACAAGGAGAAGCTGCAGGAACGTCTCGCCAAGCTCGCGGGCGGCGTCGCGGTGATCCGCGTCGGCGGCGCGACGGAAGTCGAAGTCAAGGAAAAGAAGGACCGCGTCGACGACGCCCTCAACGCGACCCGCGCGGCCGTGGAAGAAGGCATCGTTGCAGGCGGCGGCGTCGCACTGCTGCGCGCTTCGGCCAACATCAAGGTCACCGGCGTCAATGCCGACCAGGCTGCCGGCATCAACATCGTTCGTCGTGCACTGCAGGCTCCGGCCCGTCAGATCGCTTCGAACGCAGGTGCTGAAGCTTCGATCGTTGCCGGCAAGATCCTCGACAACAAGGGCGCGACCTACGGCTACAACGCCCAGACCGGCGAGTATGGCGACATGATCGCCATGGGCATCGTCGACCCGGTCAAGGTCGTGCGCACAGCTCTCCAGGACGCGGCCTCAGTCGCCGGCCTGCTCGTCACCACCGAAGCCATGATCGCGGAGGCTCCGAAGAAGGAGTCGGCTGGCGGCGGCATGCCTGGCGGCATGGGCGGCGGCGGTATGGGCGGCATGGGCGGGATGGGCGGTATGGATTTTTAATCCAGCCCCTATCAACTTACAGCGGACAGGGCGGCAGCAATGCCGCCCTTTCCTTGTGTGCCGAACATGATCGACACCTTGCAGTGCGTCCCGAGGATCTCGTTCAAGCCTCACCGCATGGTCGAGAATTAGGATCTTGTCCGATCGAGCAATTCGCGGGCTCAACCTGGTCAAACCGGCGCCCCCTACGAACTGCCCGATCCTTGAGGATTCCGCTGCGCGACAATCACGATGATTCATTCAGTTGGTAGCTATAGGCGGTGAATCATGAGGGGCATTGAGGAGCGTGGCAAGGCGCCCATCTCGGCATTTAACTCCATCGAGCGTGATATCAGGGACAATTCTCTCATCGGAACGGCAGCTGGCGTTGTAGAACCCGGTGAATCATCCTGTTCTATAGTGGAGCAGACGCGCTCTGAGCCTCAAGATCAAGCGTTTCCTCCTCTGAGTATCCTTGATCTGCCGCTGGACATTCTCGTTGATATTGCTGAGCGGCTCAGCCCGATGGATCTGCTGAGGATTTCGGTACACAAATCAAGAGCTGCGTGTCGCCGCGATGATAGTCGCAACGTCTCAAGAAAGGCGGATTCAGGTTCAGGCCATCTGTGGCAGCCTTGCAACGGGGCTCCAGCGGCGTCTCATCCTCCTCGCCGAAGGGCTTGAGCCCAGGTCTCAGACCATTGCCCTGGAGGGCCTCGGAGCAGGCGTGGGTGGCGGACATAGCAGCCTGTCGCATACCTATGAATACGGCTGAAGCAGACCGATGGCTGCGCGTCGAAGCCGGAGCCGTCGAGTTCGCGGACAAACGTGAACTGCGCGATCTTGCTGAGCGTGTCGAGCAGGTCGCGGATCGCCGTCAACTTCAGCCGATCCAGGATTGCGATCAGCAGGTCATGATCTAGGGTCGTCATCACCAGCTCCCTCCGGCCACCGCTTCGTACTCGGCGAGTGGCCGCAGCAAGGTGGCCGGGGGTGATCTTGATGCGCTCGGCGCGCACCGGCCCTTCGAAGCCGGCAACGCCGACAAAAGGCTCTGTCGCAAACCTGGAAATGGGGTTGTGAACGGCCATTTCGGCCTGTCCGTTAGGCAGCCGGATATCGAAACAGCGATCGACAGACTTGTAGGCATACCTCGCCTGTCGCTTGCCCATCATGTGGATCATCTCGATGCCGGAGATGATAACCACGTCGTTCGCATGCGACTTGAAGCCGAGCATTGATCGAATGCGGCGCTTGATACGCCGGTGATCCTGTTCGATCCGATTGTTGAGATGCCGGCTATTGCGGATGCGGATCGGCTTCAGCGGTCGCCGCGATCGCTGCCGCAGCCGGCTTTCAGCGTCGCAGGAAAGGATTGCTTCGTAATTGGTCTGGCTGCCTCGATGACGATGCGCTCCGGCCGGCCATGGCGCGTCAGCGCCTTGCGGAGGAAGCGTTGGGCCGCCACCAGGTCACGGTTTCGCTAAAGAAGAACTCGACCGTGTCGCCGAGGATGTCGATAGCGCGGTAGAGATACATCCATGGCCGCGGACCTTGATGTACGTCTCGTCCATATGCCACTTGCTGCCGACCACACGCTTGCGCCGGTTGAAGCGCTCCAGCAGCTCGGCGAGAAGTGGGCGACCCAGCGATGCCTGGAGTGGTCGACCTTCAACGCGTTCGGCCATCATCTCTTCCAGATCGCGCAGGCTCAGAGTGTAGGCCAGGTACCAGCGCACGCACAGCAGGATCACCGACTGGTCCAAATGGCGGCCCTTTAACATGACGTGCTCCTACACAGCTGAGGCGTTTTTCTTGCCATGCTCGCTTACAAAAAGGTTTGCGACAGAGCCGTTCGAACCGCATGCCGACACCATCGTCAAGGGCGGCCGCGATGTCCATTATGGCCACAAGCTCGACCTGACGACGGGCAGGCAGTCTGTTCTTTCAATTTGGACCAACTATGCGGATGCCGCCTCAGTCAATTCAAGAATGTAACCAATGCCGCGCACGGTCGTGATACGTGGCGTTGCACCTGACCTACTCAGGTGTCCACGTAAGCGATAGATTCCGACTTCAAGCGCGTTGGCAGATACCTCGTCGTTGAACGAATAGAGGTGATCTTCCAACTGCGCACGAGGCACGATCCGGCCTGCACGGATAAGCAGATGCTCTAAAATACATAGTTCGCGGCGTGCGATCTTCAGAGGATGACCCGAGACGGAAACCTGTCGGCCGATCGGATCGAAATTGAGATTGCCAAATACAACGATGGGGTCGGTCACCTGTGTCGACCGGCGCAGAATGGCTCTCATTCTGGCGATGAGCTCATCGAAAGAGACGGGCTTGAGCAGAAAGTCGTCCGCGCCACCGTTGAAAATTGCAATCCGCTTCTCGAGATCGTTGATGCTACTCATAATGAGGGTTGGAACTGAATGCCCGTTGCTCCTTAGCTGTCTCAGCCAGCCCAAGCCATCGCCATCTGGCAGAGCCAACTCCAGCAGGAGAATTTCATAGGTTGCGCAACAAAATGCCCTCGACGCCTGTTCCAGGTTGCCAACTACATCAACGGCAAAACCGCTATCCCCGAGCGCAACTCGCACAGCGCGCGTAAGATCCACATGATGATCAATGAGCAGCGTTCGCATTTCACGTCCTATCAAGGTCGGACAAGTCACCGTCCGCTGTAAGACCGGGGCGACAGCAGAAGTCGCGCAACTCTTCGTAGTTTTCGTAACGCTCTTTCCGATGGGTGATCGCGGGAGCATGCAAGCCGCACGCCTGCAATAGTCGGGGATGGAACACGTGAAGACCTGTTGACGGGCTGAAACCGTCCGTCGGCCAGCCCACAATGCCACCGACTCTGCCTGCGAGTTCTCTGCGCATCGATCCTCCTATGGGTTGCGTCGCAAACTCCAGCTGAGGTCGCAAGGGTGCGGCTTTGTTCATTGAGGACCCCCTGGAGGCAATACCAGGAGGATTCCCTATATGGCACTTCCCGATTTACCACCGGTCATTCCGAACCACGTTCGGCGGCTTTGAAGACACTCATTGAGCGCGGCTAGGTAAATCAAGGGTACGACCTGCCGGGTGTCGATGCCGCTTTTGAAGCAGGCATCGGCACCAGCTCGGGGAGCGTCGCCCGCGCAATTCAGCGGACGCGCTCGATACACCCAGTCGAATCGTGCCGCAACTTGCCGCGCCGACAAGGCGCCCGAAGACTTCAGACTGGTGACCGAAGGTCTACGCCCAGTCCTCCTCCCATTATCCACCTCCGTCAAATCAAAGTGGACGTTCAATCTGAACAAATTACGCCATCGTATCACAAACGACTTACCGATCCCCGACGTGCTCTAGCCTTAGTGCTTGTTAAGAAGGTCGGCTACTGTCTCTCCGCGTCGCCGGGCATCGGCGGCGAGCCACACCTCCCCCACCTCATACACGTCGCCGTGGGTACTGAACGGCACAATGACGTCAATGGCAGCCGACAGGAGGTCAAGAAGCGTGTGGTCTTCCACAGCAGCTCCTTGCGGGCTGCTCTTGACGAGTGAAAAGAGCTTTTTAAAGCCTTGGACCGGATCCGCCCCATGAATCGTTGATATTGATCCCGCATGGCCGGAGACGACTTCGCTAAGGTAGGCCCAAGCAGCATCATCGCGCATCTCGCCAAGCAATATTCGATCAGGGCGCATGCGCAAGCTGGCTTGCAACAGTTGCTCGGCTGTCACCGCACCTACGCTTGCTCGGTCTTTCGGATAGAGTAACCGGACATGGTTCTCGTGCGAGATTGCAAGTTCGAGCGTGTCCTCGATACTTATCAGCCTCTCTTGCGGGGGTATAGCGTTGATCAAAGTCTTGCTCATTGTCGTTTTGCCGCTTCCAGTAGGTCCGCAAAGCAGCATCGTGAGCCGCCCGCAAACGCATGCTCGCAAAAATTGCTCCAAGTCACCATGGTCGTAGTGCTGAAGAATCGTTTCGTCCTGCCGCTCTTGACGCTCCTTTCGTGACCGCCATTGATTCCAACGCGAGTATTCGTAGCGAGAAGAAACTTCCTTGAGTTCGGTCACACGACTTGAGGGACGCCGTATCGTCAGGCTTACTGTTCCTGAGGGAACAGCGGGCGGCAAACAGATCTGCAGCCGCTCTCCGTTCGGCAGCTCAGTCGCACAGAGGGGGCTTTGCGGTCCGACATCTTGCTTGCGCAGCGCTCCAGCGAGGATCGCGATGTCCTCCAGATCGTCATAAGATAGCGGTAGCGGATGTTTCGTGAAAACGCCGGCCTGTCGGACAAAGGCTTCCCCAGGCCGGTTGATAGCGACCTCTTCGGTCCTTGGCTCCTCAAGCCATTTCAAAACAGGGTTGAGAAGCAAACGCAATTGAGGGTCAGCCTCCGGTCGCATTGTTGTCTCTCCGGCGTTGGCGATGTTGGGGGGCTGGCGCCACGGCGATCGGTCTAAGATCGTATACATCTGAGAAGTCGAGGTCCCGAGCCACAAAGATGGATACAGCATCTCCCTGGTTTTTCTTCAGAGTTGGCGGAACGTTGATCGTTGCTCTAAGGGTCGTGTCAACGGCTTGTCCGGCGTTGCTCTGGAAGCTGTTGATGCCGCTTCCTCCACCTGAGCTGCCAGCGTATTGACCGGCGGCCTGAAACGCGCCTTGAATGACGCTCATGAGCATTGCTCCGCCAAAGCGCTGCCAGAAGTGATTATCCACCGTGCCAGGCATTCCGGAGCGGCCGAGCTCGTCAGCGCCCGGCGACGCTAGCGAAACGAGGGCATGGTCAGGCGTTTCGATGCGCGTCCACAGCACGAAGACACGCGCATCCCCCTGTTGGAGACCACGCTGGATCTCGCCAATCACGGTCGTCCCGCGATCCAAAAGCACCACGTTGTTGGTGGCGCCGCGGACGTCTTTAGGTAAGACGCACTTCACATAACCCGGTAAATTTGTGTCGACTGCCGTTTGCAAAATGCAGGGAATTATCGTTCCTTGGGTAATCACGAGATCAGGGTGCGGCAAAAGTGTGGCCCGGCTTGGCTCCTGTATATCTGGCTTCAATCGCCCCGTCAGATCGCCAGCGTCTGAAATCTCATGCGAGGTCGCGGGAGCATCCCTATGGTTGTCTTCGCTCCGCTGACCGTCGTTGGGCATTTGACCGCTGCCACTGTAGGCGAAAATTGGTGTTTCCTCCGGCGGCGGATCAGCTGGCGCCGGAGGCGGCGTGGATGGCGCAGGATCTCCTGCCTGCGCCGCCTGTACGGGTGCTGGAGCTTCGGGAGCAATCTCAATCGGCACGGGGCGGAATGGCTCGGCGTCGGCGACAATTGGAGGTTTTGGCTGAGTTGGCTCGTCTTGTGTGCTGGGACTACCGCCGAGCCAGATGAGCGATAGAGATGAGATGAGAACAAGAGCAGCGACGGCCAACTTCTGCAATCCCGAAACATGCCGGCGGGCCGGCTCCGAGACCATCGATCCTGAGGCATGGACATCATGTCCCGACTGTGGGCCGGTTTCATTCATCGGCCGGGCCTTTCAAAACGCGCCACACGTCGGGTGTCACTGTACCGGTCCCTGGCGCTCGTCCCACAGGGTCATAAGCCCTGTTGAAAATGGACAAGACCGTATTGCCATCTCTCAGACGCCATTCCCGGGCGACTGCGGATACTTCAACATAGTCTCCTTTGACCGTGTAATTGGCAGCGGCTTCCTTGCCGTCGGGATTGATAATGTAGAGGGAGGGTATGCGGGAATTGCTTGCGAAGCCAAATACGGTGGTAAAGCCATTATCGAAAACTTCCAGCGGCGCCAGCGATCGATCGCCCTTTGCGACGTAATGAAAATTGCTTTCGTCCGGACTGGTAGTTGCGGCGGGCCGATTCAACAAATCCTGAACTCTCTCGTCGCGCAGCACTTTCGCCCGGGCCTGACCAAGAATCGAGCGCCTTTCTGCGTCCTTTCTCTGAGCAGCAGCCTCATCAGCAGGATAGGTGAACTGCACACTGTAGTATAGGTCAGGTTGCTGCTCATCGAGTTTTGGCATCGCTCTCGTTGAAATACTGAAGACGTATCTCCGTGTACCGGACTCACTCTCGGCCAGCACGATGACCGGCTGCGGCGGGAGCATCCGGCTAGCCTTAAAAAAGAGATAGTTGGCGCGCGGGAGCGCAGCCAGGTCTTTGCTATTGGAAACGGCCACGGCTGCGACTGTCTCGTTGGCCGCGAATGTGACAACCAGCGTTGCCCCCACTGCGGTAGACAGGCGCACCACTTCGTCAGGACGGTAAGCCAGGTAGCGCATGCGCGCATCATGCTTGCCGGCAAGTGGTGTGTCTTCCGCGGACGCTTCCATCGTTAAGAAGAGCGAACAGACCAGCGCGAGAAACGCTCTTTTTGTCATGGCTGCACATAGCCCAGGTTCGATACGCTATCTTCCGAGCTTTGATAGGAAGTGATGAGTAGACCTCCCGGATTGGTGAGCCTCGATTGCCCAGGCAGACCCGTCAAGCGCTCGTAGCGGATGGTAGCTGTCCAGGTGGTCACTATCGGCATCTGCCCATCGACAACAAGCGTACGTTTGTAACGGATCTGTTGAACGTCCGGACTGATGTCGTTTGAAGAAATATGCCCGACCTCGAGCTTGCCGCGCTTGCCCACCGTGACTTGCGGCGAGGTGGGATTCGGATAGTTGAAGAAATCTTGATATTGCTGTCGCACAGCCGGCGCGCTGAAACTGGATACGAGGTCATAGCCGTATTGGGCTGTATCTGCTGTGTACCCCTCGCGCAGGCGTACATATTCCCACAGCGAAGCATTTATGACGGCTCGGTCTTGGGTTGCCGGCAGTCGAGACACTGACACTTCGCTGTCGACGGTCCCATCCGGCCGGACCCAGAGGAACACAGGTACGAGCTTGGCCAACGGGACCATGGCAGCGATGGTAAATGCCTGGGCAACATTTCCTAGGACCGCCGCTGCGGCAAAGGCTATCAGGGCCTTTGACAGGCGCCGCGCAGACTTCGCTCGTGAAGTTTGAAACGCTTCCACCTTCTTATAGTGGGCGGCTAGCGTTTCTCTCTCCACCAGAAGGGCATGTTCAGGGACTTTCACTTTGGCTCTTCCGCGCATTCGACCTGAAGATCCTCAGGGGTGGTTTCCCATTGTCCCACGTTCAGTTGGAATGGGGCACCCGCGCATGTCGCAAGCCCATGGCTCGTCTTGCAGGCGGCCAAAGCGAGGATTGACAGAAGTAGGCAATATTTCATGTTTTTGGCACCGAGCTTGTCGATTGATTAACCACCCGCCGTTTTGGCAAAGTGGCGATTGAGGCTGTTAAGAGGTCGGTTCGCACCTCCCCAAGAGCCGCCGGCGATGCTGCTGGCGATCGTCGGAAGCGCGACGATCAGAGCGTCACCAGCCAGGAAAAGCATGTCGAGCTCGTAAAGCCCGATGATCTTGGCTGCTGTCGTGCCCGAGAATTTGATCATCAAAAGCATGGCTGCCAGCGAGACTGCTTCGGCAGCGATTACTATCGTTGCAACGATGTTGAGGAGGAGAAGCAGCAGCCCGTACGAGAGCAGTTGGCCGATCCATCTGGTGGCTATGTCTCGAGTGTGATCAAAAAGGTAGCCTACAAGGACCAGGGGGCCGATCGTCAAGAGCACCTTCGTCAGAATTCCAACGGCATCGTAGATCTCGAACGCTGTCCACAGCGCGCCGTAGAAAATCCATTGCGCTCCCTCGAAAGCAAGTATGTCCTGGCCGTTCATAGGCCCAATTTCGGAAGCAATCAGCTGAAAGACATACTGGCTTGAAGCAAACATGAGATCGAGCTTCTGGGGGATTCCGATGAAGGGCAAGTCGCTGCCACTGATGTCGTGAGCCAACCTCGGAATCGTGTCGTCGAAGAGCGCTTCAATGTACTGCTGATAGTTGGCCTGCCCTAAGATAAGGGCGACGACAATCGACACCATGATTACGCGCGAGATACCCCCGCGCGCATCGACTTGACCACGCATGACCAGACAGCCTTGGATTATTATCCAGAGCGTGACACACGCAACCAGAGGCGCACTGACCGCCTCTTGGATGTTTTCAAGCACTTTGTGCAGCCCGGACGTGAAGGCGCCATGAAAGATCGTGTGTATAGTCGTGAATGGCGCGGGAATTTTGAAATTCATGGCGTGAGCCTGATGTGTCCCTGATCAGCGCAGCTGAGCCTGATGAACTCTGTGTGGTTTACGGGAGGATGCTAAACATATTAGCGGTGTCCTGATGTTCGCGACGCTGCGTGGCTGCCTCCTCCACGGCGTGAAGGCTCCCTTGTGCAGTGGCCATTGTCAGCAGACTCGTGGCCTGGACATTTTGGATCATCGCATCGTGAATCTGCTTGAGGACCAGACCGTTGGTCACGGTGGCCTGCATAATATTTCCCGAGCGGGAAAGCTGACCAAGCGTGCCGGCGTTATCCTTAAGGCGCTTGTCCATCATGCCCAAAGTGTCGGCTGCAATAGCTGCGGCATTGGCGGCCCCGGCGATTTGTCCCTGTAACAGTTTCGCTTCTGAATCGGTGCCGTTGACTATCCGATTTGGGTCCTTCGCAATGTTACGGGCCATAATCGAAGCTGGCGCCCGAGCATCAAACATCTGCTCCTCCAGCTTATTGCTCGACGGGTAGTGATTTCCTTGGTTCAGTGAGCTTAGCAGTCCCGTGACAGCGAATGACGACGTTAGAATTGTCACCATTTCAATCGTGGTAGCGAGCGTCTCGATTGACCTCTCAAGGATCGCCGCATTGGAAAGCGCTGTTAAGGTCGCTTGTGTTTCTGTTACAGGGTCGCTGACGATAAATTGCGAACGGGCCTGTCCGTGAAGCAGAAGAGAAGCAGCAAGGGTCGTTACTGCAAGTTTGGCAAATTTCATGAATATTCCTCCGTCAGTCTTGAACTTCGTGGTACCGGGCCATGAACTTGTCGAGCCACCCACTTGGGGCGTCTCCGTGCTGGTTACGAAGCTGGTCGGCAAAGCGCACTGTGTTGGCCCGCCCCGAGAGTACGGCTACATACTCGCGCATCTGCCCAAGATCGAATTCGCAAACAATACTCCCGCTATCGCGCTTGAGCAAAAACTTGCGGCTGCCGATTGCCATTCCCTGGCGGATTGCCTCGAACTCCTGCGCAGTGCACTTCAAGCCATCGACATACGCAGAGCGGTCCGCCGTCGGTGATGGGTAGAAAATTTTCGTCATACATTGCGCAACGAGACTAGCTCCGAGAGGCGATTCCAGAACGTGTTCAGGCTGCTGCGTTGCGAGTATCAACATGCCGTTGTTTTTGCGGACCGTGAGCAAGAATTTGTCGATAACGGCCGAGAATTGGGGGTTGAGTAGATAGAATCGAAATTCGTCGCAGCTCATGACGAACCGACGACCATCGACGATAGCGCCCACTCGATGCAGAAGGTATGCGGCGGCCGGTGCACAGACCTCCTCATATTCCAGGAGCTGCGTCATGTCGAAGCCCGTAATGGAGGCATCCAGCCTTACTTCGTCCACGTCGCCGTCAAAGGCCCATCCAAGCGCCCCCCCTCTACACCACCGCTGCAGCCGTGCTCCTGCGCCCTCGGAGGGGCTGTGCAATAGGAACTCGCGCAGGCCCGCAAGTGAGCGCATAGGGGGTTCGAACGAAAGCTGACGAACAATGCCGCGTTCCAGCCGACGGCTTTCCTCCGGCGAGATCGGACCACGGCCGTCACTCTCGATCAGGGCCATCAACCACTCGCGCAGAAAGTCCCGGGAGGCGGAGGTGTTGTCCAGTCCACGCAGAGGGGCCAAGCCGCTCGGAGCGCCTCTGCGCAACGCAAGATATGTCCCTCCCGTGGCTCGCACCAGCAGTTCACCACCCCGATCCTTGTCGAAGAAGACGATCGCACCATTGCGATCGACCAAGCTTTGCTCAAGCATCGCGAGGACAAAGGTCATCAGCGTCGTCTTGCCTTTGCCAACGGGCCCGAATATTGCCGTCATGCCGACGTCATTCTCATGGGGGATGTAGTCGAAAGAAGTTCCACCGTTTGTGCGAAAGCGCGCAACAGCATTGCCCCAGTGGCCGGAACTGGAACCGCTTGGGAAGTTCTCAAATGAGACGAGCCCGGCAAAATTGTGTGAGGTGATCGCCCCCGGGCGCGTGCGCCACCTGTTGTTCCCCGGAAGTTGAGACCAATATGCGGCCTCCATGCCGATGCCCTCTTGGACGATAACGGCGCCCGCGTCGGCCAGCCGTGCGCGGGCACTTGCTGCGCGATCTGCAAGGCTATTGAGGCTGTCGGCATAGACGCACAGGCTCAGATGATGCGAACCCATCACGAATTCGTTGCTTGCCAGTGCGTCCTCTGCCTCGGCAAGTTCATTGATCTGGGTGAGAGCCTTGTCGCCGGCACTCGTCATCTGGCTGGACTTAAGGCTTAGTTTGGCATGAGCTTGTGGGCGAGTGAGGAAGGAAAAGCTCTGGCTCAGGACAAGCGGGAAGTTGGCGGACAGCAAGGAATTTAGCATGCCCGGCCGCGTCGTCGCCGGATATTCACGGAACGAAAACAATGATCCGACGTAGCTATCCCCGGGCCTTCGAATCTCAAGCGCCCGCTTCCCGCAGATGACCTGGTCAGTGTAGATCGAGGCGCCAAGTGAGCCGGTAACCATCGGAACCGGAAGAAACCGGCAAGTCATCATGAGCCGAAGCGCCTCGCCGATTTCCGTGAAGAGCACGTTGCCTTTCTCACGAATGCCCAACCGGCGCAGACCGTAACCGCCGAGTGCGCCAGCAGTGATGTGCCAGAGGTCTTCCAGGCTCCGCATTTGGGTGGCTAGATCGTGCTCATTCCGTCTGCGGGACTTGGCAATCCGCAAGCCGATCTTGCCGATTGCGGTGCGGGGGGACACGATCAAAGTGAGGAAGTGATCGTTGCGAAAGAGCTTTCCCGACAGCACACGACGCTCGTAGGCCTCGCTCAGACTGCCAGCGAATGCACTTTGAAACTGGCGCGGCGCCGGCGCCGGCACATCGTTGTGTCTCACAAGATGAGCGTATATCGAGACATTGTCATCGGCGATGTTGCGCAAGAGAGTGTTGAACGCGCGGCAGCGCGAGTTGCGCATCTCAGCGTCTTCCAAATCAAAGGGCACACCGTTCACATGTGCCATGGCCATGATCGATCCGTTTTCCAGAAGGACAACCTGATCGCTTACGTGACCAACATACGGAAGGTAGATCTCGCCAGACCTCTCGGTCCGGCCGCTGGCGCCGAACATTACACCATTCCTCTTCCGCGTTTCGGCACTCTGATCGGGTTGGCGCTGACGCTTGCGCCTCCCCAGACCGGCCCGTCCACGCTTCTGCCGGCCGTCTGCAAATAGAGCAGCACGACGCTTGCCGCGTTATAGTCACGCTCAACAACCAGCCGTGCTCCGAACCAGAGTGGCGCGAGAACGATTTCGTAGAGCGGGTTCTGAAGGATGATGATAACAAGCCCAGCCAACATCATGAGCAATCCGGCCAGCGTCAGCGGCACCCCCAGAAACAGTGCGGGGCGCGTCGCCGCCACATAGAGGGTGCTCACTTCCAACCGGTCGCTCATCAGCCGCCGCCTATGAGCGCCTTGCCCAGGAAGCTGGCCCCGAACATGATGACGATCCCTCCAACGACACCCGCAACCAGGCCAAGTGAAGCACGACCGAACATCCAAGAGATACCGATGGCTACGAGCCCGAGCACGGCCAGTGATTGTCCAAAGGGGCCAAGTATGAACGTGCAGATATTCTGGACCATCTTGGCAGGATCCGTCCCTCCGGTCACCTGAGCCGCGGCTGGCCCGCTGTAGAAGACCGTCCACGCCGCGCCTGCAGCAGCGGCCGGTACATATTCAGCCGCCATGCGCAGCATGGAAAAAGGCGAAGGAACACGCGTTTTAAGCGCACGAAGTATCTTGAGTGGCGTCATCATTGCATCTCCATGTTTCAATCGAATACGAGTTTGTTCGGGTTCGCGGGTTCCCGTGCTTTCGCAGCCTGGCTGCCTGTCGGACCGGAGGGATCGGCCCCGGAGCGGTCTGGCTGATACGAGCCCCAAATGTCCCAAGAATCTTGGTTGGGCTGCTTCTTTCTATTGGCCTGTTGGCTCTGCTGGAGCAGAGGCGGCACGGCTTTCCGACCGGGTGCCTCAAGGTGCGGCACATCTCGAGCAGTCGGCTCCAGCGTTCGCTCAAGGAGACTTGAGATGTCCTTTGCGGCCGACTCGACCTTGCGTACATAACCGTTGGCGAAGCCACGCGTGACGTCGCCCGTGTTATAGGCCGAGATGGCACGGCGAAGCGCCAGTTGCTGTGCCACAGCAGTGGTGCCGCCGGCATACCGGCTTTCAAGCAAGTGGGCGGCAGCCGAAAGCGAGGCGCAGGGCTCGAAAGCCCTTTCCGGCGTAAGATTGAGCATGGCAAAGTTCTTGCTATTTATCTGCATCAATCCAACATCGACAGAATGTTGTGCTTCGAGGCGTTCCTTGATGCCCCGCGTGGCTTCCAGGTGGTCTATCCAGCGAAGCTGCTCACCTGTGGTGTTGTCATGAGCCACCAGCGTGTCAAAGCCACTTTCAATCTTGGCAATCGCGGCGAGGGTGGACGGCGCAACCCAGGGGGCGCATTTGCGCGACAGGCTGCGGAACTCACGCGGAGAAAGTGGCGCGGGCTCGGCTGGGAGTAACATGGATGTCAACAGGACGACGGCCAGCGGCCAAGCTGCAATAAACATTCCCTATCACCTACCTTTCCAAGCCGCCGGACGGGTTCTGGCCCTGTTCGGCACGCGCTTATCGGGGAGGTTTGTTACTGTGTGATGTTCAAGTTCAGCTTTTCGGTTTCAATTGAAGCAAAGACCGTGTTCGTATCAGCGTGGGTGAGCATCTTGCGCATGCGTGGGTGGCGCGGGCCCGATCAGCCAGCGACATCCGGAGCATCTTGGTACAATGACTCCTGTACAGGATTGCTCGTCCCGGCCGTCCGTTGCTCCTGGAGTGTGGGCCGCGACTTTGGCGTCATGGATGGTACTTCTGTCAGCGCCAAGCCAAGGACTAAAATGGGGAGCTTGGCGGGCTTGTTCAGGCTCGGGATCACCGTGGGGAATCGACTAAGGCGATAAAGCGGCCCACTTTGCCGGTATGCTGCCGGTCCTAAAAGAGCAGCCATGCGCGGCCCTGCACACTCAGATCATTGCTTGAGACGCGAGCTCGTCCGCGAAGCTGGCTCGAAGGCGCAAATCCGCGGCGGCGAGGGTCAACTGGGAAGACGTGGCGGCGCAGCCCATCCTGGTGCGAGCCTCGTTCAGCTGTTCGGCCGCCGCCGCCAAAGGGTGGATCATGCACAGTCCCATCGGCAGATAACCGCACGTCATTGACGGAGTCCGACGGCGCAATGGACAAGCATAGTGACACGCTCAAGATGGAGGAGTTGCAGTAACTGAGAAATGTTAGCCCGGACGATCACCGCAACCGGCGACCTGCCGGTCGCCGAACAGCATTTGAGGCCGCCGGCCACCTTGGACGAAGCCGGCTTGGCAGGAGACACACTATTTTGCACAAGGCCGCTGCAGCGAATCACGGTCTTCTTCCGCCGACCGCCTCTCCGATCAAGCCAAACGCCGCGCTGCTCAACCATGTCCGAGCTGGATCCACGAGCCGGAGGATATCGAGATGATCCAGATCCGCAAACTCCAGGATGACCAGGATGCAAGGGCATAGCAGGAAACTTGGCATCCATGAGGTCGAACTCGAGTGATATTGGCAGGCCTGCACCAACGGGGGAGCTCGAAGCGAAAAAGCGAAGGACCACACGGCAGGGTCATGTCGGCGCTTGGACCTGTCTGGTGGCCACGGGCTGCCTTGGTGCGGTCAATTCGCTGGGGATGAAAAGAACAGGACGAGCACGGCCTCACATTGGCCGCACGCAACGGCGAGTGGTATCAAGGAGCAGCTGTTCTGGGTCGGTGCCCCAGGGTTGCTCGGCAACAGGTTTAACAAGGGGATTCAAGATTGAAGGTGTGCCGTTGAAACATGTTCTTGTCATTGACGATGATGCCGCAATGCGGCGCCTCATCGCCGAGTATCTCACGATGCATGCCCTGAAGGTAACCGCAGTCCACGATAGCAAGCAGTTTGACTATGTTCTTTCACGTGAGCCAGTCGATCTCGTGGTTGTCGACCTTAACCTAGGCCGGGAGGATGGACTTGCGATCGTCCGCAATCTGGCGACAAAATCGGATGTTCCTATCATAGTGATCAGCG
>NZ_JAMYPF010000027.1:0-63667 GCF_040320205.1 Mesorhizobium sp. M0761
AGAACCTTGCCGTCTCGCTCACCGACCAGGACGGCCAGAACGCCACAGGCACGCTGTCCGTCAACATCGTCGATGACGTGCCGACCGCGGTTGCCGACATCGACAGCATCGGGGCCGGCCTGTTCGGCCCGGCCACCGGCAATGTGCTGGTTGGCGGAACCGATGCCCTCGACGGCAACACGACCGACGGGGTTGCCGATACCAAGGGCGCCGACGGCGCTGCCGTGGTCGGCGTCGTCGCCGGCGACACCAATGCCGCCCTCGACAATACCGCAACACTCGGCGTGCAGATCCAGGGTCTCTACGGCAAGCTGACGCTGGCCGCCGACGGCACCTACACCTATACCCGCGATGCCGGCTCCGCCGGTGGCCATGACGACGTCTTCACCTACACCATCAAGGACGGCGACGGCGACACCTCGCACACCACGCTGACCATCTCGATCGGCAACTCGCCGCCGGTGATCACCGACCTGACGCCGGCCGCCAACGGCGGCGACGTCACCGTCAACGAGGATGACCTCCTGGCCAGCCGCGGCGTTGGCGAATCGGCCGGCTCCGACACCTCGAAGGAAAGCACCACCCAGGGCGGCACCTTCACCATCTCCTCGCCCGACGGCATCGCCTCGCTGACCATCGACGGCCATGCCTTCATCACCAACGGCGTGTTCACCGCCAGCTCCTTCACCACCGCGCTCGGCAATACGCTGAACGTGACCGGCTACAATCCCGCAACTGGCACCGTCAGCTATACCTACACGCTGCTCGACAACGAGGCCCATGCTACCGGCGCCTCCACCAACAGCCTGTTCGAGAACCTTGCCGTCTCGCTCACCGACCAGGACGGCCAGAACGCCACAGGCACGCTGTCCGTCAACATCGTCGATGACGTGCCGACATTGGGAACCGTGCAAAGCCAGCAGGCAAGCACCGATACGTCGCAAACGCCGGCCGTTGGAACACTCCACTTCGTCGCCGGCGCCGACGGCGCCGGGGCCACCATGACGATCACTGCCAACACAACAGGCATCACTTCGGCCGGCCACAACCTCATCACGGAGCAGTCCGGCAGCGTGTTGACCGCCTATGCCGACAACAACAACAACGGAAGCCATGATGCAGGCGACACGGCGGTCTTTACCATCACCGTCACTCCGAATGCCGGTACGTCGGGGCAGTACACGTTCGACCTTTTGGCACCTTTGGACGGCACTGTCAGTAATGTCTCCGTTGCATCGAGCGGCGCCTTCGGCTCCGGCCCCAGCAATTCCATCGTGGTGACGGCGGGCGGTCAGAATGTCGTGATGGTGACCGGATGGGCGCCAACGGATGCCGGCGGCTCCTTCACCTCACCACACGAGACGGCATGGCTGGCCGGCGGCATGCCATCGTTGACACAAACAAGCAACGTCAACGGTTCGTCAGCAGGTTGGGGCCTCGGCAACAACAATTTCGACGGAGGCGAGTTCATGCGTTTCGATTTCGGGACGCCGGACGACTATGACGGCCCGGGCGGCTATACGGCTCCGGCCATCACCCTCGCGACTGTTAGCTATGCCAAGTTTTCGTTCGATGCGGTTACCGCCGGCGACAAGATCGAGTTCGTCGCCCACTACACCAACGGAACCACGGCTTCCTTCACTCCGGCGGTCGGTGCGACGTTGCTGACGATCACATCGCCTGCCGGAACGCAGATCGCATGGGTCGACGCCTATGAGTCGTCGGGCAAGACCAAGCTGAACCTGACGGATGTCGGGGTCACGAGCACCACGGTCGACCATACAATTCCGGTCGCGTTGCAACTCACGGATGGCGACGGGGACACAACAACGACGGCGAATTTCACTGTCCACGTGGCGGCCGGACTGATACCTTTTGCCATTGCCGCTCCGGTCGTACTCGACCTCAACCATGATGGAATCCACACCACCGATCTGACGCACTCCACCGTTTCGTTCGACTACAACGGCGATGGCGTCGCTTCGAAAACCGCCTGGGTCGATACGCATGACGGTATCCTGGCGATCGATCTCAATGGCGACGGCAAGGTGAACAACGGTTCGGAGATCGTGTTCACCCAACATGCCGCCGGCGCTGCGACCGACCTTGCCGCGCTCGAGCAGCTCTATGACACAAATCATGATGGCAAGCTGACTGCCGCCGACCACGACTTTGCGCAATTTGGTGTCTGGCAAGATGCCAACGGCAACGGCGTGTCGGATTCGGGCGAGTTCAAATCTCTGGCCGCCTTGGGTATCGTCGAGATCGGCCTCGATAGCAACAATCAGCACTCGGTTTCGGCGGACGGCTCGGTCTTGACCTATGGCGAAGCCACCTTCACGACCGCCGACGGTCAGATAGCCGCGGTCGGCGACATCGGCTTCGGCAACTACGATAACGCTAGCTCCGGAAGCACGGCCGCCATCGCCGGCACTTCGGGAGCCGACACGTTCAAGATCGACAATCTAAACATCAAGGATCTGATCGCCGACTACCATGCCGGTGAAGGGGACAAGATCGACTTGAGCGCGTTGTTCGACAAGGCGCCGGCCGGCAACATGGCCGACTATGTGCATTACGACACCGCGACCAGCACCGTGAGCGTCGATACCAGCGGCTCGGGCAACGCGGCCAACTTCGTGGATGTCGCCGTTCTGCAGAATGCGCCTGCCACCGGCACGATCAACATCCTCTACGACGACACACAACATCAACAGCACACGGCCACGATTTAGCACTTATGCGTGGCCGTACTCTCATGCTACATATTAGCGAAACATAAAACCGCAGTTTGGAGAGGGACTTAAATGAAGCGTTGTGCAAGATTGCTGGCTTCGGCCGCGGCGCTGCTGTTGGCTGGATCGACTGGCTTCGCCGCCGACATCATCGAAGGGCCGGTGGCCGACTATTGCCGGACCGTCGGCACATCGAACCTGGTCCTGACCGACAACATCGTCGATCTAAAGTCCGAGGTGGTGAAGCTGATGGACGAGTCCGTGGCCGTCGCCAACAGCTCGGAATGGATCAATTCTTCGCGCCCCGCCTTCATCTGGGCGTCGGAAGCCAAGGTCGCCTGCGGCATGGCCTATGGCTACCTCAAGACGAACTACAAGGACGAAGACACCCTCAACAAGTGCGAATGCTTCCACGACCGCATGGTCGAGTACATGAACTGACCGGAAGGGATCCGGCAGTGCCGGTTGGCTGACCCGATGGTCGGCGGACGATTGACGAGGGCGATCGCCGGAGCGATCGCATTGACCGGTTTTGGCCAGCTTGCCACGCAAGCCCGCGCCAACTGGCTGGAACGACCTAGCCTGGAGAGACCAGCACCGTTCGGCTTGAGGCGGCCGGTTCGCTGCGACGCCGCCTCCGAATGGACTCGCGCGACATTCAAGGCGTTTGCGACATGCCAGGCATCGCTCTACGGCTTGGAACCGGTGCTGGCGCACGCGGTGATGGAGATCGAAAGCGGGTTCGATCCCGATGTGCACGGCGCCAATGGTGAGGTCGGGTTGATGCAGGTAATGCCCGCGACGGCCCGAATGCTGGGCTTTCGTGGCTCGCTCGACGAGCTTGGCGCGCCGGCGACCAACATCGCGCTCGGCGTCAGATATCTGGCGCAGGCAAACAGCCTTGCCGCAGGCGATCTCTGCACCACCGTCATGAAGTATCGTGCCGGGCACGGTGAAACCCGGTTCTCCGAACTTTCGGTCCGCTACTGCCGGCGTGCGCGTGCAATCCTGGCGAGAGAAGGTTTTGCGGTGGCCGGGCCATTGCCGGTGGCGACGTTCGGATTCTCCGCATTCCCGACAGCAGGAGACGATGGTGCCCCTGCCCCGGCGAGGCGGATTTGTGTGCGCCGACTGTTCGTGCCGGGCCCGCGATACATGAAATGCGCGGACTATCGAAGCGCCGGGCAAGCGAGAATGATCAAGGCGCTCCGGGCAAGACTTTTCGACGGCTGAGCCATAATCCAGCAATTGCAAAGAAGGCGAGGCAAGTCTGCCGTAAGATGAACGGATGAGACCGGGACAAATACCCGGCGGGATATGAGGGAGGCATCATGGATTCTGGCCGGCAGCGACACGGTTCGTGGACGTGGGCGATCGTCTTTGCGTTCGCGGGCATGGTGTCGGGCTGCCAGTCGAAAGGCAGCGTCTCGGACGCGCTCGATCCGGCGGCGATCGCCGCACCCGGAGCGCCGGCCGCCGGCGCTGTTGCCGGTCCCGCCCAGGCGACGCAATCGCTCGGCACGGGATCGACGAAGGTCACGATGCTGCTGCCTTTGTCGGCCCCGGGCAACGCCGGCGAAAACGGCAGGAAGATGCTCGATGCGACCAAGCTGGCGATGGCCGACCTTGGAAATGTCCTGCTCACGATTACGGTCGAGGACACCAAGGGCGACAGCGCGCACGCCAGCGAATTGGCTGTGAAGGCGATCACCACTGGAACCAAGATCGTCATCGGCCCGGTCGAACTCGCGGCCGCGCAGCACATAGCCAAGCTGTCGGGATCGAAGCGACCGCCGGTGCTGGCGTTGGCCGACAATTTCGCTGGCGGCCCGGGCGTCTATGCGGTGCGCCTCAACGAGGCCGACAGCGCGGCCGCGGGCGCAGCCGGCCTGGCGGCCAAAGGCAGCAAGAAGTTCGTGTTGCTCGTTGCGGCGGGCGCGAATGCCAGCGTGGTTGAAAAGCGGGTCGCCAACAGTCTCAGCATCTATGGCGCGACGCTCGCCGTCACCGTTCCGTATCGGGCCGGCGATGGCGGCACCAAAGTGGTCAATGATGTGGGCTCGCTGGTCGAGGCTCCCGATGCCATCATCATCGCCAGTGGCGACGACAATCCGGCGCCGATCCTTGCGGCGCTCAAAACGAAAGGCATTCCTGGAAAAGCAATTGCCGTCGTTGGAACCAACCGCTGGCTGGAACATCCGATGGAGCCGCTGTTTGAAGGCTCCTACATCGCCACGCTCGACCCAACGGAAACCGGCCCGATCGCCGACCGCTTCAAGACGACCTACAATTATCCAGCCGACGCCAATGTCGCCTACGCCTATGATATGGTCGCCCTGACAGCAGGAATTGCAAGTTCGGCCGGGCCTGACGGCTTCAGCAAGCAGGTGCTCGAAAATCGGAGCGGATTTCGCGGATCGACCGGCCTGTTCCGGTTTCGGGCGGATGGCTCCAGTGAGCGATCCATGCCCTTCTATCAGGTTCAAAAAGGTGCACTCAAGCTGGTCGCCAAATCGACATCGGGGTATTGAGGGGCAAGGAACCTTGCTTGAGTTGATGGGCTGGCTGAGGCACAATCGCTTGATAGCGCTCGGAAGCCTGCTCCTCCTGGCCGGGGTCTTGTTGATCATCCGGGCCGCAGATCTGCTTCCGAACAATCGGCCGGCGCCACGTCAATCCATCGATCATAGCCAGGCAATGCGACCACCTCCGAGCGCCGCCAATACGCCATGGCGAGGACGGGCACGCAAGATTGCTCAGGACCTTATCGCGCCGCCACAGCTTGATCCGGCGCAAATCGAACGGGTCGAGCCGCGCCCGCCGCTCAGCGACCTTGGTCTGGCTTCGCCTGCAGGGATGCGGATGCCAAAGGATTGGAAAGAGGTCCTGCTGTACCAACCGGTTGCCACCTCGTCGGCAACCTTCGAATCGATGGGGCGCAAGGTAGCCATCAGCGGGATCCAAGGCATTGACCTGGATGAGACCTGTTCGTTTCGTGGCATCGCCTGGCCTTGCGGCCAGCGTGCGCGCGCGACGTTCAATTCCTGGCTGCGCGGCCGGGCGCTGAAATGCGTCGTGCCGCCGGAAATCGATCGTTTTGCCATTGCGGCACCGTGCAGCTTGGGCAAGCAGGATGTCGGCGCCTGGCTTGTTTCCAATGGCTGGGCGACGGCCCTGGCGAGTGGCATCTACGGCAAGGCGGAGGCAGTGGCCAGAGACGCGCAGATGGGGATATTCGGCCCGCCGCAATAGCCGATAATTCGGTGTCGTCCCTTTTACCGCCGTAGCCTTGCTTTTGAAGGCCTGATTTCGGGCCGATGGTAGGTGATTGCGCCATTACTAAAATTGTATGTTTCCTCGAAACTGAAAGTGCAGCACCTTGGCCTTATGACAGCCGATCAGGCGGGAGATTGGCTAATGATGACACCAATGGCGAATAGCTCGCCCCGGCAATGGAAAGATATCGCATGGCTGACTGCCCTGGGATCGGCGGGAATTCTGCTCCTCTCGGTTGGCCTCAACTATCTGCTTCTGTTTTCGGAAGTCTTGACGCCGTTTGGCCGCAGCATGGTCACAGCGATCCTGTTGCCGGTCATGGTCGGTGGCCCGCTTTTGCTGTTCATTGGCCTGCAGCGGACCGAGCTCGTCCGTTATCGAAGAGAACTCAACAAGTCGGCGACCTTTGACAGCCTGACAGGCTGCCTCAACCGGACGGTCTTCACTTCGATGGTCGAAAGGAGAGCAACCAGGCCAAAATCGTCTGGTCCAAGATCTGGCGCCTTCCTGGTCATTCATCCCGAACACATCAGGTCCATCAATCTGCGCTTCGGCCTTGGCTGGGGTGACGAAGCCTTGCGGCTCATAGCCTCGACCATCCAGTCATCGGTACGCAAGGAAGATCTGGTGGGCCGGATCGGAACCTCCATGTTCGGGGTCTTTCTGCCCGGTGCGACAGAAGACGACGCCAGGGAGATCGGCGAGCGTATCCGGGCGCGCGTGGCCCAAGCCTATTTCGCGCCAAAAGGAACCGCGGACACGCTGACCATCAGCGTCGGCGGCGTGGTGTTTGAAAACGAGTTGGAATTCGAGGACATGTTCCGATCGGCGGAATCGCTGTTATCCGGCGTGGAGCACCAGCCTGGACTTCAACTGTCGCACCTCCACAACTAGCTGAGACGACTCGTTGCCGGAGGAACACCGCCGCAAATATGTCTTGCCGCACGGCTGCGACAGCGATCATCTTGCCCTTGTTGCCAAACCGGACGATTGACCCATGGGGCGGTTTCAACCCGTGGGAGGTCTGGCTCCTGACGGTGCTGATGGCATCGGCCGCGCATCGCTGGCAGTATTGCCGGACCGATCAAGTTCTGGTTGCCGCTGGTTGCAGCAACCTTGATCGCCTTGATGGCCGGCTATGGGACCATGCTCCTGCCGCCGAACTCCTGACAGGTCGAGACACCCGCCGCGCGAGTAGCATCAGGTTCGGCGCTCAGGGCACGAGCGACAAAGCTTGAGGGCGCACAGATAGCAGCTGGATCCCCACGGCTCTCTCTTCATCCGTGGGGATCACAAGCACGTCGACGTCGGAACCAGCAAGGCTGATGACCTCGTCGCCTCGTCCATTCAGCTTGTGGTCGATATTAACCGCAAGCCAGCCGGCCACAGCCCCGGCCCTCTCTCGAATATATGGCGCGTTTTGGCCTATGCCTGCCTTGAACACCAGCGTGTCCAGTCCGCCTATCGCAGCGGCCAGCGACCCGATCTCGCGTGCGATACGATAGACGAAGAGATCGACTGCTTCGGCGGCAAGAGGATCATCGGAGTCGATTAGCGTCCGCATATCACCGGATATCCCTGACACTCCGAGCAGGCCGGATTGCTCGTAGAGAAGGGTGACCAATTGTCCGTCTGCAGCTTCCGGTCATTCAAACTTTGAGAATTAAGCGTAGTCCATTGATGTAGTAAGTTTGCAGGCCCGGAGGGTCAGCGTTTTCTACAGGAAATCAGTACGTTAGTGGATGGTTCGCCAAGCCGTTTCTCTCGTATTATCTCGTATGGTCTGGCGAACCAAAGGACCAAGAAGACAACTAGTTCCATGCGAGCTGCATTTGACCATGGTAGTATGAGCGCGGCCGCGTTTGGCCGGAAGTTGACTGGCCGCTTCTGGCGCAAAACGATAACGGACGTTTAACCTGGTCTGGTTCAAGCACCGTTGTCGGGTTCAAATCGCGTGACCACCCCAATGGTACTCCAGTATGGCGCTTCGGAACCTCCAGGTTGCGGGGCCTTGTGATCGCAAGTAAACAGTCGCGGAATTTGGTCACACGAAATGGCCAATGACCGGTTTCGAACGTCCGCAATTCGTGGCGTCAACGATATATTGCACACCGACGGGACCTTACTGACCGATGCCGGCCTGCTCGCCTGGAGGCTGGCGAGGAGCGGCCCGGGGAGTCTCTGGGCCGGCGTCGGTCACCGCTGGCATTACGCTGTTGCCGGCGGAAGCTGACAGTCATTGTGATGAGGGCAATTTGCCCACCATCGTCGTCGAACTGCGCGGCCGTGAATGACCTACTGCATTCCGCAGAGGGAATTCACGTCGGCGCAGAACTCGGCGTAGGGCTTGCTCATTGCCGCGTCATTGCATTCGCGCATGATCATTTCGCGCATGGCCTTAGGCTTGGCCATGAAGACCGCCTTGAACTCGGGCATGGACTTCAGTGTCTTCATCGAGGCATCGGTGTAGAATGGCACGATATTGTCGACGACATCAACCGCGCCGGCAACTGCCATGCTCCCTAGATTGCCGGCCGAGCACCCGCCGCGTGAACGTGCTGCTCAGGGAGAACAATAGCGAACGCGCTCATTGCCTCTCCCTTCGCTGCGCGCTTTGCCCCAGCCCGGCCACGCGCCTTTCTCGTTCGCCGGGCTTTGGGCTTACAATTCCAATCTCGACATAACCAGCTGCACCATCATCACAGAGCCTGCCGCAGAACCGATGAAGCAGTTGCATGATCAACAGCCTGTCATTCTCTACCAGGCATACTATGACGCCTGGCTGGACCCGGGGACCAAAGGACCAGC
Source organism: Mesorhizobium sp. M0761 (assembly GCF_040320205.1). Classification (NCBI taxonomy): domain Bacteria; kingdom Pseudomonadati; phylum Pseudomonadota; class Alphaproteobacteria; order Hyphomicrobiales; family Phyllobacteriaceae; genus Mesorhizobium; species Mesorhizobium sp. M0761. Next base: position 8,820 of record NZ_JAMYPF010000027.1, read on the forward strand.
CTCAAGGACATTCTCAGCCACGACATCGACGGTCAGCTGCAGTTCAACCGCGTTGGACGTGAGGTGAACACGAGCGCCGTCAACAAATTTCCCAACGACCATCCCGGCCTGGTCGGGCGGAGCCGGCGACTTTTTCTGTTCGCCGAAATCGTCAAGCACGCCCCTGCTGGGGCGAAGCTTTCTAAAGCAGCTCCGACCACATATTTTAGGAGGGCGGGATGACAGAGCGTGAGCAAGAGATCGTCGCGAATGCATGGGCACTGGCTACGGGCGCACAACAAATCCTAGAGGCCCTTCTCATCATGCTGAAAAAGTCGGGAACGTCGCGCGACCTTCGATTGCCGGGTAGTGGACCATCAGTTAAGGGTCCGTAGCTAGAGCGTGATAAAGCAGCAAACACACTATCATAGAAACGGCGCTCTGCCTAGCAGCTGGTCTGCCGTCAGGCCGGAAAATAGACAAGATGAAACGCCACCAACGCTCTACCAATCACTACCAATCACTGCCGAAATAACCGTTAGTCGGCGCTAATGTTTCGGTCTGGACTCGCTACCGCTTTGGAAGCATTCTGCACTCGGGGGAGAGGGCGTGGGCAAAGTCCAGCGTCATCAAGGTGCGGATCAGGCCGACCGCTGGCGCAAGAACGCAAAGGGGCGGTGGATGTGGCGACGGCAATATCTGCCGGCGCTGGTGATGGTTCCCTGACCGGTTTTCAAAGTGAACCCAAGCTCTCGACAAGCTCGTCGGGCTCATCCCAGCTGGCTGGCTGAGTGGCACCCGCACGGCCGGCGCGGGGAGCTGCGATATCAAGGGCAACATTTCCACCAGTACCGACGAGCGATTTATCACGTTCCAGGGCAGGAGCATTACTGCGAGACGACGATCAGTTTCAGTACAGCGAGCGCTGGTTGTGCAGCGAGGCTAGGCATGGGCCGCAGGCTGGCGCAAAGCAAGGCGGTAGCGCGGTAGCCACCACCATGTGCAGGCCCACCAGCCCGTCATCATGGTCCGAACCTGATCGCACCCGCCGACCTTGGTCTCAACGTCGTTGATTGGCACTGCCACGCGGCTTTCCTTCATTCGCATGGTTCGCAGACATTAGCATGATCGCATACTCTCATCATCCGGCGTCGTCTCCCTCACAAAGCAGCGCCGGTAAGGCTCGGCGCCCTTCTTGTTTGTCCCATGTGCCAAAGGAGGTCGCCGGGCCTGCCGTTGCTCATCTTTGCGGGTTGCTTCTGATGGCTCCGCTTGGCGCCGTGGCCCTGCGTCTTCCTTCGGGTAAGGCCGGCGAGGCGCTTATCAGACGGCCTGGCATGTAGGATTATGGTCCTCGTTGCGGCGACGCCCTCAATGGAGAGCGCCAATGGCCAGAACAAACCTTCCGAACAGCTTTCCCGGGCTGAAATCGAAGCGCTTCCTGGCGGCAGCCGAAGCGCTGCACAAGAGCATCGCCGGGCCGTTCCTGGCGTACCACAGGGAGCGCTGCCAAGCTCTACCTGAGGCCCATGGACCCCTGTTGAAGTCGATTGAGACGGTCACCTGCCAGCAGGCGCAGTTCATCCGCTGGAACGGGACAGGACCGGCACAGCCCCGGAGAAGCCTCCGGGCTGGTTCTCCTCGCGCAACTCTCGCGCCGCATCACCTCTAAGAGCAGTTCGAAGACGCTTTCGATTTCGCCGTTGATTTGGTCGGCAGGGATGCCAGGCTTCTCGGCCGCTGTCATCAATTGGTCTGCTAAGTCGCTGGCGGCGATCGGATCGCCCCGCGTCACAATCGCGGCGCAGAGGGGTTTTATTAGCTCCCCCTCATCTTGACGCCGGTGCCGGCTGCTCCAAAGTCTTGGGCATGGCTCGGGGAAGTATCAAAGTTGGCGACGAGGTCGCAGTCACGGCGATTGTGCGCGGCCGGGTGACGCCCGATCGCATAAGCGTGACGATCCCCTCCTACGACTTCCCGCATTCTGTTGTCGATTCGACTTCGAAGGCTGTAATTGGCCAGCATATGGAATTGATCGGCCCTGTCACACGCATCGACGGGGGACAAGGTAACCGTCAGCCTCCGGCCATTGGTGACTGTCGAGGCCGAGCACGTGCGCCTTGTCGAAAGACATGTGGCACTTCCACGCGGGCGAAAAAAGTCGCTGGTTGACAAGGCTTAAACTTCGTTGCCGACCCCAGGAACAGCCCACTGAAACTTTCCCCATCACATCGGCTCTGGTCGCCTCCCGCTAGCTGCCGGCGCGTTGCGATATCGGCGCAGTAGACGGGTCGGCATTTTCCGAACTTTCCGACATCTCGTCGCGATGACGTTCGCGAAGGCGCTTCAGTAGTTCGCGTGAGGCTTGGATCGCCCTGCGCGATTGATCCATGTTCTGGCGAAACGTGGCGCGTTCCTCCATGGACTTCTGCCACTTCAGCAAGGTAGCCGTAGTCGCAGTGGCCGCTTGAGCGATATCTATGGGCGTTGCAACCATCGCATCCTCCCAAAAAGGCAATGGTAAACGCAATCTTTATAGGCCCGCCGAAACCCTTTCTTCAATCAAAAACGACCGTACAGATTCATACGCCAAATGGCTATTCGTCGGGGCGCTCGACGGCGGCTTCGTCGACCTCGGCCTCCATCTCGTCGTTGACGGTTTTGGTCTTGCCAAAACCGTCCATCGCCACACCGTCAAAGCCCTGCAGCATGTTCCTGCCAGTAAGCTGGCACCTCACGCTCCTTGCCATCCTTGCGCGCTTGGGCGCCGTACATCCAGGCGTAGGTGGCGCGTTCCTGATCTTTCTTAGGCATGGCCATTTGCATCATCCTCCCGGAAATCCAGCAGCCTTGCGTGCCGCAGCTTCTCTTCGCCTTTGAGGGTCTCGACCCAGCCAACCAGTCCGGGCTTCAGCCACTCGGACACGATCCCAAAGCGCTTGCCGCTCAGCGGCATTGAAGTTGACGAGTGCGCCACCTTTGTAGAGGCCCTTTTCAGCCATGATCACCTGGGTAGCTTTGCCGCGCTCGCGCTGTGCACCGATGATTTGCATTTCCTTTTCCTCAAAGCACTTGATCTTGCGCCAAGCGCTCGTTTGCCGCTGCGATATGGACTGCCCTTGAGCTTCGAGACCATGCCTTCTAGCCCGTCTCGTCGACCAGGTGGCAAACGGCGTCACCAGTGCGGCATCGCTCCGCTGAATTGAATGCGCCCGCCGGCAGGGATCATTTCGTGCAGGATCTCGCCGCGATCTTCGGTCGGCATCCCGCGCAGCTCATGATGCGTGGAACCCTGCCGGTTGCTGACCGTTCTCCGTCAATGGAAGCCCCGAACCAACAGAGCCAAACGATCCTCGTGGTTGACGGCGACGTCATCGCCCGATGCGTCATCGCGGACTATCTCCGCCACTGTGGCTACAGGGTGATTGAGGCCCATTTCGCACGTGAGGCGCAACAAGCGTTGAACTATGCGGAGTTCGGTGTGGACACCGTCTTGTGTGACGTTGACCTGCCGGGCAACATGAACGGGTTCCAACTGTCGAAGTGGGTTCGCGAGAACAAGCCCGAGGTCAAAATAGTGCTTTCTGCCGCAGTAGAACGAACTGCGATCGCGGCGGGCGACCTTTGTCAGGAAGGCCCGCACCTTGCGAAGCCGTATGAGCCGGCCAACGTAGTGGACCATATCAGGCGACTGCAGCGTGTTTGGAGCTTACGATCCAGGAACCCTGGTGCAAAGCGCAATTGATCTCTGTCCAGACGCCGAGAGGCTCGTCTGCATACCAATGGTGATTTAGCCCTGCGAACTGGACGCCGCTCAAAGGAAGAACGGCGTATAAGCCGCAGTCCTGCGTGCGGCCGCAACAGTGGACGGTTGTCGCGCGCAGGACGGAGGAAATTCGCCCTCCTGCCGCGGGCGGTGAACGGGATACCGTAGGAGCGTCAGCATAGCGCCGGCCACAGGACGGGACGCGGCACCGACTGTCCCCGCCCGGAAGTCCGCATGTTTTGGCGAGGCCGACCGGCTGAGATCGTGCGCATTTTGGTTCTCGACGGTACGGCCGCTGATCGGCGATGATGCGAGGACCGAGTTGCCTGGAAGAAATCGATCTGGTCTTGCACCTTTTTTGCTTCCTCATTCGCGGGGCAGCTTGTGATTTTCCAGCCTGACAGACCCTCCCCTGTCTATAAGAAATTCCCGACGCATGAGCGCACGTCCAACACAGTGCGGGCTCCAATGCTCACCGGCTGCGCGAGAATGGTAACCACCTACCTTGAGGGGAGCGCCACGTGCGTAATCAACGATGCAGGCGCTGCCAACCTCGGCATCCCCGGCAGTAGCAGGCTTATAAATGAATATGTCGTTGATCAACGCTATCGGCGCAGCCGCCGGGAGATGGACAGACCGCGTTTCAGCTAGCTAGGGTATCGATGTTCCAGGCTAAAGGCATTGGCATGCCCGAATTAGAAAAAAGACCTGAATCCCGTAAAGCAGCAACAAAATGCCGAAAGCTATCCAGAAGCCGGGTCGCGTAAGCAATGCCAGATCTTTTCTTAGCTGCTCCATTCACATCAACTAACATGGCCAAGCGTCGTTCCCGTCCGCTGGGGACAAATTTCAACTGAGCTGATAGGCTTCGTCGCATAGTGCCGCGCCACTGCGGATCGAGACACCTCAGCGCCCCGCATGAGCACGCGCAACTCGATCGGAGGCGCAAGGAGAAAGTTCGGAACGGTTCCAAGAACCCCAAGCAAATTGAGCGCCGCAGCGGACGATAAGGTTCACGCATATCCCGGCGAACATCCGCACAGCAATGGTCAATATCAACGGCAGAAGGGCGTCCGAAAAGAAACGCATCTCTGCGTCACCGCCTCATCGAGAGTCACCGCTGCGGCATCCTGAATACAGGTCGGCGACCCGAAGAGCATGCATTGCGCAAGATTTTCCAGATGAACTGATGCCGAGACCGGCCCAAGCGTCCACCCTAGCCTCCAGCCGGTCATTGCATGAGACTTCGACAGGCTGTTCACAATTATCGTCCTCTCATTCCGGGACTGAATGCTATTGAGAGGAACTCGCCGTCGAACACTGTGCTGCGGTAAACCTCATCGCTGATGATCCATAGATTGTGCCGCTCGGCAAATGTGGCAATGGTTTCCAGATCCTCCTTGCCGAACACATATCCGCCGGGATTGTTTGGGGAGTTCAGCAAGATCGCCCGCGTTCGATCTCCTACCGCTGAACGGAGAATATCCTCGGATGCCTTCCGCCGCGCATTTTGCAGCGATAGTTTGACGGGTCGGACCACTGCTCCATCGGCGCGTATTGCCGCTTCGTATGTAGATACCAAGGCTCAAGGCAAAGCACCTCGTCGCCAGCTCCGGCAACGGAAGCTTAGTGTGATTGAGCGGCCAGGCGGCCGGTCCCCAATTCGTTCGAATGATGCGCTTGCCTCGCCAATGTCGCATGGTGAGTCAGCCGGCAAACCAAAAACACTCAACCGCCGGTTAGGCCCGGCCGCCTGATGCGCCCCACAAGAGGCTGTGCCGGGCCGTTCGTCGGGGCTTCTGCACCTGAGTTGTTAATGTGCCCAGGCAACACACCATTGACGCCAAGACGATGGCAAGAAGGGGAGCCGCGCAGTCCTCAAGAATAAGTCAGCAGGCACCTAGACCGATGTAGGGCCTTCCGATCGCAGCTCTCGGCTCCTCGCGGCGCCGGCGCCCTGGCATCGTTTGATTGAACGAAGACGCTGAGTTGAGCTCTCGATACAAAAGCATCTCAGTCCTCGTGCCTCAATGGTTCCGGGCATGCGGCTGCAGGGGATGAAGTCATGAAGTTCAGGGATTTGATCAGACGCGCCGAGGACAATGTGGAGAGGTCGTTTGACGATCTCGAAGCTGACTTGGCTAACGCTGTCGACCAGTGCCTCGATTTGGAGGATGTCGCCGACGTGCCAAACATGGCAGGCGAAAACAACGAACAGGATGACAGCGTACCAAGCGAGGACGGTGCCGGCGACGACGATGATAGCTCGCCGATACCAGCGCATCGGATGACCTCACATACGCAGAGCCGAATTGCTGCCGTGAGCTCGTTTAACGGCTTGTTCCACGATGCCAAGCTCCATTTCGAGGAGATCAACGCAAAAATCTCCGAAATTACAAGCACATGTCAACTGACGTTCGAGTTTTTTCACATCCTTCACGCGGACATTCTCCGTGCCAACGAACTGGAGTTGGCGAATCAAAATCTGATCGCAGATCAAAGGAACTTGTCGGAAACACTCAATGACCTGAACAGACGGTACTGTGAGCGTCAAGGCACCGTCGAGACATTGCAGCAGCGCCAGGCAAGCCTTGTTCAGGAGTGTGAAGTGCTCCGTGGCGCGTTGGCCGCGGCAAGGCTGGAGCTGGTCGAAGCGGCGAACACCACCACAAAGAACGAAGCGGAATTTGGCGACCTCACGAACATGCTTGCCGCCGCAAATGTCGAGGCCGACAGGCGCTCCCGAGAGAACAAACAGCTGCGTGAAAAGAATGTGAGCCTGTCTATTGACCTGGAAAAGGCCATGAAGCGGGAGGAAGAGGCACGGCATAGGCTGGATGCCTTCTCCACGATCCATGCCAACGAAGCTGCGCGAAATTCCGAAATGCTGAGTGCGCTCGGCAAGAGCGAAAAAGAGGCAATCAAATTGCACACCTCACTCGAGGTTGCGCAGGCGAAGCTATGGGAGGTGACCGAAGCAGCCAGGATTATGCAGGCGGACATGGATGGCGAGCTTAAACGCTGCCAGGCTGAGAACCGAGGATTGCGCTCAGAAATTCAAAGTCTCCAAGCGCGCTTCGAACTCGCCTCAAACGCAAACAACGAGGCCGCGGCCGAGATCGCCAGGCTCCAGCTACAATGGAGCGACGCCCTGGCCGAAAAACAGGTGACCGACGAAAGGTTGGCCGCACTCACCGAGGAGGCCGAAACCAACAAGGTGAACCTTTCCAAGATCGCCGCAGATTTTGCACAGCTGTCCATGCAGCAGGCGTCCGATCAGATTGAACTCGATGTGAGACGGCAGGAATGCGAGGACTTGCGGGTCGAGATTGCCTCGGTCAATGCTCGGGTCAGGGAATTGCTGCCCTACAAGAGGTCGCATGGAAGCGCGAACGCCTTGCCGCATACATCTGACGTGGCAAATGTAGCGGTGACTGCAGACCGAACGGTGCATGCCGCACGCCGTGTCCGCCGCAGGGCCCTCGCCGCGTCGTAGGAGTAAAGAACCTCTCCTCGTGAGGCAATTGCCCATGTCGATGATCGTGGAACGGTATGCGCTGTTTGTTGCGCAAAAGATGACAGGACACTAACGCTGTTGTTGGGGCAGGACTTGGTGAGGCGGCCAGGAAAATCCTGTTGGGGCATCCTTGTAGCCGGGACAATGTCCCAGACGAGCCTCGCGCGTCGGCCGCAGGCGTCACCCCTGTGGCATCACGTCGCCTACCCTAATATGTCAGCAAGCACGCCTGCCGTGTTCCCGCGGTCGACCGCTCACAGCCGCCATGTCATTCCCGGAAAGCCCTCGACATCTGGTCGGTAAGCGGCTTCAGCAGATAAGACCAGACGCTGTGTTCGTCCGTACTTATGTGAACCTCCGCTGGCATACCGGGTTTGAGCACTTTGGCATCGGTCAGACAGGTGGACTTGTCTTCGACATTGATGCGCGCCGAGAAATAAGAAAGCTGGCGCTGTTGATCTTTTATCAGGTCCGCCGAGATGCGCTTGACAGACCCTTGGCAGGCAGGCGTAGTGCCGGCGTCGAATGCCGGAAACCGGATCGAGACCCGCTGACCTGGACGAACGTCATCTATGCGCGACGGCGCAATCAGCGCGTCGACGACAAGGTTGCCGGTGTCAGGGACAATCATCATGAGAACCTCGCCCGCGGCAATCACGCCGCCGATCGTGTGAATGGAAGATTCCTGTACCGTTCCCGATTGCGGAGCGCGGATGGTGGTTTTGGCCAGTTCGTCCTGTGCCACAACCTTGCGCTCGCTGAGTTCGGTTTGCTTGGCTTCCGTTTCACGAAGTTCGCTCGTCACGTCACTACGCCTTTGTTCATCGAGCTGAAGAATCTGCAATTCGGTCTCGCTGATCCGGGCCTGCGCCTCGGCAACTGCCGCCGCGAGGCGCCCTGATTCTCCGTGCGCCCGGGTGGCATCCAGTCTGATGTTGCTAAGTCGCTCTTTGGACACCAGTTTCTTTGTAAAAAGCGCCTGTACATCGACAAGATCGCCATCCAGCAGGACCACGGATTGTTCTTCCGCGGTCTGTTGCGCCTTGAGGCCCTCAACTTGGCGTTCGAGTTGCTTTGAGCGGCTTTGCAACTGTGCCTTCTGCCCCTTGAGGGCCGTAGCGCGGCTGTCGAACAGCGTGCGCTCACCGTTCACCAGCGCAGCCAGCTCCGGCTCGCCCATTCGCGCTTGAAGGCTGAACGGAAGCTGCATCTCCGACAGGCCTTGCCGCTCTGCCTCCAGCCGCACAAGCCGAACCGTTGCCCGATCAAGATCCTTGCTAATTATCTGCAGATTGGCCCGTGTCAGCGTGTCGTCCAATCGTGCCATCACATCGCCGGCCCGTACATGATCCCCATCTTGCGCGAAGATGCCCCCTATCGTGCCGCCCGTCAGATGCTGGACCTTCTTTATGTTGCTCTCGATCACCACGGTCGCCGGCGCAATTACCGCGCCAGCAATCTTGGTCAGTCCGAGCCAGAGCCCGCCGCCGGCAAGCAACATAAACGTGACCGCCGCACCCAGGATCAGGTTGGCCCCGATTCCATCGCGCGTGCCCGAAATCATCGCGTTGCGCCGGCTCCCATTGCCGATCGGGGCCGATGGAGCCATCGTCGCCTCAGACAAAAAAATATTCCTCATGCGTGACCGCTCACCCCTTTGTGCATCGCGACGGCCGCTGCCGGGCGTTCAACAGGCGCAGCAAAGGGGCGGATGACGTTGGCCAGGACCTCCTCGCGTGAGCCGAAGGCGTGAAGCATCCCATTGGACATTACGAGTACCCTGTCGATGTTGGTAAGGGCAGAAGGACGGTGCGCAACTACGATGACGATGCCTCCACGTCTGCGCACTGCCAGGATCGCGCCGGCCAAGGCGGTATCGCCATCGACGTCCAGATTTGAATTCGGCTCGTCCAGAACGACGAGAAACGGATCGCCGTAAAGTGCCCTGGCAAGCCCGACGAGTTGCCGCTGTCCAGCCGACAAGGCTGTTCCTCCCTCGCCCATGCGTGTTTGAAAACCGTTCGGCAATCGCAGGATCATTTTGTCGACGCCCGCTGCCTTGGCAGCTGCAAGCACGCCCTTGGCGTCGCCCTTCCCGCCAAATCGCGAAATGTTATCGGCAACCGTTCCATCAAACAGTTCGACGTCCTGGGGCAGGTAGCCAATATGTGCGCCAAGGTGTTCTTGGTCCCATTGGTCAAGCGAGGCGTCGTCCAGCCTCACCGTGCCGCGAAGTGGCTGCCAGACGCCCACCAGCGCGCGCACAAGCGTGCTTTTGCCAGAACCGCTCGGGCCGACAACGGCCATTCCCGTCCCTGCAGCCAGGCGGAAGCTGACATTGGCTACCGTCGGTTTTTGCTGGCCCGGTGGCGCTATAGTCAGGTCCTCGACCGCAAGCTCCGCTTGGGGGCGCGGAAGTTCCATATGTTCGTCCCGGTCAGGAAAAGCGGCCAGGGCCGTTGCCAGTTGCGAATAGCTTTGCCGGAACGCGGCGAAGCCTCGCCAGTTCGCGATAGCGGCGTCAACAGGAGCCAATGAGCGGCCCAGCAAGATGGAGGATGCGATGATCACGCCTGGCGAGGCTTCGCCTCCTATCACCAGGTAGGCACCCAGTCCAAGAACGCAGGACTGCAAGGCCAAACGCAGTGCCCTAGAGAGTGCCCCGGTCGCGCCGACGACGTCGGAAAGCCTCTCTTGGTGCCGCAGATATGCGTTATTGATCTCGCCCCAGCGGTGGGCAAGCCGTGCGGAAAGGCCCATCGCGCGTACGACTTCCGCGTTGCGGCGTCCGGATTCGGCGAGATTGCGTTGCGACACCAGCGTCTCGGACGCGCGTGTCACCGATGTGCGGCCAAGAACTTCCGCCATGACCGTGAGCAGCACGACAATGATCGCACCGCTTGTGGACAACAGACCGAGCGCAGGATGCAGGAAATAGATGATCAGCAGGTAAAATGGAATCCACGGAGCGTCGAAGATGACAGTCGGCCCCATTCCGGAAAGGAAGCCGCGTAACTGATCGAGATCACGGAGGGGCTGTATCCGGTTCGCATCCTGCCCGCCAATGAGCGGCAAGGACAGTGAGAGGCCGAACACCCTCTGCTTCAAATTCCTATGGACACGATTGCCCACTCGAACCAGCAGGCGCAGCCGCACGAAATCCAGCAGCCCGTAGACAGCGTAAAGACCCAGCATTCCGATCGTGAACCCGACAAGCGTCGGAACGCTCTGCGAAGGTAAAACGCGATCGTAAATTTGCAGCATATAGACCGAGCCGGTCAGGGCGAGAAGGTTTATGACTGCCGAGAAGACGCCGACGCCTACCAGGCCAGGCACGGTCCCAAGCATTGCGCCTCGCAGATCCGACGAACTCCTTCCACCAGGGTTCATGGGTTTCGACCTCCCGTGAGAGATCGTTGCGCAAGCTCACTGGCCCCACTGGGCACGGACAATCTCTTGCTGTTCAGGAGCGTATCCCCTTAGCCTTCTAATATTACGCCCCACTAACATGCTTGGACTTTAGTCAAAATGTAGCAAAATCGTGGCGCTGACCCGAGAAACCCGGAACCCACATGTTAAATCGGGGGAAAACTGCCGTTCCACCGTATTTGGGCGGGGCTTCATGCGGCGGAGCGGCCCAAGAAAACCGCCCCCTGCCCTTTTTTTCGGGGCATTTTCGCGCTTTAGCGCTTCCTCGCAATAACCAGGAAGTGTTGCGCCAGCTGGCCAGGAACGCAAAGCCTTCTGCAGGCCTTCTCGACAGGCTGCATCATCATTTCACAGAACCCTGGCAACAGGTTTCCCGGCCGAGGCAGAAAACCGTACGGTATCGTCTGATCGACGGTGAATCCCGAGGCAGTCAGGAGGGCCTTGAACCTCGCTGCGCTCAGCGTGTTGCGAATGGTGCGTCCAGACACCCGATTGAGCAGCCGGCACGCCAGGCCGACGGGCGACGTCGCATTCATGTGAACGTTGCACACAAGCCGCCCGCCATCTTTCAGGTGCTCATTGATCGCCTTCAGTGCATGCCATTTCAGTTCATCCTCTGCGTTCAGGAAAAAACGAAATGCCGTTACCACATCGAACGTCATACCGAGCTGCTCCCTTGTCAGGTCGACGTGACGCAAACTCACATTGGGCGGTACTTGCGCGCTGTCGAGCATCGTTCTGGAAACGTCGGCGCCAACCACCTCGCTGAAGAGGCCGGCGGCTACCTCGGCGATGCGGCCTGTTCCGCATGCGAAATCGAGGCAGTTTCGGCTAGCTCCGCTCAAGGGGCGAAGAACGTCGAGGATCAGCGGCTTTTCGATGTTCTCCCAAAGCGCGCCATAATAGCCGGACCTGTGTGTTTTGTTGTAATGTTGGCCGTAGCCGGGCGCGCAATGGCTGGTCCTGTAGCCGTCCGACACGAAGCCGCCCTGCGCATTGCTCTCCTTGCTAGACGTAAATTCCTGCCAATTTCCGGACTCACCGGCGCGCGACCTGGACCGCACAATTCGCGCTGACGGCATATGGAAAGCATAACTTGACGACTGCGTCACCTGATCCGCGTTCGTTGAGGGTGTCAGGGTCGCTCCCTGGTTGAAAATGCGCCTCACCTTGGATCTCCGTTCAGTTGGGTTCGCCCCCCGATAGAACAGTAAGCTCCGCACGGACTGCAGCTGACGCCCTATTGGACTGCCACACTTTGCAGTTCACTGCTGAATCTGGCTTCGACAGTATCCCCCGGCAGCACAATCGCATCTTCGTCAACCAACAGCTTGCGCCATTCATTGCCGATCTTGCGTACGATGGTCACCTGGGCCCGTACCGTTTCGCCGGCAATCGGCAATGGCTGTGTGGATGCTCCGGTCGGCTGCAGCTTCTCGCTGGCGGCATGGAGCCTGGCGGTGACATCCGCCAGCCGGGCGTTGGTGTCCTTCAGATCCGTCAGTAGGCCAATCCTCCTTTGATTGTCGTTGCGTTCGTGCTGTCTGACAAAGTCCTCCTGCTGGCGCCGCGCCCTCATCAGTTCGACCGAGGTTTGAAGCGCGCCGCTTGAAGATAAAAGCAACGCGCGCCTGACATCCGCGAGCCGGGTGTTGGTCAGATTGCCTGCATCGAATGCCTTCGTCACTCGCGCCAAATCTTGCTCATCCGCCTTCACGCTCTCGCCCTCGACTCGTTCGCGTTTCTGCAAAACGCCAATTTGCTCGGCAGCGTCCGTCCGGCCCTTCTCCAGAAAATCCTGCTCTTGCCGGAAATCACTCAGCGCAACCTTCAGCGCCTCTGCTTCAGCCTGTGCCATCGCGGCTACAACGCTCGGCGAAAGAGGTGATCCCTGTGGTGTCTTCTTGTCGAAATCCGCCTGGCCCTGAAGCTCGGCGCGAATGCGGGCGGCGTGAAGGTATTCTTTCGTGTAATCTCCCCAGAGCATTTCGTAGTCGCGCTTGAGATCAACCGGATCAGGCCCGGCCTGGCCTGCCCGTGATCGCAAAAGACTGAAGCCGCCGGAAACGGCCAGCGCCTGCCGTACAGTCATGAGCGGACGGTAGGCCTGTTGTCCCGGGGTGAGCACATCGCCCGTTACATAGATCGGGCGATAGTCCGCTATGATCGCTGTGACATCGTCGGGCTCGACAGTAACTGTCTGCTCCCGTCCATCAGTCAGACGCACGTGAAAAATCTTGCTTGGCAAGACCTCTTGCATGCGCCTTTGCAGTTGGGACGCCGTCAGGCCTGCGACCATGATCATTCCAGCCTCCGGAAGGGCGATATTGCCATCCATCTGGACTACGGCGCGCTGCGTCCGATCAGGGATCGGCGCTATTCCTATCTCGACCGTATCGCCAGGTGAGAGTTGATAGGGCTCGACCTCGCCTGCGCAAGCCATCGAGGTTAGCGACATCATCACGACTGCGCCAAGAACGTATCGTCTACTGAAGGTCATTTGCGACAATCTCCTTCCGGTCAAACACCGGCTTCAAAGGCCATTCAACACGACTAACGAAATCGTATACCGGGCCACCGGGCACGCCCCAGTTGCTGGACCAGACCACCTGGGAGCCGTCCGGAGAGGGAGAGGCATGCGTCTCGCTCCAGTAGTCGAAGGGCGCGTTGTGCGTGTCTGCGACACGGCGGACCTCTCCACTGCCGTCTAGACGCAGAGCAATGACTTGCTGAGCGTAAGGCGCCCAATCCGGGTGCTGCGATAGTTCGGCTGGCGTGCCGCCATAACTCAGAAACACCCAGCCGGGCCTGCCGAGCGACCTGAGTGACGCATGCATGGCCTCGCCATATTTCATCAGCGAGGTAGCCTTGCCATCAGCCAAGCGGCGCTTGATCACCTGATATTTGTCAGGATCCGATTTGCTGATCCCGACATAGATTTCGCTTCCGTCGGAATCGACCGTCATGTCGCCATGGCCCGGTCGATGGTGCTCCATCCACTTCTGGCGCAATATGCCGTCGATGGAGAAGACGAAACTCGCTTCGATTCCGTCCGGTAATTGCTGGGAACACACTATGTTGATTCCGAGTGGTGAGATCGAGCAGGAGCCGGTCGTTCCCGGGAATTCGGCAAGATCGATATCCGGGAATTTCCGCCGTTGCTTGAGATCGTAGCCAAAAACCACCGCTCGGCCGTCATTGTTCGTTGCACGCACCGCAATCCGGCTGCCGTCGCGGCTCGGATTGCCTTTGTTGGGTCCAAATTTGAGGTTGGAGTACGCTCCGGAGGCGAACACGACGTCCTCATGATCGGTACGTGGGGCCCATGTCGCAATCTGCCGGCCCCCGACGCAGATCATCAACTCGGGATCAGTGGGATGCCATTCGCATTCGGTCGCGCGGTTGCGGTGGAACAAAGGCAAGTAGGTTTGTCCGTCGAGAAAGCACAGGCCACCGCAGCCATTGGCGATCAGGAGCAGGCTCTGGTCGGCATTCCAAGCCTGTGCGCTTGAGTAACGGTGGGTGCAGTACTTCTTCCCGCATACACCCGCCCGGCCGAGAACGCCCGGTCTGGTGATCCGTGCGAAAACCATGCCAGACCAAGGATCCCTTGTTTGGCGCACATAGCCTGGCAGGTTGTTCACGACCGCTGTGGCCGCCACCTCCGCTGCCTTGCTTTGACGGCCGCCGGCAACGTAGATGTTGGGAGATATGGCACCGGCAGCCAGCAACAGCGCCAACGCATGACGGCCGCCCAGGGTCATGTCATGTAACCCACTTCGCGCCGTACCCGGCCTTCACTAAGGCGCTCGCGCCACCACGTGATTGTTCGCTCCAGCCCATCGCGCAGGCTGGTCTGTGTCCGCCATCCAGTCTCACGTTCAAAGCGCGAGGAGTCGGCGAGCAAGGCGCGAACTTCGGAATTTTGCGGCCTCAGGCGGCTTTCATCACGACGGACCGGCTTTTTGCAATCGGTCAACTCAAGAACAATGGCCAATACGTCCGAGACGGTCGCAGCGCGTTGGCTGCCAGCGTTGTAGGCGTGGCCGAACTCGAGCTGGGCGAGACCTGCGGTCAGGAACGCTGTCGCGGTGTCTTCGACATAGGTCAGGTCGCGGATCGGGCTGGTATCCCCTACCATGATTGCAGGACATTTCGGGTCGAGGACCTGCCGGATAATGGTCGGCACGATGGCGCGTTCACTCTGGCGCGGGCCGTACGTGTTGAAGGGTCGCATGATCACCACAGGGACATCGAACGACCTGGCGTAAGACTCCGCCATCATGTCGGCGCCGATTTTGGATGCCGAATATGGTGACTGTCCCTGCAGGGGGTGTGTTTCGCCGATCGGCATGGTTTGGGCAGTTCCGTAGACCTCGCTCGTGGAGGTATGGATCACCCGCTCCGTCTCCCATAGGCGCGCCGCTTCGAGGACGTTCACCGTGCCTAGGATGTTGGTTTCCACATAGGACTGGGCAGCGGCGTAGGAATATGGAATCGCAATAAGCGCCGCCAGATGAAAAACCGCGACTTGGCCGCGCATGATCCGGTTAAGGAACGCACTGTCGCGGACGTCACCACGGACGAGCCTCAACTGGCTGCGGATGGTGTCCGGCAGATCGTCTAGCCATCCATGGCTGTCGAAGGAATTGTAAAGGGCAAGGGCTGTGACATCTGCCCCGTTGCGAACAAGCGCCTCCGTGACATGCGAACCGATGAATCCGTCCGCGCCGGTCACCAGGACTTTCTTTCCATTGTAGCTCATCACTGCGCATTCCCTTGGCTGTTTGGAACGCTTCCCTTGGATATTCAAACGTCGATCGGCGGTACCGGAACCCAACCGACCACTGCCAGCACTCCCCGCACCATCCACGCGAGGTCGGAGACGATGGTGCGTCGCGGATAATATGAGAGGTCCAGTGTTGCCTTGGCGGGGAACATGACCTCCCGGTAGAACACGATCGGATCTACGGATTGGGGGAAGTAATGCGCTTCGTGCCGAAAAACGACCTGGGCTGGTCCCAGCAGGCCCGGCTTGTATTGCAGCACGGCCCTAAGCTCGCCCCGGAAACAATCGGCGAAAGCCAGGCTCTCGGGCCGTGGGCCGACGATCGCCATTTCGCCTTTGAGGACATTCCACAGCTGCGGTAGTTCGTCCAGCTTCGTCGCTGCGAGAAAGCGGCCAACGGTGGTCATGCGTGTATCGCCCACGACCGTCAGCGCAAGGCCTTGAGAGCCGCAGTTCACACCGAATTTGCGAAATTTGTACATGCGGAAGGTTCGGCCGCCGGCCCCGATGCGGGTCTGAGCGAACAAGATCGAGCCACCGCCCTCGAGCAGAAGCGCTCCGGCGATCAGCAGCATCAATGGCGCCAATGCGACGGTAGCGATGCCCGCCACCGCAAGATCGATTGCGCGTCTCGCAAAGCCGTGATCAGGATTTGGAACGAACATCCGGTGAAAGGCAGGGTCTAACGCATTCATGCAGCAGTTCCTCTTTGGGCGCCTGCTTTGAGCGCGCCTGTTTTGAGCGCGGCTGCCAGGGCAGCCACGACTGATTCGGCGGCGGCGGAAGTGATCTGGGGGTGCAGCGGAATTGTGAGCTCTCGCTCAGCGAAATCCTCTGTTCGGGGCAAACTCACGCCGGGAAAGCGCTCGCGGTAGAACGTCATTTGGTGCACCGGCGGGTAGTGGATGGTGGTCTGTATGCCCTGTGTCCGCAGCTCGTCGATGACATCCTGCCGGCTCGCGTAGCGCGGCAGGACGATCGGCATGATGTGGTAAGCCGACGTCCGGGGTTCGCTAAATGGAATGACAATGGCTGGGCAACGGTCCGCGATCAGGCGTCGGTACAAGACAGCTATGATACGCCTGATTTCGTTCCACTCTTGCAGGTTCTGCAACTGAACCAGCCCTATTGCCGCTCGCATCTCGTCCATTCGGTAGTTGAACCCGAGCATCGTGACATCATATTGCGGCGTACGACTGTTCAGCCGCTGATGCGTCCCCGTGGTCATTCCGTGCCCGCGGGCCAGGCGAACCCTGTCGAGCAGATCGGGGTCACGTGCAATCACGGCGCCCCCTTCGGCCGTTGTCATGTTCTTGTTGCCATAGAAGCTGAACGCGGCCGCGGCGCCGAAGGTCCCGACTTCCCTAAGCCCGGGCGCGTGCGCAGCGTCCTCGATGATATGCAGCCCGCGAAGCCGGGCGAACCGCTGCCATTGTTCCCGATCGGGGAGATACCCGGCGAAGTGAACGAGAATGACCGCTTTCGTGCGCGTCGTGCACCGCGCTTCGGCTTCCGCAACCGAGATCAACGGCACGTCGACGGACTCGATATCGACGAAGACCGGCGTCGCCCCTACATACAGCACCGCATTCGCCGTCGCCACGAACGTCAGCGAAGGAACCAGTACTTCGTCGCCAGGGCCGATGCCCAAAGCATGGAGGAGAAGATGGAGCGCTGCGGTGCAGGAACCAACCGCAACGCAATCTCGCGCGCCATGCATGCTGGCAAAGGCCTGTTCGAACTCTCGTACCCTGTCCCCCATCGTAAGCCAGCCGCTATCAATCACCTGCGACAGGGCTGCCTTCTCTGGCACGCCTAGGATCGGGGCGCTCACCAAGAGCATCTTGACCTCCTGAAAGCCTTGTTAGTGGCTAGACCTCTGCATCAGACTTTCATGCGGCTGCAGCGGCAGCCGCGACCTCGATTGAGGACGACTGATCTTCCCAGGCAATTGCCTGTGCATTCTGGAAGTCATCGACACGACCGATGTCGAGCCAAAGACCGTCATGCTTGTAAACATGCACGGTCGTGCCGCCCTGCATCATCTGCAGCATCAGGTCATCGAACCCAAATGGGATCCCGGACGGAATGAACCGCAGGACATCTGGGTTCATGCAGTAAATCCCCATGCTGACGAGATGGGAAAGCGTCGGCTTTTCCCGGAAGAGCTGGACGGTATTGTCGATCTCGTCGATGACCCCGAAGTCCATCTTGATATGACGGCACGCCGTGGCGATCGTAACGGGATCCCTATGCAAGCGGTGCGCGGCTACAAACCGGCTCAGGCTTAGATCTGTGAGGACATCGCCGTTCAGAACGACAAATGTTTCGTTCAGTTCATCCCTAATCAGAGAGAGAGGTCCGACGGTGCCGAGTGGCTCCATTTCCTGGGTATATTTGATCTTCAAGTTCCATTGCGATCCGTCGCCGCAGACGCTACGGATCAAATGCCCTAGATACCCTGTCGTAATATACACGTCTTCAATGCCGTTGCGCCGCAGCCACTTCAAAAGCAACTCAAGAACAGGCCGGGCCCCTATCGGCATTAATGGTTTCGGCAGGACCGATGTAAACGGTCGAAGGCGCGTACCCATCCCACCACATTGAATCACCGCTTTCATTCGATCCTCCTGATCTGCAGTTGGCTTTGTTCGGGATCGGTGTTCCATTGTCCGGCCAGGGCATACCCTCAAATCCGGCCAAACCTCGGCGGCAATCCGAACATCATATGTGAAAAGGTATGTGACAGCCGGGGCGGCTGTCGTCGTGCATTCGAATGGTAGGGATTCAAAACGTTCAAGGTATTAGATGGCCACGAGATCAACAGCCGATAGAAGCGCGATTGGGCACTGATCATGACGGCGATAAAACGAAAGCAGTTGCTTTCAAAAAAGCTGCGATCCGCCCGGGCCGGGCCGGCCTACAGGTCCAGCGACAGCGGGTGGCGACATAACAGAAATGGTCCTGAACAGCTGGCTTTGGACCCACAAATGGGGAACCGGCATCGTTTTGCGGACAGGTACCGCACGCCAGGGTTAAAAATCTATGGATGAGCTTCGCAATTTAGTATTATATTAGACGTTCTGGATGTGCGTGGATGGGACGCTGCGGACATCACTGTGATGCGTTGACCAGTGGATGGCCGCCATTTTAGGACCACCACGGATTGTCGATCATAGGCGAATGGGAGGTTCCAGCGGGTTTTCTCGTCGGGAACCGAGTAACGCGTTGGGGTAGTTGCATGGCTCGGATCGTCATTGCCGACGATCACGGCTTATATCGGCGTGGTCTCCGGCTGGCACTCATGGCTGGAATTCCAAGCGCCGAAATATTCGAAGCTTCGTGTTTCGATGCCGCGGTCAATCTTCTAGAGGAGCAGGCGTCCATCGATCTTGCGATCCTCGATCTGAACATGCCTGGGCTGTTCCATCAGGAAGTGCTCAGCGACTTTATGGCTGCCTATCCTGACACTCGCTTTGCGATCGTTTCCGGGGATGATTCCCGCTCGGAGATACTGACCGCGCTTTCGATCGGACTTCACGGGTATATCGTCAAATCGCAGAGCGACGAAGAAGTCGTGCTGGCTGTAAACGAAATCCTCGCTGGCCGGATCTATGTGCCATCTCTCCTATCTCGAACGTCTGCCGACCAGAGATCGCATGCCCCCCCACCTCCGGTACAAAATGCCAGCCGCCGGCACGAGGGCTCGGGCGACGTCGCTAGGCTGACATCTAGACAGAAGGACGTCCTCAAGCTGATGGCAGAGGGGTACTCGAATAAGGAGATTGCCCGCAATCTGGACATTGCCGAGGCGACAACGAAAATCCATGCCGCAGCCGTGCTGCGTGAGCTTGGGGTTAGAAACCGTACCGAAGCAGCTGTGTTGCTCCAAAGCTGGCTGACGAGACAGGCAAGTTGACGTATGCCCCTCGAACCGGCCCGAGTTTGCTTGCAGGAAATCGCAGCAAAGGGCCCACACCATCCGTTAATTGGCCAATTCGGCTTCGACTTGGAGGGGCTCTATTGCAATCCAAATTCCTCAATTTCTTTGCGCGACACACGCAGCGAATATCGAAGGCCATCTTCGGTTATTTCCATATTCGGGGAATGACCGACAAGCGGCGTGCTGTCCACACCGATTATCAGTGACCCGAACCCGCGGCGTACGACTTTTGAACTCTTCCGTCGGCCCGATTCCACCCAATCGAACACGAGGTCGTCACCTTCGTCCTCGGATGCAAATCGCCACTTAACTTCGACCCTGCCATTCGGGTCACCCAGCGCACCATGTTTCACCGAGTTTGTCGTCAACTCGTGAAGGATCATCGCCAAGCCCTCGGCGGCGCCGCTTGGCACAGTGAGGGAAGGTCCACTGATCGTTATGTCGCGTGTCTCCTTGAAGGGCTGCAATTCCCGGTCCACGAGCTCATGGAGCATCCCTGACAGGTTGGCGTGACGAGAAAGGATGCGATGGGTCGCCTCCAGCGTTCGAATCCAATCGATCAACATCTCCTTGTATTTGGCAACGTCATTGTCGGGAATATCGATCATGTTGACCAGAGCTCTGATCACTGGAAACACATTGCTGAACCGATGGCGCTCTTCGCGCATTATGCGCTCGCGTCTCTTTACGGCGGCGCGAAGCAAAGTTGTTTGTCGACGTTCGGTCAGATCCGCCGCCACCCCGATGCGCATTTTGCGGTCGCCGTGCTCTTCCTGCCGTCCACGCAAAGCAATCCAGCGTGTGTGACCATCCACTTGCCGGACACGGATCTCGACGTCATAGTTCAATGCCGATGAAGGCTTTGCCGAGGCGGACAGCTTCGGCCAGTCGACGGGATGGATTACAGCCGAGAGTTCTTCCAAGCGGCGGACTGGGGCCGGAGGCAGACCAAGAATGTCCCAGAACTTGCTCGAGCCGGCGACTGTCCCATCGTCAATGTCTATTTGCCATGTTCCCAGGCGCCCGGCAGACACGGCGAGATCAAGCCATTCCTTCTGAGCCCGAAGGGCCTCGCGTGCCGCTTGTCGCTCGGAAATATCGTCAACCACCACGAATACGCTCTCATTTGGCGCCTCGTCCGGCCGCGACGAAGACAGGGCCAGGTGAGCCCAGAATGCCGTGCCATCCTGGCGCAAAACGCGGATATCCGTCGCAGACGCGGTCCCATTGCCCAAATCTTCCAAAAGTTTCCGCACAGTACCTCGATCGTCGGGGACAATGAGTTCCTGCAACTCGAGTTGGGCAAGTTCCTTGTGCGCGTAGCCGGTCATCTCCAAAAGCCGTCTGTTCGACTGCAGCAGTTCGCCATGGCGATTGGTATTAGCAAAGCCCAAGGCGGCAGCGTCGATGGCAGCGAGCCTCGCTTCTGCCACCCTGAGCGCACCGTGCAGATCTTGTCGCAGGCGGTGGAACACAGCTGCGATCAGGCTACCCGAACCCAGGAGGAAGACGGCCCCGGTCCAGTCTCCACCAGTGAGGTGACCGTCCAGCAGGTGTCGCATCCACAAGCCGGCGACCGCCATCAGAAGCGTTGCTGCGATGGCAACAAAACGGCCCTCAAGATACACGATGACAACGGTTATGGGGATAAACGCAACAAGCGGCAACGGCTGGCCGCCATATACCGTACTTATCGCCTCGAATGCTACCGATGCTGCAAACACCAACAGCGAAGCTAGATGAGCCAACGTAGTGCTCGACACATTCGATTTGAGCCAGCGCAGGTCCGAACCCATGCGCAAAGACTACAACTTTCGGTCTAGTCCGTCGAGACTAGGCCGAAGGGGTGGCACCTAATCCCAATGCCCGATTGCCATGACTTTGCCGGCGAATAAAATCATGTGTCAGGAGCGCTCTTCAGAAAGGTATATCCAAGAGACGTTGCGGAAAAACCATTCGCAGATTTCTCGCAGTATGTGGAATTCAAGTTGAAGCAGCAACTTCAACCGATTTGATTTGCGTCAGTAGCAATGGGTTGGGTGGAAGCGATGACACTGATTGAAACGCGAAACGATACGCTCGCAGGCAGGCAATACATTGTATTGAACGATACCCGCCACGAACGGCCGATAAGCCTTGTGGACCGACCGGACGCAAGGGTCGGCGGATCTCGACGACGCAGCCTGGAATCCATCACCGGCATGCTTGATCGTATGGGTTGCGGCTATCTCGTCCTGGACCGAGACAAGAAAGTAATAGAATGGAACGCTGCCGCTCGGGACACCCTCGCACGCCAGGGCGAAGCAACTGATACAGCCGTCGAGCTTGCCGCCGGGTTGAGGCGGCTGGTCGCGAATGTTCCGGTCCACCTCCAGCCGGGCTCACTCTCATGGGTAGTGATCCACAGCAGAGGCGACAGGCCGGTGACCATGAACGAGACGGGCGTCGTTACACCGGACGGGACAACCGTCGTCGCATTGCTGGACCGGGATAACAAATCGGCGGCCAACCCTCGCACGTTGCAAAGGATGTTCGGTTTGACCAGCGCGGAAACGCAGTTGGCGCTACGCCTCGCCCATGGCGACGCGCCCCTGGAGATCGCCCGCAGTTGGCATCTCAGTCGCACGACTATCCGCTCTCAGCTTGCCTCACTGTTCGCCAAGACCGACACGAGGCGTCAGGCGGAACTAGTGGCTCTTTTGGGGCGCATTTCGGTTTTGCCATGAGAAATCGACTGCTGTCTGCATCCGCTTTGATTCAGACAGCGGCGGCCCGCATTGAGCGCGCTGTCGCGTAGATCACAAGGCCGGCGGCGCCATTTCCGATCGTTCAAGGCGCTGCCGAGATAGCGCAGAACGCGGAACCTGGAAACGGGAGTGACTTGCCATGGCCGAAGCAGATTCGAAGGTCAACAAGCTGGCGGATATCGTTCACGCGCTGCAGGATGGTGCTGCGTCGAACCTTACGCACACGGGGCCGATCATCGTCACGGGCGCCGCTGGGTTCATCGGATTTCATGTTGCGTCACGCCTTTTGCGGCTCGGCGCCGAAGTCATCGGCGTCGACAACTTCACGCCTTACTACGACCTGAAGCTGAAGGAGGCGCGATTTACACGGCTCTGCGCCGAGCCGAGGTTCACGCCGATGCGCTTCGACCTGGCGGACCGGTCGCTGGTGAAAGCGCTGTTCTGCGAATTCCAGCCATCGCACTTCGTGCATCTGGCCGCCCAGGCCGGGGTGCGTCATTCGCTCGTCGACCCGCATGCCTATGTGGAGTCAAACATTGTCGCATTTCTCAACGTTCTGGAGGGCTGCCGACACGCCGGCGTCAGCCATCTCGTTTATGCCTCGTCGAGCTCCGTATATGGCGCCAATCGACGCATACCCTTCTCCGAACATCATGGTGCCAATCATCCGGTGAGCTTCTACGCCGCCACCAAGGCCGCCAATGAATGCATGGCGCATTCCTACAGCCATCTGTTCGGCTTGCCCGTAACCGGATTGCGCTTCTTCACCGTCTATGGTCCCTGGGGCAGGCCCGACATGGCAGTATACACGTTCACCCATGCCATCGCCGAGGGCCGAACGATCGAAATCGCCAATGCCGGGCGCGTATGGCGGGATTTCACCTATATCGACGACATCGTAGAGGGGGTTGTTCGCGTGCTCGCCAAACCACCGTGTCAGGATCCCGGTTGGGACGGTCGCGCTGCCGATCCTGCCACCAGTTCGGCGCCATATAGGCTCTACAATATCGGCAATGATCGGCCGGAAGAAATCAACCATCTGATCGCGCTCATCGAGACGGCCCTTGGTCGCCGCGCCGTTCGCGTCAACGCACCTTTACCGCCAGGTGACGTCCTGGAAACCCGCGCCGATGTCAGGGACCTGCGCCGCGCCGTTGGCTTCGCACCGGCGACAACACTGGAGGACGGCGTGCAACGTTTCGTGGAATGGTATCGGGAATTCCATGCACGCCCTGTCCGACAGGTGCGACCAGCTGGCCTTCCGGCAACGGCATAGTGAGCACAACGCCGCCGTTTCCCAGGTGTGGCAGGGTCGCGGCTCGCCTTCAATCTGTCTTGGGATACGCCGGCACTGGAAGGGACCCAAGCTGCCGTCCTGTGCCGTGCCCGACCCCCAAAAGGCGCCGCGCATAGCGGGTGAGCGGCTTGTCGAACAGACGGTGGGTGATAAATGCCACGCCCAGGGTTATCGCCAAGGCCGAACCGATGAAAGCCCACGGGCCGAGCACAAAGATCAAGCCTGTACGCCAGAAAATTATGCGCATGGCGCGGATCACGAATGGATGCATGAGGTAAAGAGCGTATGACGCATCGCCAACGCCAGCGGCCCACCTCGCCGCCAGGCTGTCATGCCTCAGTTTACCCGCCGGTGCCAGGGCAGCACTCCAATCTATTAGAGACGCCGGAATGCCATACACGACAGGGCGACCAAGGCCGGCCGAGATATCGGGAAACGCCGCCGCAAGCATCAGGGCACCCAGTCCCGTTGCGGCGACACAGGCCCTGATTGGGCCGGAAGGCCGCAGGCCCGAGGCGCAAATGACCCCGATCATCGCGCCGAAAGCAAATTCGAGGATGATCGGATTGTTCCAGAAACCCCAGGGCTCTGGCAAGGGAGCCGCAAGAGCGCCCGAGAGCACCATCCCAACCAGGATCGTGAGCAGGACCGTAACTGCCCACCGCATGGGCAGCACGATCGTCGCCGTGAACAACACGTAAAACAGCATCTCATAATTGAGCGTCCAACCCAACTCGTAGACCGGCTGAACGACGCCGTCAGGGCGACTGGCCGGAACGAATAAATAGGATTCGACTACAAACCTGAAATCGACGTAGCTCTGGTTGAGAAAATTTGGGGCGGCCACCGCTACCGCAATGTAGAGCGAGGTGAGCGCCCAATATAGCGGGACAATTCGCGCGATCCGGCGGGAAATGAAGAGACGCGCGCCCCCGGGCTTTGCGAACAGCTGTCGCGACGTATGCACCATGATAAGGCCGGAAATCACGAAGAAAATATCGACTCCAGCGCTCCATGGTATCGGATTCCAGCTCTGAAAGGTGCGGCCGGCCTGTAATTCCAGGGTGGCCGCATCATGCTGGGCGTGTCGCAGCGCGACCGAACTAGCCGCGAGGGCGCGCAGGACCTGAACTTGGGTGAGGGTTTCGCGTTGGCTGCGCTCGACAGGCGTCGATCTCTCCGAGGGACGGCGCACTGCAGGCGCCGAGGCGCTCGCCATTCGGGCTTGTTCCATGGATGCTCCGCAGATTGTGAGCACACCCTGGGGCGCCCCCGAAACTGATGCATCCTTCAAATGACGGACACAGCCCGCGAAGTATCGGCTGCCCGCGCGGGTGTCCGGAACAGAGATACGCCGAAGCGTCTGTGCAGCCCTATGGCCTTTGGGCGATCCGGGCTTCGTGACTTCCTGCCCGAACGACGGCAATCACCGTAGCCAAAACAGTGCTCTCATTTGCTCGCCCTCAAGAACCAATGCCATTGACGGGCATCGACCGCGCTCGGCCTGATCGACAGCAAGGCAAAAACCAAGCCTGGCATGATTTTCAGTCGCTTGCGGATATAGACGGCCATGGCAATGCTCCAGATGCTCAGTGCAAGTGCGACACCCACCGCAGCGCCAAGCAGGCCGTACACCGCAACTCCGGCTGCACAGGCAATGATATTGGCCACAGCACCCGCTATCATCGTCGTTGCCGCAGCCCATTCATTTCCAGTCATGGTCAGGAGATTCTGTTGGGGCCCGCACAGCGCGACAAAGACATATCCCAAAATCAGAACCCGTGCGATCGGCGCTCCCGCGCTATAACCCTCACCGAAATAGCTCAAGAACGGCTCGACGATCACCATCATCGGGATGGCCACCAGGATGGCACCGCCAGCAGAAAGCAGGGTTGCGCGCGCGAACAGCTGTTGTAGGCCTCTGCGATCGCCTCTGACGTAGAGATCGGCTGCTGTTGGCGAAAACATGGTTGCCACGGCGATACGGGACAGGCCCACGAGCATCGCGACATTCAAGGCCAGCGCGAAAATACCCGCTTCAGCAATATGGCTTGTCCAGCCCAAAACCAGGACTCCTGCCCGACTGACGAAAACATCGAGCCCGGTGATGAGCATGAGCGGGGGGACGGCAAGCCACCATTCCCTCGAGGCATAACTTGGCTTGGCGTGTCCCAGGTCGGGTGGTTCAAACCTCCTCGCGATGATGAACACCAGGGCCGCTGTGAAAGCGGAACTCACAAGCACCGCCAGCGTCACCGAGGGCGCATCCACTGTTCGAAATCCCGACAATGCCAGGAGGGCTACCAACACGAGCAGGAGCCCGTCTCGCATGATGCGCTCCGGCAACAACGCCGAGACAACGCCGCCGAAAGCACGCACAAGCGTGGCTCCGAGAGCATAGGCGGTAACCAAGGGCACAGCCATCATGCCGAGCACGATGCTTGTCTCAAGCCCTCTTTCCGTTGGATCTGAAAGGAACAGGACTGACGCAGCGCCGATCATCCCGAACAAGGTTGCCGCTATCAGCGATCTCTGAAGCGCAAATCTTATCACCCCGCGGGCCAGATCAAGCCTGCCACTGGCCCTATAGGCTGGGAGGAAACGCAACAATGATACATTAAAGCCAAGCGTTGCCAGATAGGCGAGCACTGACGTCCAAGCCTGAACGTAGGAATAGATGCCGTAGTTGTGAGGTCCGATAAGGCGTGCAATTGCCAACTGGGCAAGACTGGTCAAACCAGCGCCACCAATATAGATCAACAAGGCGAAGATGCTTGCCCAAGCGAGCCGCGATCCCATGTCCTTGTTGCGCGGCGGTGTGGTTGCTGAACCAGTTGTTACGTCTGCGCGATGAGATGACAACTCAATTTGCTTTTCGCCGACCGCCCTATCGAAGCGCGACAATGCAGAAAGTATTTGTCTCTCAATCCGACAAATACTTTTAAAGGTCGATGGACCATCGGTGTATTCGACGGAGATGATTTCCCGGCCAGATGTTGTCAGGAGGTCATGCATCGCTTCAAAAACGGCGAACGAGCGCATGTTCACGTTCAAGTCGGCCTCGAAAATCCGTTCCGCCGGCGGCTCAAGCTCCATCCGCCTACGAAGGCGACTTTCCACGACCGCAGCTGGCACCAAGAGCCTGACGGTGAGATCGGCCGCCGGTGCGAGGCTGAGCGCCTTTTCCAGCGTTCTGGGGTTGGTGCTCCCATTGAACATCGCAAGCGAACCAATCGCTTGAACATATCCTTGATCGAAAATCGTAATTTCGGGCGATTGCTCCGCAGACTTCCAGCAACGCGAAAGGTGCAGGATGTATCGCCAGATTCGCGCGCGCCATATTCGGTTTTTTGGCGGTATCATCCTCACCATTGCAAAGGAATTGGAAATATCATCGGCTCGCCCTGCCGAAAAAAGCAATATTCTGGCTGTTGAAAATATCGCCGATACGATCCGTGATATGAACAGAAAGATTCCGAGATCATATTTGGCGGCCCTGGTGCTTGGCTTGTAGCTGAGAGCGACCTTGGCGTGATAGCCTTTCCCGCGCAGCTGCTGCGCAAGCGCATGTGCGAAGGTTGTTTTGCCGGATCCTGGAGGTCCGAAAAATTCAATGATCATCGTGTAGCTGGCTCGATTTAGGGGCGCGATCGCTCCCTGGAGCTTCTGTTGAAGATCGCACACGCATCTTCAAACCCTCTCCAACAGAAGATCGGCGTTGTCTCCGAGCCTGGAGCCGGCTAGCCTCTTCAGGTTCACCCGGGTGAGCACACTCCCTACTGGAACGGTGGCGGATCCGCCGGCCCCTATTGCATCCAGAGCACCACGGGCAATGCTGCGCCTCGTCCTTGCCCAGCGAACGGCAAAAAGCACCGAATCGGCCCAGCGCTTAAGCAGCCTGGTTTCAGGCCCCCCGAGGCCCAGGGGACCGTTCATGATGACCACGTCGTAGGCCGAACGCAGCTCCTCGGTGAACTGGCATTTGTCGACGGTGGACAGAAGCGTCAGGAGATCATCGGAAGGTGCTGGAGCGGCCATGAGGTCGATACCGATTTCCGGCATCCTCGTAATTGCATCCTTCAGCACGCAACGTTCATTCACATAGTCGCCGAAGGAGTTCCGGGCCTTGTCGGTGCTGAATTCACCACGAAACCCGTTCGTGAGCCGTACATCCTTGCGATCGAGATCGAGGAAAAGCACTCTTCCTCCCAGCCGCGTTGCCGCCAGCGCCAGGCTCCATGCCAACTCGGTCTTGGCATCGTCCTGGATGCTGGACGTCACGAGAATGATATGCGGCGGCTGCCCCTTCCCCTGAGTTGGCGCCGCAGTGACGAGCAGCGAAGTCACGGCGCGGCTGAACGGCAAGTTCTGCTGGCTCAGAACCAGATGCCGCAGCTTTCTGGCATTAAGTCCCGCAACCCTGGGAAGCAGTCCTACGCACGGGACCCCAAGCTCGGCCTCGGCTTCGGCTTCACTGCGCAAGGTTTGGTTGAAACCGTTGCGGACCAGGACAATGACCGCCCCCATGAGACCAAAGACGACCATGCCGGGGGGAATCAGGAAAATCGGCGACAATGTCACGGGGGTCGACGGCGGCCAGGCGGTCGAAAGGACCGCTACGCCTGGCGAAGGAGCGGCGATGCGACGTATCAGATCCTGCTGCCGGCTCAGGAGTTCGTTGTAATGCTGCGTCACGATGGCTACCCTAGGCTCAAGGGAACGCAGCCCCGAAAGTTGGCTCGCCGTGTCGGCCACGGCCGCGTCGAGCATCGCCTTGCGACTTTCAAGAGCCGTAGCCTGAGACCGGTAGACATTTGCCTCGGCAGCGATTCGGGCAACGCTTTGCTCCATTTCGCGGGCGATCGCGTTGCGCAGATCGCCGTCGGCGGCGGCACCCGACTGGCGTGTCACCAGGTCCGTCAACACGGGCGACCCGATTTCTTCAGCGATGGCCGTGACCGGGGCGCCCGCCTTGCGCAGGTCCTCAATACGGCGAAGGCGCGCTTCCGACGCGGAAAGACTGGCTTTCGATAGGAATATCTGCCGGCCGAGTTCCGCTGTCTCACTGGCTGCGTTGTTGGCCGCAGTCTGATCGACGGCGCCATGCGTGAGCCGGTATGTCTCCAGCCGATCTGTCGCTTCGACAAGATCCCTTTGTACTTGCGGAAGGCTGGCGACTATCGAATCCAGATGAACCTGATCCGATGCCCGGCTTTTTTGTACCAGATCTTGAATGTAGACCTGGGCAAACGTGTTCGCGACAAGTGCCGCACGCGCCGGATTTGGATCGGTGAAGCCGATGGTGATGACGCGCGATCGCAGCTCTTGTCCGACCCTCATTCCGTTGCGTAGCGCCTTCAGCTCGGGCGCGTCCGCTGCGTCCGGATTTTCCGCCACCGTGTTATCCTGTCTCCAGGCCCTGTTCAGGAGATCGATGAGGAACGAGCCAGCCGCGGGCGGGACGGCATTGACGACGGTCTTTCCGTTACCGTCGACTGGTTGGGCTTTGCGCAGTGCTGCCAAGACCCGACGCAGGTGGCCTTGCGAGGAGAGCATCGTCAGATGATCATCGATGTTCGATTCCAGCGAGTCCTGGGCGGATGCCACGCCGCCCGAAGCACTGCTGCTCGGGGCATCGATAATGACCTGGGTCGTTGCCTCGAACAGCACCGGGCGGGTGAAGCCTGCCAGTCCGGCCAGGATGCCGCCCAGAAGGGCCATGGCAAGCAAGAACCATTTTCGCGTCGTCAGGATGATGACGAGCTGGTGGAAGGGTGACGATTGCGTTGGCTCGCGTGGCGGCCGCATCAAGCGCAGATTGGTTTCAAGCGTCCCAACTTCCATCTGCTTGGCGCGCGGACGCCGGGCGCGGTTGGCTATGGAACCTTCCATCTCAATCCCCTGTCAGTTCGATATGGTAAGAAGGGTGCGTGGCGACCGTCGATGGCCGCATGGCTTCGTTGCGCCACGCCTGAAACATGAGCACCGGCCACAGGTCGCGGAAATTATCTTGGCTTCCATGCAGATGATTGCGCCAGCATGCGTCGACCTTCTCACGGTCGATGACCCCGTCCCCGGAGCGGCCGATCGTGGCAATGATATCGGTTGCCCAGCCGCGCAAGGGCCCTTTCAACCAAGTCCCGACCGGAACGTCGAAACCTTGCTTGGGCCGGTCGACCAGTCGGCGTGGTACATAACGATCAAGCAGTCGGCGAAGCAACCATTTGCCCTTCCCGTTTCGGACTTTGGCACGGGCTGGCAAGCGCCAGGCGAATTCAACGACGCGATGGTCCAGGATCGGGCATCGCCCCTCGAGGCTGTTGGCCATGGTGGCTCGATCGAGCTTCACCAAAATGTCGCCCGGTAGATAGCCTGTCATGTCGGCGAATAGGAGACGCGAGAGCAGGCCGTCGAGCTTTGTGGTGTCGGTAGGTGCTGTCGACGGCTTGCGATGAACAAGGTCGTTGGCTGAAGATTTTGTCAGTTGCAGAAAGAGTTCGTCCTCATCTCGCGCCGCGAGCAGGCGGGCAAGGCGAGCCAGGCGGTCACCGCGCAAGCCATGCCGCATATTCGCCGAAAGCGGCAGATTGCCGAAGATATCTTTCTGAGAGGCTTGGGCCAGCAACCCAGCCCCCGATGCCAACAGCCGGCGAAATGACAATGGCAGCTCATGCTGCTTTGTGAGGCGGGTTGCCAGGAAGTGTCGAGAATAGCCTGCGAAGCACTCGTCGCCGCCATCGCCTGAAAGCGCCACGGTTACGTGTTGCCGCGCGAGGCGCGACACCAGCAGCGTCGGTATCTGCGATTCATCGGCAAACGGCTCGTCCCAAATCCGGGGCAGCTCCGGAATGACCTCAAGCGCGGCAGCCGGCGAGAGATGAAGTTCCGTATGATCGGTGCCCAGATGCCGAGCAACCGCGGCCGCATGGGGAGCTTCATCAAACCCACTTTCCCCGAACGCTATGGTGAACGTCCGAACGGGGTTTCGGGACTGTGCCTGCATCAGGGCGACGACAGTCGAGCTGTCGATCCCGCCCGACAGAAAGGCGCCCAGCGGCACATCTGCAATCATTCGTTGCTTGACGGCCAGGCGGAGCAGGCTGTCGAGCTCGGTCGCGAGGTCCTCGTCGCTGGCGGCTATCGGATCGCGCTGTCCCTTGCTGGCGACATCGGCCAGCGACCACCAAGGGTGAATGCGATGCTCAAGCGAACCGGTGCCGCGGGCGTCGGCGAATTGCGCCGCAGTGACCGACAGGATTGAACCAGGCGGCAGCTTGAACACGCCCTGCCAAATGCAACGGTCATCCGGCACCCAGCCGTTGGAAACCATCGTCGTCGCCGCATCGACATCGAGTTCCGGGGTGAACCCTGGGAAGCAAGTGATCGCCTTCAACTCCGAGGCGAAGACAAGCGCGTCACGTGTTAAGGCGACATAGAGTGGCTTCTTGCCCATTCGGTCGCGGGCAAGCTGAAGCGTTCGGTTCTTCAGGTCCCACAGCCCGAAAGCAAACATGCCAGCGAAGCGCGCGAGGGCTGCATCAAGGCCCCAGCTTTCGATCGCGCACAGCATGACCTCCGTGTCGCTGGCGCCGCGGAAATGATGGCCCGCCCCTTCCAGTTCACGGCGCAGATCGCGAAAATTGTATATCTCGCCATTGAAGGTGATGACATACCGACCGCTCGCGGAGAGCATTGGCTGGCGACCCGCTTCGGACAGGTCGACGATGGCCAGTCGCCGGTGGCCGAAGGCTACCCCCCCTTCACGGCTCACCCAGAAGGCCTCACCGTCAGGTCCGCGATGACGAAGCGCCGTCGCCATCGGTCCGATGGCCCTGAGCGCACTTGCGTTGGCTGCATCGGGCGCCAACAAAATTCCGGCGATCCCACACATTCTAGCATCTCCTCTGGCGAACAATCGCGGGGATCGCTTCCGGCGTCCCAGCGGCAAGGCAGAGGGTCAGACAGAACCACACGATCGGATGGCGGATGACCAAATGCGGAGCACTGAAAACGGCGATCGATGCCACGAGCGCCACCAGAGCGTCCAGCTTCGCCCGCCAGGCGGACAACGCAGCCGAGCCGAAGATCCACATCAGGGCTAGAACCGAAATCAGGCCGCCCTGAGTGTAGAGATCCAGGATGGTGCTGTGCGCCTCGAAGGGCCGCGGCAAAAACTGTTGATTGACCACGGGGGGACTATCTAGGTGCGGGCCCGGACCCAGTCCAAGCGATCCCGATCGTGCCCCCTTCTCCAAGGCTGCATTCCAGAGGTAGAGGCGAAGCGCCGCGGTTTGGGCAGTCGCTTCCCCGCCCTTGTCTTTGGTCAGGCTCTTGGCGAAGTCTTCGGCGCTGGAGGCCTCGCTGAGGGCATAGGGCGCTATAGACAGGGCCAGCGGCAGGAAGCCAACGGCCATCAGGACGGCAAGCTGCCTTGAAAGGCTCGCCTTATTGCCGTCGCTCGTCAGCCAGGCCCGGACCCGCAGCCCGAGAAGGATCAGACAAGCCAGGACCGTGGTATAAAGGTAGGTATCGCTTTTTGTCAGCCTTCCGACGTAAACGGTGAATATGAGGCTGCATAGGGCAAGGCATCTTCCCCATTTATTGCTGGTGGTTGTGGCAAGATGCAAGGCCAGTGGACCGAGCAGGGCGCAGTAGAGCGCAAGCTGGTTCGGATTGTCGGACCATCCGCAGAAGCGGTCCCAGTACCAGGGCTCGACCCCAGCCTGATGGAGCCAGCCGAAGCCAAGCCCTACCTGAATGATGAAGCCCGCATTCGCGATAGCAACCATCCACCAGGCGATACGACGCAAACGGAAAGACGCGTTGGGCTCCGCAGCGGCCAGACAGGTGACGCACGCCAACAGCACATAGGCCAGCGTGTCGTGCAACAACGGATCCAGGAACAACGTGGTTGTCAGAAAACCGATGATGTAACCCACGCCCATGGCAAGCGCCAGGATCAGCCAGAAAAGCCCAAGCTTGGCCAGGGCCGGCGTAACCTCCAGTTGGCCGCCAGCAAGGATTCGCGTCATCGACAGCATTATCCAGAGCGTGAGGCACAGTTCGCTGTAGCCGAAGGGCAGCCCTGGGATGCTGAGTTGCGCCGCGTAGGACATCGCGACGCCGAAGGCCAGAAGCGCATCACGCATCATTGCCGCGCCTCACCCAGTCGATGGGGGCTTGGCACCGCCTCTTCCCTCGGATTCGCCTGCGCAGCTTGAACAAGCCTGCTGCGATATCTGCCACCCAGTATTGTCTTATACAGGTCGCAATACTGGTCGATCACCCACGACAGCGAGAACCGCTCCCGCACGAATCCGACGGAACGGCTGCCCATCGTCTTGCCACGGGCGGGGTCGGAAAGAAGATCGACTATCCGGGAGGCCAAGCCATCCGCATCGCGCGGCGCCACGAGATAGCCGTTCCAGCCATCCTCAACCACATCGTTGCAGCCCGGCATATTCGAGGCGACGATCGGCAATCCGGACAATCCCGCCTCCAGCAGGACACGCGGAATTCCCTCGCGATATTGCGTCGGAAACGCAAAGATATCCGCCATGCCAAGGAGGGCTGGAATGTCGCGCCTTGGCCCCAATGCGACAACGTGGGGAACATGGCGCTCGATATCGGCTCTGCTGACGGCAAACGGACCTTCGGAGTCTTGCGGGCCGACAAGTACGAAACGCGCGTTGGGCCTCTCGCGGATAACGCGAGGAACCGCCTCGATGAGGGTTGGAATCCCCTTCTGCCGCGTGAGCCGACCGACAAATATTATGACCTGGGCCGATTGTAGGCCAAGTTCCTCGCGCATCGTGGCAGCCGAAGGACCACGATACCTTGCCATCGAGAATGCATCGGGGTCGATGCCAGAACTCCGGATCAGTCGCCCTTTGCCGCGAGCCACCAGCCGATAGCGCTCGAAGAAGGCCTGATCATCACTATTCTGGAAGACGGTCATGGCTGTCCAACGAGACGCCACCCCCTGAAGGCCGCAAAAGAAAGGACGCAATGCCAGGGCCCGCGGCTCCCGCGACGAGAATGTCCAACCAAGCCCGTTGATGGTGCGAACGACGGGAACGTGCCCGCGCACCGCCAGTGGAGTTAGGAGATTGGGCTTGGTGTCGAAACTTTGAATGATGTCCGGACGCAGTTCGGACATCAGTTCACGGATCGCGCCGACAGCACCCCATTCTGCACCGCCGCTGCCAAAGCGGTCGAACCCGAATCGGCGATGGGCAATGCCATGGGGTGAAAAGGCGGCTCCGAGATCACTCGAAACGGCAGTGACTTGAAAACCCCTTTCGCGAAGCGCCAAAAGAAACGGGATTCTTAGTCTATGATCCTCGCCGCCAACGCAAACCAGATGCGGACTCATCCTGTCGCTCCTGGATGCGATCCCAATCTCGTAAAACAGCTGACCCTATCCGCGGTTTCCATGGCCGGTTTCATCGCCCCTGAACACACAACAGCCAGTCCCACGCTAGGAGCAGGCTTTCGTGCTGTCCTCGTCTGTTTGCATGAAGCAAGCTGATCAACGATGCGGCAATGCAGCCACAATCGCTGTCGCCTCGGTCAGTGCGTTGGATCATCCGGTCTGACGGTGCAACGACGACACGTTCGCGTACGACACGGCGGGCCGGATATTTAGAAAAAGAGGGCTGTGTTCGACGGGGTCCGCGCGCTCGCGTTCTCTGCCCGCCTTCTCACGCCGGATCAACATCGCACCCAGATGGTGTGATGACTCGCACCGGCAGTTCTCCCGACCGCTTCGTCTGGAACAGGCTTTCACCCGGTCTTTGGATACGGTCGGACCACCAGCCGCCTCTTCCTGCGGATGGGCGACCGCGTTGCCATGCTCCCCGTCATTCGGACCCGCACGCCCGCCTTTCGGTTGAACCCGGCGGGATCCAGTTCAGTGCCTCTCCGCAATTGCCAGCGGCGAGCGCCTCGCATGACCTTGCGGACATTTGGCGCCGAGGCTTTGCTCACGAGGAGCATTGAGCGGCTGCAATGGGAGGGCTTCGCCAGGACGCGATTCTTTTGCGGTCTGAGCTCGAATAAATCCTGCGGAAGCGCGCATTTGGGCGGTGGCTCGCGCAACCGAAGCGCGCATTGGCCGATTGCCGCCACTGCAAATGCGCAGGCGCTCCGGCAGACTTCGCTGCAACGCTTTCGTTGCAGGCTTGAGCGCCCGACATACTTGGATCATCTACAAACCTCTGACGCAAGCGTAGCATCGAGGCTGTTGTGTTTTCCGGACGATGATCAAAGATTCTATCAAGGGACGCCGGTATTTGATTTGTCGCTAATGGATCCTTTCCCTAGGCAGGTGTGGGGCGCCTACCGAATCGGACGAAGGGTATGTCAATGACAACACTCCATTACGCCTCGGGCGGGTCGGCCTCCGAGGTCGCGAAAGCCGGATTCAATCTTGTTGATGTATCTTCCTTGGACCAGCTCAACGCCTTGCCGGCCGGCCAGAAAGGCCTGGTGTGGCTCAATGAAGCAGATGGTGCAACCTCCTCCTTTATCCAGAAGGTCACGCCCTTCATCGGCAATCCGAAAGTGTTTGGCTTCTTCCTCGTCGATGAGCCGGACCCGACCGGCAAATGGGGAACTTATGCCACCGCCGCTGATCTGAAGGCGGAGTCAGACTGGATCCACAGCCACCTGCCCGGCGCCAAGACCTTCATAACAATGATGAACATGGGGTCTTCCGCTAACCCCGACTTTTCAAACACCTTCAATCCTGCCAACACGCATATCGACTATTACGGCTTGGATCCCTACCCGGTACGGACCGGAACAAGCACGATTGATTACAACATGATCGACAGGACTGTGGCGGCGGCCGTCGCCTCGGGCATCCCGCTCAGTCAGGTCGTTCCCGTGTATCAGACCTTCGGCGGCGGCGACTGGACGACCGACACGGGCGGTCGCTATGTCCTGCCCAGCGTTGCTCAGGAAAAGACCATGTTGGACCACTGGGCCAAGGTAGCGCCTTCGCCGGCCTTCGACTATGCCTATGCTTGGGGTTCTCAACAGGGCGACACGGCGCTTGAGAGCTCGCCGACGCTGCAGGCTCTGTTCCTTCAACACAACCAGAGCACCGCAAGCGGTCCTTCGGCCAGCGAACCGACGCCGCCGCCTACCAGCACAGCGCCTCCGCCCACAAGTGTCCCTCCGACCAGCACCGGCGATCACATTTTCTAC
Source organism: Mesorhizobium sp. M0761 (assembly GCF_040320205.1). NCBI lineage: Bacteria > Pseudomonadati > Pseudomonadota > Alphaproteobacteria > Hyphomicrobiales > Phyllobacteriaceae > Mesorhizobium > Mesorhizobium sp. M0761. The sequence continues at coordinate 44,500 of NZ_JAMYPF010000027.1, forward strand.
GGCACGGGTAGCGCGGATGTGCTTCGCGGCACCGCTGGCGCGGACACGATGATGGGCCGCGGCTACAACGACACCTACTATGTCAACAACGCCGGCGACAAGGTGGTGGAACTGCGGCACAGCGGCAACGACAGCGTGCTGGCATCGGTGAGCTACGCGCTGTCGGCCGGCTCGCAGGTCGAGCATCTTGCGACCACCAGCAAATTGGGAACTGCCGCCATCAAGCTCACGGGAAACGAATTCGCCCAAACCATCGATGGCAATTCCGGGAGCAACACTATCAACGGCGGTGGCGGGAGAGACGTTCTGACCGGACATGGCGGCAACGACGTCTTTGTCTTCGATTCGGCTCTCAAGGTCGGCAATATCGACAAGGTCACCGATTTCAAAGTGGGCCACGACAAGATCCAACTCGACCACACCGTGTTTGCCGGCCTGCATACAGGCGCCCTTCCCTCTTCGGCGTTTTACGCCGGCAGGGCCGCGCACGACAGCGGCGATCACATCGTCTATAACAGCACGACCGGCGCGCTTTCCTTTGACAGCGACGGCTCGGGCGGCGCACATCAGATCCAATTTGCCACTCTATCGCCACATCTGGCTCTGACGGCGTCCTCGTTCATCGTGACGTGACCGTGGGACGTCAGCCTGAGCAAGATGGTCTGACGTTCTTGAATATGGCTGACGGAACCAAGAAGCCCCGCCGAGCTTGTACTTGGTATGAGCGCGCGCGGCATCGAATTCCTGCAGAAATGGGTAGAGGATAAGATCCCACTCTACACCAAGGCCGATCCGGCTCTTGCGGCGAAACTTGCGGACCAAGCAACGGCGGATGCCATCAGAGCGGGAATCCGCCCCGAGGAAATCTCTGAGGAAGTCGGAAGCATGTTGACGACCATGCTCGAAGTGCTCGATCAGCACGATTCGACATGATTGCGCGCTTGGCGGCAGATGCTGCCCGGCTTGGCGCCAAATGCATAAATGTGTCATGGATCATAGGTCATGGGCCAGCCTAGGCAGCATGACCAACATGCTCTCCCAGAACGCGCGCGACGACCCCGTCCACGTCGTGAGGTTCAGCACCATTGACTTGTATCAACGGCCATCGGTCCTGGCGCAGGCACTCGCCGACCTCTCTTGAGATTTCGGCCTGCCTTAATCCTTTGTCCACGCCAAGTTCGAACAGCATAACCTCGAGGAGCGGTTGCTGCGCATGCCTATCCACAAGACGGCGGCGTAACGTTTCCTGGGGCGCGTCGAGTTGCACAACGAGATCCGGCCGCGGCAGGAACGCCAGGCACTCGCGGACCGCGTCGAGGCTTGGAGTTCTAGCCAGCACACCCAGCGCACACAAAGCCTGAATCATGCCCTCTTCGAAGATGAAGCAACCGGGCGACTCCCGCGCTTGGCGCCAGGACTGGCACAGTTGGGCGATGTCGACCTTCATTCGCCATGACCACACGCGGCTTCGAAGAGGGATCGATGCCAGAAGCCGGGCCGCGACACTGTCCTTTGGCAAGGTCGACAGCAAGATAGGACCGGATGTGGCAATCTTTTTGCCAATTCTTCCTATGCCATGGCGGATTTCCGGAGCGTCATCCTGAGCCGATCCAGGTTCAATCAGGCGATACCCATTTACTGTCTTCACATTGATGCCGTGTCTCGCCAGCCCTTGGCAGAGGCCGCGAAGCAGCGTGGTTTTACCCGCGCCAGGCGGCCCAAACAACTCGATGATCATATGCTCAAGCGTCTCCGAACGAGCAGTCATTCCCCTACGGATCAAGCTTAGCCGGATTTCAGATCACACCAACGTTCATTTGAATGATTGTTCCAGTCAGTGAATCTGGGCACCGAGCCCGGATTCTAGCGGAGATGCCGATCGCTCCGTTCGCCTGGGCAAGCCGTCTTGCGCTCGACGGAGCTTGCAAGGAAAAACGACCGGTGCTGGACACAGATGGCAAAACTTCTGAAGGACGCTCGGGAAGCGCTGGCTAGGCAAGATCGAGGCATCATCCGAATGATTGATGAAAAGATCTCCGCGGCGAGCGATGTTCGACCGTCAGCTTGGCGGGGCCCTGAATGTCCTCAGTGTGTTTGCATTCGGAAGTGGCAAATCAAAACCTACAGGTGGATCTGCGACCCACCCGAAAGTGGTCAGTCGTTCCCGAATATGATCTTGACCAAGGGGGGCCAGTCTGGCGCCGTTACCGACAGATGGGTGCCAAATTTGCGGACACTCCAATCTTCGACCACCTTGGAGATGTCGCCAGGCGGTATCCTGACAAGCTCGCAATCAGCGACGGCGCGAACCGCCTGACTTTTTCTGAGCTTTTCCGGGCGGTCGAGACGCTGGCAACTCATATCGCTGCCGTCGTCCCCGAAGGGCAGGCCATCGGCATCCTGCAAGCAAACTCCGCTTGGTATCCTGTGGCGATGTTGGCGACCATGGCGGCGGGACGGCCTTCGGTCCCGCTCAACACAAGAGATCCCGCCTCTCGCATTTTCGATATAGTCAGTGCCGCGGGGCTCGGCGCGATTATAGGCGCCGAAAATGTTCGCCCGGTCGAATTGGCCCAAGAGATCGTCTGGATCGAAATTGCGGCCGCCGTGGCGTCCAACGATCAACACCCAGAACAGCAGCATAAGCCCCCTATGGTTTCGGTCGATGCGCCCGCATTGGTGCTTTACACTTCGGGCAGCACCGGGCGCCCCAAGGGAATCGTCAACAGCCAACGCAGCCTGCTATGGCGGGTCCGGCAATATGTCGATGCGTGCCATATCAGCGCGGATGACGTTTTCCTGCCGCTGACCGGGCCAGCCACGATCGCCGGTTGCCGGGAGATCTTTGCGGCGCTGCTGACGGGCGCCACGTTGCATCTTCTCGAGGTGGAGGCTGTCGGCCTGCGCGCTACGCGCGCTCGATTGCAGTCCGAAGGTGTGACGATCGCCTATCTTGTGCCGGCACTGCTTCGAGCCCTCCTGGCTGAGGCGCCCGCCGACGCTTCCTGGCCGCTCAGAGTGGCCCGGATCGGTGGGGAGAAAGTGTCATGGATGGACATCGCTTTGCTGCGCAAAGCCGTTTCGGACCAGTGTCTGATCCAGATCGGCTACTCATCGACTGAAACCATCGGTTCGCAATGGTTCTTGCCGCCTGACTGGCCCGAGCAAGACGCGTCGGTTCCCGTCGGCAGGCTGCTCCCTGGTATGACATTCGCTATCGTCGACGAAGCGGAGCGCAATGTAGGGCCAGGCGAAAGTGGAGAGCTTCTGATCAAAAGCCGCTATGTCCTGCTTGGTCATTGGGAGAACGGTGTGGTCGTTCCCGCGCAGCCGGACCCCGACGATCCCGAGGCTCGGCTTTTTTCGACCGGGGACCTCGTTCGGCTCGACGATGATGGCATCTTGAGGATCGTCGGCCGCAAAGGGCGCCAGATCAAGATCAATGGTCGACGCATCGAGCCCGCCGAACTCGAACGGGTCTTGCGTTGCGCGCCTTCGGTGGCGGATGCCGTGGTGATGGTAACGGCCGCGCAGGAACTCATCGCCTTCGCGGTTCCCCAGCGCTTCGCAGGCGGCGCTTTTGCAGACGACCTTCGCCAGCTCCTCAGAATGACCTTGCCGGCACCATTGCGTCCCTTGCGATTGCACCCCGTTGACGCAATCCCACGCCTGTCGGGAGGTAAGGTCGATTTGGCAACACTGGCCGAGATAGATCGTTCGCACGGAAGGAGGGCGCGAGTCGCCCGGTCGTCCACTCTCGATGCTCCGCCCGCCGGAGGAGCAAAGGACACACGTCAAATAGTGCAGCACGCGTGGACGCAGGTTCTCAACACAGGCACTGCCACGGGAAACTGGGATGATGCTGGAGGAGATTCGCTGCAGCTGCTGCACTGCGTGATGGCGATCGAAAACGCCATCGGGCAAGAGCTGGGCCTCGAAGCATTCACCGTCGGCATGAGCTTGGACGAGATGGTTGAGGCGGTCGTCTCTGCACGGTCGGGCGAAGGGCGCGAAAAGAAGCACCACCCCCCGGTTCTTTTCCTGTTTCCAGGGTCCGTTGGCTATGGTCCGAGCCTGGCTGCGTTCGCAGCCGCCATAGGGAAAGTCGCCCGTGTAAACCCGATCCGATATCCGAGCCTTGCGGCGATACTGGACGGACACAACACCCTCAGCGCCATGGCTGGCGCCGCACTCGAGCAGATAAGCCGCATCCAACCTGCGGGCCCCGTGCGACTTCTCGGCCATTCTCTGGGTGGCGCGGTTGCATTCGAGGTTGCCGCACGGCTCATGAAGGCCGGGCGAACGGTGCGGTTCCTGGGCATCCTCGACACGAGCCTTCTGGACGAGCCGAGCAACCATTGGGAGACACTTACCCGTACGTTCTATCGTATTCGCACCAACCGCATATCCGCGCATCGGATGGCTTGCAGAGCCCTTGCGAAGATCACCGTCGCCGTGGGCGGCGAAGCGCGTCTGGCCAGGATTCTGGACAGATTTGCCAATGGAGAGTTCAACCCGACGATCTTCAGGACCAAACTGGAACTGCAGGAGGTTTTAAGGGCGAAGTCATTCTTCCAATGGCTTGAGGCACCGAAACCGGCTCTGCCCCTCTCCGGTACCTTGTTCCGATGTCGCAGGGAGGGAATGCCGCGGGCCTTGGGCTGGGACAGCGTCTTGGCACACCTGGACGTCATTTCGATCACGGGCAGCCACATCGACCTTGTCGTCGAACCAAACCTTGCCACCAACCGTCCGCTTATCGAGACGGCCATCGTGCAGACCTATTCCCCCGCCGAATCTCGCAAAAGGGAGGACTTGTCATCGACATAATTCCGGAATTCAGCAAGGACATGCTGACGCTCGATGCCCGCGCGGAGGTCGATCGCATCGTTGACACCTTGCGCACTCAGGTTCTCGGCACCCTGCATCGTCGCGGCGTGGTTGTCGGTCTTTCCGGCGGTATCGACAGCTCCGTCGTCGCGACCTTGTGCATGCGCGCGTTCGGGAAAGACAAGGTCCTGGGACTGTTCATGCCGGAGCGGGATTCTTCCGGCGACTCCCTGAGACTTGGCCGCCGCGTCGCGGCACAGCTTGGCATTGAAAGCGTCCTTGAGGACATAGCACCGGCACTGGAGGCCATTGGGGCCTACCGCCGGCAGATCGATGCGATCCAGACCGTCGTTCCCGACTATGGGGAAGGGTGGAAATGCAAGCTGGTGATCGCGTCGGTTCTGGAGAGCAGCGGGCTCAATATAACCCGCCTCACGGTCCAGGATCCGCAGGGTAAAGTAGATACCGTGCGTCTGCCGCCAGCTGCCTATCTGCAGATCGTTGCTGCGACAAACTACAAGCAGCGCCTGCGCAAGATGACGGAATACTATCACGCCGACCGCCTCAAATACGCGGTTGTCGGCACTCCAAATCGCCTCGAGTACGACCAGGGCTTTTTCGTCAAGCAGGGCGACGGAGCCGCCGACGTGATGCCGATCGTTCACCTTTACAAAACCCAGGTTTATCAACTCGCGGAATATCTCGAGGTGGATGATGAAATCCGGCAGCGGCCACCGACCACCGACACCTTTTCCATGACCCAAAGCCAGGAAGAATTCTATTTCGCGCTGCCCTATCACCTGATGGATCTATGCCTCTACGGCCTGAACCACGGGGTCGCCAGCAATGAGCTCGCGGCGGTTGCTGGCCTCACCGAGCCCCAGCTTCAGAAAGTGTTCAAGGACATCGAAGCGAAACGAAGGGCGGCCCACTATCTTCACGCGCGGCCTTTGCTGTCCGCGGAAGGCGGAGATTGACCGAGCATGTGCGGCATCGCTGGAATCGTGGCGCTGAATGCCACAGCGGCTTCTCCTTCGCGGCAGGCGCTGATGCAGATGATGGGCGCGCTGGCGCATCGCGGCCCCGACGGGCGCGGTCTCTACCGGGACAGACGCGCGGGGCTGGCGCATGTGCGCCTGTCCATCGTCGATCTTTCCAGTGGCCAGCAACCGATGGCGGACACAGGCGATACGACGTGGATCGTGTTCAACGGCGAGATATTCAACTACGTCGAATTGCGTGAAAAACTCACGGCGCTCGGCCACCGCTTCCGAACCCGCAGCGACACGGAGGTCGCGCTACACGCCTATCGTGAGTGGGGAGAAACGGCCTTCGAGCGGATGAACGGCCAATGGGCAATTGCGATCTGGGATTCAGTGGCCAATCGTCTTATATTGTCGCGCGACCGCTTCGGCATTTGCCCGCTGTATTTCAGCGAGCATGCGCACCGGCTTTATTTCGCCAGCGAAGTGAAAGCCATTTTCGCGGCCGATCGAACCATCCCTCGCGCCTTTGATCCCGCCGGCATCGATCAGACGTTCACGCTCTGGACGGTCGTTCCGCCGCAAGGAGTTTTCCACGGAATCAACGAACTCGAGCCGGGTCGTGTCCGCATCTATCAGGATGGCACCGTTCGTGAGCGGATTTTTTGGCAGCCTTCCTATCCCGACGATTTCGGATCGCGGCAGGGCGAGTTCCCCGGGTCCTCCAACAACGCGGTGGACCGCGTGTCTAGCGCTCTTGAGTCCGCGACGGCGCTCAGAATGGTGCGCGCCGACGTGCCTGTCGGGTGCTACCTCTCCGGAGGGCTGGACAGTTCGCTTGTGGCCGCGCTCGCAAGGCGCTTCGCGGGCGATCGCTTCCAAACCTTCTCCTTGCGTTTTGCCGACGCCGAATATGACGAGACCCGCTTCCAGCGAATGGTTGCCGAGACGATCGGCAGTGAGCACCATGAAGTGGTCGTTTCGCGCAGAGATATAGCCGGAATCTTTCCGGAGGTAATCCAACACACCGAACGCCCGATCCTGAGGACTGCCCCGGCGCCACTCTTCCTGCTCTCGCACCTGGTGCGCGAGCGTGGCATCAAGGTCGTGCTGACCGGCGAAGGCGCTGACGAAATGTTCGCCGGCTACGACCTGTTCCGCGAAGGCAAGGTCCGCCGCTTCTGGGGGCGCCACCCGACTTCGACACGACGCTCTCGGCTCCTGGAACGCCTTTACCCCTATCTCACCCGCTCGCCGGTGCAACAGCAGGCGATGGCGCGTCAGTTCTTCGGGCGAAATATTCACGCTTACGACGCGCCGGGCTTTGCCCATGAAACACGCTGGCGAACCACCAGTGCCATCAAGCGCTTGTTTACGGCCGATATGCGGGCTCGAACGCAGGGCCGCGACGCCGTGTCCGAGTTGCTCGCCCGTCTGCCCGCGCAGTTTGCCCGTTGGAGCCCCCTTGCGCAGGACCAGTATCTCGAGGTGCAAACACTGATGTCGGGCTATCTGCTCTCCTCGCAAGGCGACAGGATGCTGATGGCTCACTCCGTCGAGGGGCGCTTCCCGTTCCTGGACGATGAACTTGTGAGGCTCGCGAATTCGCTGCCACCCTCCTTCAAACTCCGCGGCCTCGACGAGAAGCACGTGCTGAAGCGCATGGCGGCACCCATCCTGCCCTCCGAGATCATAGCCCGCAAGAAGCAGCCCTTCCGTGCGCCCAACGCGCTTTGCTTCGTCGGCGCAGACGCTCCGGATTACGCACGCGAGGCGGTTTCGCAGGCGGCCCTGCGCGAGGCGAATGTCTTCGATCCAAAGGCGGTCACGCACCTGCTTGCCAAATGCCAGGCCAGAACTGGCGATGGCGACCTGTCCAATGCCGACAACATGGCGCTGGTCGGCGTGTTGTCGACCCAACTTCTTCATCAGCAGTTCGTCGCGGGTTGTCCCAGTGCAACGCTCGAATGCACACTCAGCGTCGACGTCGACTGCGAACATCGGGAAGAGCGCCTGCATGTTGCATGATGCCGTACCATTGCTGCATGACTACCTCGCCCATTCAGCCGTCCGACACGGAAGTAAGGTGGCGCTGGTGTGCAACAGGCAGCGTGTCACCTACCTCGAACTCGAAACGCGAGCCAACGCGATCGCCCGGGACCTGGCCGCATCCGGCGTCGTTCGCGGTGATCGCGTGATGATCTTCGCCGACAACACCGTCGAGACGGTGGTTAGCTTCTGGGCAGTGCTAAAGGCGAATGCGGTGGTGTGCATCGTCAACCCGCTCACCAAGAGCGACAAGCTCGATTATCTGCTCAACGACTGCCGGCCGACGGCGCTCATCACGGACGGCCATCTGCACGCGATCTTCCGCGAGCCGGCGCGCGGCTGCCCGTCACTTCTGCGGGTGATCGTATCGGGACCGATCGACGACGTCGAACTCGCCCAGCTGCCGTTTGCCGTGCGCTGGGACGCCGCCCTCGCCAATGGCGCGGATACGCCGCCGGCACGGCAGTGCATCGATGTTGATCTGGCAGCCATCATCTACACGTCCGGGTCGACGGGCGAACCCAAGGGCGTGATGCTGACGCACAGAAACATGATGGCCGCGTGCGCGTCTGTCGCTTCCTACCTGGCGATTGCCGAGGACGAGGTGATCCTCAATGTCCTACCCCTCGCCTTCGATTATGGACTGTACCAGATGATCATGGCTTTTCGTACCGGCGCCCGGCTGGTGCTCGAACGCTCGTTCGCTTTCCCGGCACAGATCCTCGGGTCGATCAGACAGGAGGGGGTTACGGGCTTTCCTGGCGTGCCCACAATCTTTGCCGCACTCTCCGAACTCAGGTCCCTCAAAGACCAGGATTTCTCGAGCATCCGCTACGTCACAAACACTGCGGCAGCCCTACCCCTCAAGCATATTTTCATGCTTCGCGAGCTGTTTTCGGGTGCACGCATTTATTCGATGTACGGTCTCACCGAATGCAAACGTTGCACCTATTTGCCGCCAGAGGACCTCGAGCGAAAGCCATTGAGCGTAGGGATCGCAATCCCGAATACGGAGATGTGGATCGTTGACGAGCATGACAGGCGGATAGGCCCCGGCGTTGTCGGCCAACTCGTCATTCGCGGCGCAACGGTGATGAAGGGGTATTGGGGCAAGCCCGAGGCAACGGCCAGGAAACTCAAACCCGGCCCGCTGCCAGGCGAGCAAGTCCTATACACCGGCGACTACTGCCGGATGGATACGGAGGGTTACCTCTACTTCGTTGGCCGTGGGGATGAGATCATAAAGTCGCGAGGCGAGAAGGTGGCGCCAAGGGAAGTGGAAAACGTACTCATGGACATTCCAGGAGTCCGGGAAGCGGCCGTCATCGGTGTTCCCGACGAGCTCCTCGGGCAAGCGGTGAAAGCCTTTGTGGTGATGGAGCATGGAAGAGCCATTGGCGAAAGGGAACTGCAGAAGGAGTGCCAGAAGCGTCTGGAAAACTTCATGGTCCCGAAATCCATCGTCGTTGTGGCGAACCTGCCGATGACGGACACGGGAAAACTCAAGAAAACGGCGCTGTCATGATGCGGGGCCAGAACCAAGTCGCGTTAATGGTGTCGTTAGGGAGGACGAATTCATGTTGACCATCAAGGAACGCACCGGAATCTACAGCGAGCAGATTCGTAGTTTCTTGGTTTCAAATTTCTACGTCAGCGACGTCAAGGCATTGCTGGATGACGCATCCTTGCTCGATCAAGGCATTGTCGACTCGACGGGTGTGCTTGAGATTATCGGGTTCATCGAGGAGACCTTTGGCATTACCGTCGAGGACAGCGAACTTCTGCCTGAAAACCTCGATTCCATCCAGGGGATCGAGCAATACATCATCCGCAAAATGAACTGATGGGTGAGCGTAACGCCCAGAGCAGCCCCGTATTTGGTCTGACTGTCGCAGGATTCATGCCTGCGTCTTGACTTGCCCCAGAACCACCCGGCCCTCGCCCGCTTCGTTCGAGACCGAACGGATGTTCTCGAATGCCTTGCTGCGTTCCAGCAGACCCGCTACCTGTCGGTCTTGGCCAAGCCCGACCTCGAAGAGCAGGATGCCGCCACGCCGCAGGTATCGCGGTGCGTCTTTCAGTACGCGCATATGAATGCTCAGGCCGTAAGGGCCGGCTGCGAACGCCTCGCGCGGTTCAAGCTCGATCAGATGGGCGCGGTCGCCCTCGAGCCGCTTTTCAGAAATGTAAGGCGGATTGCAGACGATTACGTCGATAGTTCCGTCTAGCCCAAGGCCGATGAGAGAGTCGAACAAGTCGCCCTGAAGCACCGAAAGACGCTCAGCCATGCCGTGATGTGAGGTGTTGCGGCGTGCCGTTTCGACGCATTCATCGGTGAGATCGCTTGCCCAGACAAGGGCGCTGGGCACATGGTAGGCGATCGCGCACGCCAGATTCCCAGTGCCGCAGCACATATCAACTATGCGCGGAGCCGGCAGGTTCATCTGATGCAACACACCAAGCGCGGTCTTGCCGAGCAACTCGGTCTCAGGTCTGGGGACGAGCGCACCGGGCGAAACCAGCAGTTCAAGTCCCATGAACATGGCGCGGCCGGCGCCATAGGCATCCGCTACACTGAACTCTTTGCTCATGGCCGACCCCATCGCTTGATCTCCCCAGTATAGATCTGCGGCGCTCATGCGCCAGCCAAACCTGCTCCGAAATCATGAATTCTCAAGCCTTTCCTTCGAAAAACTGCAGGCACAAACTCGGTGCATCGCACTTCTGACGCTCATTGACCGACCGCAATCTCAGGTCGCCCAAGATGGAGAGAGAGAGAGAGAGAGAGGTGCTACTCATGCTTGAAGAGCCAATGGCGTGGTACGGAGGCTTTTAGATTTTTGCGGATCGTGGAGAGGGGTAAGCGCCTATCCAACTCTCGATGGAGCGGGGGCGGACCGCAGCTCCATTGACGCGCTAATCTTCGGCTCCGGTAATTCAGCAAGTGGTCGGTGGAAGCGCCTGCGCTCCAGCATCAGCCTCACCTTGCTGCATGGAGAGGTTACCTATAGGTTTGCGGACATGTCGAAACAACTGTCCGAAGGTCTCGGATCGACATCTCATTTCCGGTCAATCGCAGAGAGGGGCCGTGAGCGAAAGCGTGAGTGTTCTGATTGTTGAGGATCAATGGCTAGTCGCGCAGGACACTGCCGCGCGGCTGCGTCGCGCCGGTTATCAGGTGGTCGGACCTGTGCCGTCGGTATCCGCCGCTCTGCGTCTTATCGAATCGGACAAGATTGACGTGGCGTTGCTAGACATCCAGCTGAACGGTGAAACGGGTCTGCCCGTGGCGAGGATATTGCAGGCGCGAGGCATCCCCTTTGCTTTCTTGTCGGGATTTGGCCCCGCCGACGTTCCCGCGGCTTTCCGCGACTGCAGATTCCTGCCGAAGCCGGCAACCGATGCTGTCATCCTTGCTGCTGTCAGCGAGTTGGCGTCCCTGCGCACAGCTTCGCGCTGACATTCGCTCCGACCGTATTATTACCGGAGTTGCGCCCTGGCGACCTGATAGGCCGGGCGAGGTCAGTTTCACACAAGGCAACATTGGAGCTTTGGCCAGGAGGACGGCGGACTACGACCGTCGAGGACGGAAATTCAGCGTTCAAAAAGCATCCGCCGGGGTTCCACTTCTCGGCCTGTTGGCGGCGATTTGGACTTAGGTCCGATCCCGGTCGCCAGAGGTCGGATTGCGGAACATCTGCCAAGGACCCACGTTCGGGTTTGAGCACGGAGGTCCCGGCCGATCTCGAAGCGCAAGTTTCACGGGCAACTGTTGGGGAGTGTCGTAGTGCCGATTTCAAACGATATGGGGGACGAGTACCTGGAACTGGAATGTCCAAACTGTTCTCATGTCATCATAAAAAAGGGATCGTGGTTGAAGGTGATATCCAACTTCAACTGCACCCAATGCCATGCAAAAATCAGAATTGGTTATATGACCAAGCTCGCGCTTTTCGAGAAAAAAAGGCAAAGCATGAACCCGGCTGCACGGTGAGAGTCCTAGCGGCCCGACAGTCGTTCGGGTGGTGCGTTGAACCGTCGGGCCTGACCGGCCCGATGGCGGGGGAGCCAGGCCGGCTGGGTGAATCGTATACATTAGATCGTGCTTATCAAGCCCAAATCCGCGGCGCGACATCGCCTGGTGGGCAACGGTGAAACCCGCGCCCGTATACGCGCTAGGAGGAACGTCGGCGGTCAACATGCCGCTCATTCGTAGAGAGTGCGAACAGCTTCATCAAACAGCTCCACCTCGGCTTCAACCTTTTCAGCCGCTTTATCGACCTTGTCGAAACGCTTCAGCATTCGGTTGTGGAGCATGGACAAGCGTGCGGCATGGTAGACCACACTGCGCTTGTAACCTTCAGAGTCGAGTGGTTCGAACAACATTGTCATGGCAGCAATCCTCAATGTTTTCCGTCCTGCAATCCTTCCCTAGTAAATCGTCAATTAACTCTTTCGTTCCGCTGGTGATGCGAAGGCGCCCGAATGAATAACTCGTTGCGCTGTCTCCAGACTGCACGAGCGTGATTCGTCTGTCCGAGGTTGGGCCTCAAGGCTTGCGCTTGCCTCGCCTGTTCGGCTCGTGCTGCGTCAGTCACGATGGACGGCCAGCTTCAGTTTTCAATCGCGTTGGGCGTGAGTTGAATACCGGCGCTGCCAAGAAATTGCCGATGATCAACCTGCTCTGTGGGACCGATCAACCCGTCAGGAGCGACGAACCGAGCCGGCTTGTATGATCGGCCCGCCGCTGGGACGCGAGCGGATCGAAGATCACGTCGGCAGGTGCTCTGCCCTCTCTAGGACGACGGCGCCGCGCGCAGTTACTGAAAAAACCCAAACAGAATAAGAGCGAGAAAGGCAAACAGCAGCGCTGCAGCCGCTAGCAACACACCTTTGTTGGAGCCCCGCCGAGGTTGAGGGTCAGGCACGAGTTTTTTCCGGTTTGGGAGTTCATTCATTGGACATTAATTTGCGGCTGCAAATTAGGTTCCGCTCATGCTTGGATGCCTACAATGCCGCCCCACAGCGCCCTACAGGCGCACGACCTTCGCTAGCCCTAGGCGTATCCGCTGGCCTTCTGCAAAGGATAACGCGAACGATTCCTGATTGAATGACCGGGCAATTTCCTGATCTTTCTCAACCACGCGGACGAACCATTCGCCGCAGGTTTCTGTCACTTCGACGCAAGGGACGGCCTTGCGGAATGGAGCCGCGTTATCCATCACAGCCGACCTACGAGCAATGGCAGCATCAGTTTTATAAGGCCACCGAATTCGGGATTTCAATGCAAAAGTCGATACGTGATCATGTAATTTACGGGATCAAGTAATTAGTGAGCAGCGGATCGCATTTGAAGTGCGCTAACGATCACCTATGTGCTCACCGAAGCATTGGGGTTCGGCCGACACGGTGATTTTGAACGCCTACGGCAATTCCTTCTCTGAGAAAGTCGCTGACCGGCATGATGGCGCACTGAACCAAGATGGCGGGCATGGGGCCCGGCTGCAAGCTGCATGGACTTCGGAAGACGCTGGGGAAGTACCTGGCCAAGGAGGGCGCGACCCCGAAACAATCGGCAGGCATTCTCGGCCACGACGTCCTGGACCACGTAGAGCTTTACAGCAAGGACGGAGCAGGAGCGGCTCGCCGTGGATGGCATGGCGAAGCTTCTGAAGCGGTTTGTCTAACCCACTGTCTAACCAGGTTGTCTACCCTCGACGCAAAGCCTTGTGCATGAAGGCGACTGGTGGGCCCGGAGGGTGTCTAAAAATCGTTGATTTTCTTAGTTTTTTCTTGGGCCAAAATCAGAAATCTTCCCGTATCGTTCCGTATGTTTCCCGTGACGCTATGAAGTCCACTCCAGCTAACCTCGTTTGAGAACGTTCTGAGGCATGCTCTAGAACGGCCGCAGTGGTGCGGGAAGCATTACGAGTTTTTGGACGTACCTGCTGAGGCAGTTGCTGCGTTCAAAGCTGCCTTGCCAAGGGCGTCTATTTTAACAGCCACATCCGCAATCGTTATGCAGTCCGGCTCGCGCCAGAGCGCTGACATCTGGAGACGCCGGGCTTGTGCAGGGATGGCCCGCGCCTGCTTCCGAGCGCGGGCCGACCATGATGAGTGAGGGGCCATCTTGGTCACCGGCAGGACCGCTGAGAACGAGCCGGGTGTGACCGAACAGCCTCGGAGCGAGGATGTTCCCGGCTGACGCAAAAAGGCCGAAGGGCGCAATTGGCATCGACTTAATTAGGTCCGGATCATTTTAACGAATCGTTGACCGCGCTGTCCCAGAATAGGACGGCGCGGTCAAACCCCAACCTTGGCTGCGCAGGCGGCTTCGGCACTCAGTTCCACCCCCGAGCTGTCGGAGCCGCCACCCACCCCACACTTATACCAGCAATGGTTGAACCAACCGTTACTGCACGTGCTTTCCATGGCGCTTCCCTGATCGTTAGACTTTGACGGATCAAACAGGGGATTCACAGATTCGGAGACTCGACCGATGGAAACGATCTTCGATGACATCGGCAACGGCCTCAGAGCGCCCGCACAGACGCATGGCGCCCTGTATGCGCCTTCGCATCGACATGGCCGGCAAGCTGTTCCTTGGCGTCGCAATTGGCCTGGGCCTTGGCTTTGGAATGGCGATCGCGGGTTAGACCCGACCTATCGGTTCGGGCGGTCCGTAGCCAAAGCATTGTAGAGCACCAAACACGCCAGCAACGAAATGACGCTGCCCAGCAGGTCGCCTACGGTCAGGCCGGAAAAATAGACAAGATCGAACGCCAGTACCGCCATCGCTCCAGCCAATCATGATTCGGGACACTGCCGACATTAACCGTTAGTCGGCGCTAATGTTCCGGTCTGGATAGTGTTCAATCTTTTGGTTGAACTTGCGCCAAAGTTGGGCGACGCAATCAAGCTTGCGAATGAATACGTCTCCGGAGACGTCCCCATCGGCCAAGAGGTTTTCGAGGCCATCGGAGCGTCGCGGAAATAGAGAGTTGGCGAAAGAGGCGGAACGCTATCCGGTCTGGCAAGCTCGCTCCCACACCACGCAACGTCATCCAAAGTACCGCGAGGAATAGGAATGGCTCAGGTCCGCAAGCGCACCCTGCCCTCCGATGAAGTTCGCTGGCTGGCAGAAGGATGCCGACGCCTATCTGGTAAAGGTGCGACGTGACCTGCAGCTATGATTCGAATCCAGGTTCCCCAGCCAGTTGATTTTAAAGCCATTTTCCCGTTTCGTCATTAGAACATTTCGTGTCAGTCGGACGCCCGGTCGGTAATTTTTGTTCCCGTTCGAGCTTGCGGATGGCGCTTTCGCCGAGCGCCGGCTCTCGGTTGAGGCAGTTAGAATCGAAAATTGCGGCCACATCCCGAAGGCTGTGGCCGGTGATCGTTGCGATTTCCGGCACCCAGGCCTCGACGAGCGCCAGGCGCGTTACAGCAGTCCCGCGAATGTATTGAAGGTCACTCCGACCACCCCGGCCGAGGCGCAGGCCTTGCGCCAGATGATCGAAAGCCATCTGAGGTCCATGGCACGCCGTCGCTGTTCAAAAGTATCTGCCCGACCTTGTCGCGCAGCGCCCCGAGCGCAGCCTTGAGCGGCCCTCCGACGGGAATGACCACACGAGTTCCGGTCTTGGATTGCTGCAGGCGGATCACCTTGCCGTCATACTGCTGCCAAGTGAGCCGCAGCAGGTCGCCCTGGCGCTGGCCGGTCCACAAGGCCAGTGTGAGCGGCAGATGCAGGTGCGCGGGAGCGCTGGCATAGAATGCGGCCTCGTCGGCGGCAGTCCAGACGTTAGCCACCCTGGTGCCGCGATAGAGGCGCCCGCCCTTCTCGCAAGGATTGGCTGACACAAGGCCGCGACCGTGTCCCCAGGACAGGATCCTCGCCAGCACCTGCCAGCCATAGTCTGCCTGTCGGCGCGATGCCTTGGCGCGCTCGTCGCGCCACTCCATGAAGATGCCGTGCGTGCGGCGGTCGCTCATGCCCGACAGCGGGAAGTCACCGAATTTGTTTCCGATAACCTTGATCAGCTTGACATAGTCGGCTTGCGTGCGCGGCGCCAGGTCATCCAAATCCGAGCTGGCCTGAAATTCATTCAGCACGGACGGCAGCGCGCCCTGGCGCGGCTTGGCCTTGGTCGCGGCGGCAGCTTTGTAGGCTGCGATGAATTCGGGATCTCCAGGCTTGCCAGGCAAGGTGGCCCGCCCTTCCAAGCCCACTAGTAGGTGACGAGGCTGCCGTCGGCGAGTTGTTTCGTGCGGCTGTTCAGCCCCTTAAGACGAACGCGCATGATTTTTTATACACTGGTCGACGGGGTTTTCCGGTTCGCTCGTATGTGTAGCGGCGATGACCACGATCTTGCCCGTCGCCTCTACCCTGCCAGGCTCCATGTTGCCTTAGCGTGCGCTCTTGATCCGCGCGCAATATCGGCAATTTTGAAGGAGATCAGTGTGCCGGCCATTTTGGATTGCTCCCGCCTTTTCAGCCGCCGCGTTTTCCAAAAGATTGGTGAGGTTTTGGATTAACTGCTTGGAGCAGATCCTTGACGGGCAGCCCCATCACCTTCTCGATGTCAATTAAGACTTCCAGGACAATTCGAGCCGGCCTGAGAATGATCGAAACCGGATATTGATCGCGCCTAATTACCTCTCCTACCGGAGACGATGCATCGAAATCAGACCATCCCTGCCCTTCCTGGTCGAAAGACAAGGCCAAGGTGCGGAAATTCGGACTCTTGGGACCCTCTCAGATGGTTACAGCAACCGACACAGTGAAACGCAATTGTCCATGAGATCGGCGGTTGCTGCTACACCTTCCCCTCACTGGGGCATGCGTTTCTGGAAGGCGGTCCGCAGCCGGTTCCGTGCACGTTTTATTTTGACTGTTAACTGTCACGCTAGTCGAATGTTGACGACTCCCCCTCGGAAGAGTTAATAATCTCCTAATATAAGCATTTCCTTAAAAACATGATCGGCAGCCGACGAGTTTGCCGACGCAAGGGGAGACGCAGCGCGACGACCAATCTCGTCGCAACATCATCATCATCATCAACATCGAGCCGCCATCCGTAAACGGTACTGCTGAGTCAGCCGTTCGCAAGGCGTAACATAGCGGCGGTTGGGTGGGCTGACGAAGTCTATGAGCTTTGATAGCGAGTGCTTTGTCTTTTCAGTGCGGTCGGTAAACGGATGTGGGGGCATCTGTGTATGAGTAAGAGGGTTATAATGGCTGCTTCTCAAATCGTACACGCCGACGGAATTTCGACGTTGCTTCCCGATACGCCACAGGGCGGAGATTATACCTACCGCTTAGCCGAAAATGCGCCCGTCCCCATTTCCACCGTTCTGACCATTATATCTCTCGATGGGTCGAGTAGCGATCTGGCCGAAATCGCACTTTGCTCTCCGAATGATGAGTTTTCCGCCTCGACCGATCCGAAGAAGCCCGCTGTTGCCTGCGCAGATTCAGCAGGCATCAAGCTGTGTTTGCCGGACTCGCGAGCGTGGGCGTTTGGCATTGGTACACATGCCATTGGTCTGGATGCGAACTCATTTGGTCCGGCGCTCTCGCCCAGGATCAAGCCGTTTGTTGGCGAAGGCGAACTTGCCCTCATAGGTTCACAATTTTTGAGCGACGCCGCTGCAAGCGGCAGGTCGATGTCGACACGTCTTGATCGACAAGAACAACTAGCGAGATAGGGGACGGGGTATGGCAACGACAACTGGTACAAGCGGCAACGACAATCTGGTCGGCGGTAGTGGTGTGGACATACTGTCCGGGGGCGCTGGAGACGATCGCCTGAACGGCGGATCGGGTGATGACGTCCTCAATGGCGGTAGCGGGTTCGATACTGTTCTCGGCGGGTCAGGGACGGACACTCTGATCTATAAGGCCTATGAAAACCAGTACCGCCTTGGAAGCACATTCGCGAGTTCCACCCAGACGGTGACAGGCGGGATGCTGTATTCCGGAACAGACCAGACCATCAACGGGATCGTGCCAACTCAAACGTTGCTGGGCGGGACCACTTTTTCGGGTTATGATTCCTACGATGGCGGAAACGGCGCGGTGCAGCTCGGTAAGACTGGATCCACACCCGACGTCGACACTATGCAGATCTGGCTGAGCGCAGCTCAGTTCAGCGACGCGGCCATTGCGGCAGAGATCGCTTACGTCAAAAACGTATGGCTTCCCGCACACATCAGCGCGCAAACTGGCCAGGCTGATAGCTCTGTCTATACCTTCAAGACGCTCGATCTTAAAATCACCGGTATTGAGCAGATTGTAGTTCTCAACGAGCAAGGAACAACAAATCACGCGCCCTCGACGCCGACTGACAGCGACGGTGCCGTCGGCGGCAGTGTTTCGGAAGGCGCCGTCAATGGCAGCCCGGTCGGGATCACGGCGATTGCAACCGATGCTGACGGTGACACGATCACCTACAGCCTGAGCGACAATGCCGGCGGCCGGTTTGGGATCAACGCCATCACTGGCGTGGTGACGGTCGCCAACGCCTCGCTGCTCAACTACGAGACGGCGACCAGCCATACGATTACAGTACAGGCGAGCGATGGCCACGGGGGGATAACTACCCAGAGCTTCACCATTGCGGTGACCGACGTGGCTCCCTCGACGCCGACCGATACCAATGCCGCGGCCAATACGGTAGCCGAGGGAGCGACCGCAGGCACGCTGGTCGGGGTGACGGCCTCGTCAAGCGACGTCCATGGCGGCACGGTGACGTACTCACTGAGCGACGATGCCGGCGGGCGATTCCAAATCAACTCGACCACCGGCGTCGTGAGCGTGAGCGCTGCGGGCGCCGGCACGATCGACTACGAGAGCAGTGGCGGCAGTTACACGATCAAGGCGGTTGCCAGTGATGGGACGCTGACCAGCGCCTCGCAGACCTTCACCATTGCGGTGGGTGATGTAGCTCCGTCCGTCCCGACGGACGGCAACGCCGCTGCCAACTCCGTTGCCGAGGGAGCGACCGCAGGCACGCTGGTCGGGGTGACGGCCTCGTCAAGCGACGTCCATGGCGGCACCGTGACGTACTCGCTGAGCGACGATGCAGGTGGGCGGTTCCAAATCAACTCGACCACCGGCGTGGTGAGCGTGAGCGCTGCGGGCGCCAGCACGATCGACTACGAGAGCAGTGGCGGCAGTTACACGGTCAAGGCGGTTGCCAGTGATGGGACGCTGACCACCACCGCGCAGACCTTCACCATCGCCGTCACCGACGTTGATCCGAGCACGCCGACCGATACCGACGGCGCGACCGGCGGCAGCG
>NZ_JAMYPF010000028.1:0-63354 GCF_040320205.1 Mesorhizobium sp. M0761
AAACCCCGCCCCCGCCCCCCCGCGGGGGGGGGGGCGGTGGTCGTCGAGGTGCCCGGCCGCCCGGATCCCCCCCCCCCCCGGTGGGGGGGGGGGTGGTGTCCGCCGCGCCCTGGGTGGGGGGGCGGCGACCTGGCTCGGGCGGTGTCATTTCAAGCCGAGGCCGGTGCCCTGCGCCCGAGGAAACCCGACAATTACCGCCAGCCCAGGTTGGCAATCCTCCAGCGCAATCGTTGCACCATGCAAATCGGCGATGGCCCGTACCAGGCTCAAGCCCAGCCCGCTGCCGGGCGTGGTGCGGCTGGAGTCCAGCCGGTACAGCCGCTGGAACACTTTTTCGCGCTCCTGCGCCGGGATGCCGGGGCCATTGTCGGCGACCTCAGCCAGAATGCGGTCGCCTTGCCGCCGCACCGATAGAAGGATCGCCGTGCCATCGGGGCAATGCCGCAGCGCGTTCTCAACCAGATTGGCAAACAATTGCGTCAGCAGGTCGCGATCGCCGTGAACCAGGCATGGCGTGCCGTGGACGATCGTGGCCGACAGCGACTTGCCGTCATCCTCGGCGACACCGGCGTAGATTTCGGCAATGGCATCGATGACGCCGGTGAGGTCGAGATCGACAAAGCGCGCCTTGCGGGCGCCGGCCTCGATCTGGGCAATACGCAACAGCGCATCGAAAGTATCGTTGATCTGCAGGCTTTCCCCACGTGCCTCCGCCAGCTCATCGGCAACGGCCTCACCCCGCGCGGTCCTGTCGGCCGCAGCTTCCAAAATCATCTGCAGCCGGTTGAGCGGCGTCTTCAGATCATGCGCGATGTCGGCGCTGACCTGGCGCATGCCGTCCACCAGCGCCGCCAGCCGCTCCAGCGCGGCGTTGACCTGGCGCGAGACGCCGTCAATGTCGTCGCCATTGCCGAGCAGTGGAATGCGGGCGTCGAGCCGGCCGTTGGAGACATCGTCCATGGTGGCGGCTATGCCGTCGAGGCGGCGCTGCACGCGCGACGCCAGCAGGGCGCCGCCGGCCACCCCAAGGCCGGAAATGATCAGGGTGGCCCAACCGAAGCTCATCAGCACGATGTTTTCCAACTCCCTTATCTCAGTCAGCGAGAAGGCCACGGTCAGGCTGTTCGGCCCGACCGAACCGGACCAGGCGCGGTACATGGTGCCGGGCGTCACATCGGGCAGGGACGCTGCAAAATCCGAAAAGCCATCGGGAAGGTCGGCGGCGGTGAAATTCCCGGCCAGGCGATTGCCGGCGGGATCGGTGAGCGAGAACAGCTGTTCCTTGCTCGGGCTGAGCGCGGCGTGGCTGTCGACTGCCGAAACCAGATCCTCCCGGTCGTTTCCGGCATAGGTCACCGCCACGACCGAATAGGTCTCCTTGACCGACTGGTCGAGCTGCTCGGCAAGATCCGCGCTCATCAGCTGGTAGACGATGGCGCCTGACAGGATGAAGGCGAGCACGAACAGCAAGGCGAAGGTCAGGGCCAGCCGAAACGGCGTGCTGCGCAGCAGGCGAGAGCCTGTCTCAGTCATAGTGCGTTTCAGTCATGGCAAGCTTCAGTCATGGCAAGTTTCTGTCATGCCGCGCCTCAGTCGTGAACACTGTAGCCAGTGTTGCGCACGGTGTGGATCAACGTGGTTTCGAACGGCCTGTCGATCTTGGCGCGCAGCCGGCTGATATGGGTTTCGACGACGCTGGTCTTGGGGTCGAAGTGAAAATCCCAGACCCGTTCCAGAAGCATGGTGCGGGTGATGACGCGGCCCTCGCCGCGCATCAGCACTTCGAGCAGGCTGAATTCGCGCGGCTGCAGGTCGATCGCCTGGCCCTGCCTGGTGACGCGGCGCTGGATCAGGTCCATTTCGAGGTCTGCGATGCGCAGCGTCGTCTTCAGCTCCTGCACCGCAGGGCGACGGCCGAGCGCGTTGATGCGGGCGAGCAGTTCGGAAAAGGCGAATGGCTTGACGAGATAGTCGTCGCCGCCGGCCTCGAGCCCTTCAACCCTGTCGTCGACGCCGCCGACCGAGGTCAGAAAGATCGCCGGCGTGCGCACGCCCGCTGCCCGCACCGCCTTGATCATCGACAGGCCGTCGAGGCCGGGCAGCATGCGGTCGACGACGATCACGTCATAGGCATCGCGTGTCGCAGCAAACAGCGCGTCGCGGCCATCGCGCAGCAGATCGCAGACATGCCCGGCTTCGCTCAGGCCCTTGACGACATAGTCTGCGGTCCTGGGGTCATCCTCAACAAGGAGAAGTCGCATCTCTGTTCCGGTCTGTTGCCGAGGCTTTGCCAGAGCGGCATGCTAGCACCGGCGGCGGTCCGTTCCTAGAATATCCGCCGGCGCCTGGTCGCTCGTGGTCGTTGCACATGTCCATAAGTGTCATCCGGCCGGATCGCGCGCAGGGACAAGCATCCTGCGCAGCACGGCGTCTTTCAGAATAAAATGATGGAAGAGTGCCGCACCGGCATGAATGCAGATCAGAAGGATGAATACCGGCTTTGCCCAAGTATGGACATCGCCCATCCAGCTCCAAACATAAAAGGCCGAAGCCCGGAAACAGGAGCGGCAACGAGAAGGCCATAGAACAGCGCATGCGTTGTGCGTGAGGCGAAAGCCATCCATTTCGGCATTGTGGATTGCGGCTTGGGCGCACCGATGAAGAGGCGGACCGCCAGTCGCACGAACACCAGCAACAGGATCGCCAGGCCGACCCAGTAATGGGCGGACCCCATGGTCTGCCCGTAGGACGACAGTTGGCGTCTGTCCGCTGCCGCATCGACATAGATTGTCATGTTTTCGCCAAACAGGAGCTGGTACAGGACAAGCGCCGCTATCATCCAATGCAGGCTAATTTGGAGGCCGCTATAACCGGATTTCCTGGAGTTCATTCTTCTGTCCATGAGGTGAGCGCGATAGCTGCCCAGGGCGACCCACGGCAGGGATCCATTGACGTTTTGGCGCATTCTCGTCGCGTCAGGCGGGCGTGCAGGTGCTTGCATCTATTCCGATTCAAGCAGGATTTTGTCGGCCTCGCCGGTGCCCTTCTTCAGACTCATCCTTCTTCAGACTCATATAGAGAACGAGGGCGACGATGCAGCCCAGGAAGATGATGCTGGTGAAGGTGGTGCCGAAGCCGAGGTCGCCATATTCGACCGGCTGCGACAGCAGGTCGCCGAACGAGGCGCCAAGCGGCCGCGTCAGGATGTAGGCCAGCCAGAAGGCGAGGATGGCGTCGAGGCCGAAGGCGAAATAGCCGAGGGCTATAAAGACGATGACCGCGCCGAACAAGAAGCCAGTCGTGAGATAGCCAATGTCGAACGTCTCGGCGACAAGGTCGCCGGCCGCGGTGCCGAGCGAGAAGGTGAACAGGATCGCCAGCCAGTAGAAGATCTCGCGCCTGGTGGTGACGATCGTATGGATGGAGAGCGTTCTTTCGCTGGCGTACCAGACCGCGAATGTCGCGGCGAGCAAGACCGTGAAGGCAATCGTGGTGGTTTGCAGACGGACGCCGAAATTGTCGACCAGATTGTCGGTGATCAAGGTGCCGACGACGCTGATCAGCACCACCGCCAGCCAATAGGCCCATGGCACATAACGCTTCTGCGCGAATTGCAGCGCCAGCGCGACGACAAGGATGCCGGTCATGATCAGCGAGGTGACGGTCAGTCCGAAGCCAAGATTGACGGCCAGATAGTCGGCCGCCGTCTCCCCCATGGTGACCGCCAAAAGCTTGATCAGCCAGAATTCGACGGTGACATCAGGGACCCTGTTGGGTGATGCCAGTGCGGCGGGTGCAGTGCTTGCAGACAATAGCATGATGGGATCCTTGTCGTTTCGGCGGGGAAGGGCCTATTCCCCGGTACGTGCGGCGAGGCTTGGCCTTACTTCCCCATGATCTTCATGGCCTGAGCGAAGAAGTCGTCGGCGCGCTTGTCGTCGGCGGCATTGCAGCGCTCGACGCCTTTGGCCTCGAGATCGGATACTTTTGTCTTGTCCGCGGCGCTCAGCGCCGCCAAGGCTTCCGCCGCGCGCAGGTCCTTCAGAGCGTCTTCGCAAGGCGTCGCAGCGGAAGCGGCTGAAAAGACCGGGTTGGCGATGGCAATGGCGCAGAGCGAGAAAGCGAGGGCTAGCTTTTTCATGCTGGTGTTCCTGTCTTGCGCCGATATCCAGGCGGTGATGAAACGATGTCCGGCAGGTCGGCCGGCATAAGGACTATGGGCAGGCGACCTCGCCGCAATCTGTCCGCCCGCTTACAAATTCGTAAGAATGGCTGAAATTCCTGCCGGTTGCCTCGCCATCGCCGCACGGAAGCGCTAGTGGGTGGCGAGACACCGGCGCTATGAGCCCTGCCGGAGAGCAGGAACTATGATGAGCTACGCTCCCCCCAAGCCGGCAGCGAAGGCGTTCGACCAGCACAAGCGCCTGCTCGTCATACAAGTGGCGGCAGCCCTCGCCGTCATGCTGTTGCTGTTCACCAAGCCCTTTCTCGTCGAAGGCTCGGACGGGCACGAATACATCGAGGCGCTGGGCATCGGCTTCGTGCTGGTCTGCTTCCTTGGCCGTCTGTGGAGCATTCTCTATGTCGGCGGCAGGAAGAACGACGAGCTGGTCACCATCGGCCCGTTCTCGATGAGCCGGAACCCGCTCTACTTCTTTTCCACGGTCGGCGCGGCGGGCGTCGGGTTGATGTACGGCTCGGTGCTGGTGGCGGCGGCGCTGGCTCTGGTGAGCTACCTGGTGTTCCGGGTGACGGCGCGCAAGGAAGCCGAGTTCCTGTTTGGAAAGTTCGGCCCCGCCTACAGCGTCTATGCCGAACGCACGCCGCCTTTCTGGCCGAACCCGCTGCTGTTTCACGATCAAGCCGAACGCCGGTTCTCGACAAAGGCGTTGCGGCGGACATTCACGGACGGGCTCTATTTCCTGGCGCTGTTCCCGGCCATCGAGACGATTGAGCAGTTGCGGATCAGCGGCATGCTGCCGGTGTTTTTCACCCTCTACTGACCGGAGCGCCGTGCCGCGCGGCGCACGCTGTAGAGCAGGATGACGAGGCAGCCGGGCAGAAGCAGGACGCCGCCGGCAAGCGGCGGCAAGGCCAGCAGCTTCACTGCCGCGGCAATCGCCACGATCAACAGCAGCGCCAGCGTCGCAAGGCTGCCGTCGTCGATGAACATGCCGACGAGCTCCTTTAGAATGAGGCGGACGACGTTCATCGAGCAACTCCTTGTGCAGCCTTGGGGTAGCTGGCGCGCAACCAGCGCACCATGGCGAAGGACGCGACGGCGATGATTGCGAAGATGGCCAGCAGCGCCAGATCGGCGCCCGGCCAGTCGGCACCCAGGCCTTCGCCGGTCCAGAAAATGCCGAAGCTTGTCAACATCAGGCCGACGGCGAATTTGAGCGCGTTTTCCGGCACCCGCGCCAGCGGCCTGTGCACCGCAAGGCCGATGATCGTTACCAGGATGAAGGCCGCCAACGCGCCAACGCTGGCATAGAAGGTCTGTGCATGCGCGGCGCCGACGGCAATGACGATGAACACCACCTCGACACCTTCGAGCAGCACCGCCTTGAAGGCTGCGAGCCCGGCCAGATAATCGGCGCGGCGGTCATTGGCCTGCTGCTGCAAAGCGGCGGTTTCCTTTGAAAAGGCCGCGTCCTCGTCATGCAGGGCGATGACGCCGACACTGCGCAAAATGGCCTTTCTCAACCAGCGCATGCCAAACAGGACCAGGAGCACGCCGACGACGAACTGCAGCACCGCAACGGGAATCAGCGCCAGCAGCGGTCCGAAGGCCAGCACCAGAGCCGCCAGCACCGCCAGCGCCAGCGCCGCGCCTGTCAGCGCTGGCCGCCAGCTGCGGGTGACGCCGACCGCCAGCACGATGGTGAAGGCCTCGACCACTTCGACGAAGGAGGCAAGGAACGAGGCGGTCACGGTGGAAAGTATGGGCGTCAGGCCGTTCATGAAGGTTTCCTGTCTGCGGGAATCACTAGCCTGAGAAGGATACAGCGCTCCGGCGGAAGGGAGAACGCGCCGGCATCGTCGCCATGGTCTATCTGTTGCGTCAACATCGGTGGCCCGGTCGCCGGCGTTCGCTACGAGCTGCTCGGCGTCGGCGACAATTTCAAGCCGATCGTGCTAGGCCTTGTCATTGTGCTCGCCGTCATTCTGGATGCCTATCGGGAAAAGCTGTTGAGGGTGATCCGATAAAGCGCGTCGCGCTTTTTGGTTTTTGTTTTATGGATGTCATTTTCCCAGATCCGCCGGACACTCCGGGCGACATGCACTAGGGGACAAGAAATGACGACGATTGCCGATGTCGCGCGCCATGCCGGAGTGTCGGTCGCAACCGTCTCACATGTGATGAACCGCACGCGCCATGTCGAGCCTGAGACGGCCGAGCGCGTCCATTCGGCCATCGCCGCCTTGCGCTACAGCCCGAACACGCTGGCGCGCAGCCTTAGGCGCGGCGAGACCAAGACCATCGGCCTGCTGCTGCCGGACAATTCCAACCCGTTCTTCGCCGGCGTGGCGCGCCAGATCGAGGATGCCGGCTTCCTTGCCGGCTATACGGTGATCTTGTGCAACTCCGACGGCAGCGCCGAGAAGGAGGAGCGCTATCTCCAGGTGCTGATGGCCAAGCAGATCGACGGGCTGATCTTCGCCGGCTCGTCGGATCATGCGCGGGTGTTCTCCAGCCTTCTGCCCGGCGTGCCGGCGGTGCTGATCGACCGCGAGATCCATTCGGTCAATGTCGATTCCGTTCTGGTCGATCACGATCATGGCGGCTATCTCGCCGGCCGCTATCTGGCCGGGCTCGGCCACGAGAAGATCGGCGTCATCGGCGGCCCGCGCGATTCCAGCTCCAGCCCGGCCCGCCTGCGCGGCTTTGCCAGGGCGCTGCAGGAAGCCGGCCTCGACCTGCCGGTGGCCTCGGTGGTGGATTCCGACTATCACTTTGCCGGCGGCCGCACGGCGATGGAGCGGCTGATGGCGCAGGCGCCTGGGATCACGGCGCTGTTTGCCTGCAACGATCTGATGGCCATGGGCGCGCTAACGGTGCTGCACGGGCGCGGACTGCGGGTCCCCGACGACATATCGATGATCGGCTTCCACGACATCCCCTCTGCCGGCACCACCTGGCCGCCGCTGACGACGATCGCACAGCCGGTCGAGAAGATCGGCACCCGCGCCGTCAGCCTGCTGCTCGAGCGGGTTGCCGAGCCGGCGGCGCATTCGCGCCGCGAAGTGCTCACTCCTGTGCTCGTCGAGCGGGAGAGCTGCGCGCCGTTGCGCGGCTGAAGCCCCTCAGGCGGCGGCCGGCTGCAGCGCTGCCCTGAGCAGCATGCCGAAGAGGTCGCGCGGCTCGTCGGGATCGGCGAGCAGGTCGAGCTCCTCGTAGAGGCCGGTGGCCTGAAGCTGGTCTCTGATATAGCGCAGCGCGGAAAAATCCTCGGTGGCGAAGCCGACGGAATCGAACAGGGTGATCTGTTCCGCCGTCTTGCGGCCTTCCGCCTTGCCGGTCATCACCTGCCACAACTCGGTCACCGGATGGTCGGCGTGGAGCTGCTGGATTTCGCCCTCGATGCGCGTCTGCGGCGGGAACTCGACGAAGATGTCGGAGCGCAAAAGGATGTCGCGGTGCAGTTCCGTCTTGCCGGGGCAGTCGCCGCCGACCGCGTTGATGTGCACGCCGGAACCGACCATGTTGTCGGTCAGAATGGTGGCGGACAGCTTGTCGGCGGTCACCGTGGTGATGATGTCGACTCCTTCCACAGCATCCTGGCCGGTGGCGCAGATGGTGATGTCAAAGCCTTTGCCGGCGAGGTTGCGGGCGCATTTTTCCGAAGCCGAGCGGTCGATGTCGTAGAGCCGCAGCCGGTCGATGCCGAGCAGCGCTTTGAAGGCGACAGCCTGGAATTCGGACTGGGCGCCATTTCCGATGATGGCCATCGAGCGCGCGCCTTTCGGCGCCAGATATTTGGCCGCGACAGCGGAGGTCGCCGCGGTGCGCAGCGCCGTCAGGATCGTCATTTCGGTGAGCAGCATCGGATAGCCGGAGCCGACATCGGCGAGCACGCCGAAGGCGGTGACGGTCTGGCGCCCCTCGCGCATGTTCTTGGGATGGCCGTTGACATATTTGAAGCCGTATAGCCGGCCGTCGCTGGTCGGCATCAGTTCGATGACGCCGTCATGGCTGTGCGAGGCGATGCGCGGCGTCTTGTCGAACAGCTCCCAGCGGCGAAAATCCTCCTCGATATAGGCGGCGAGTTCGGTGAGGAACCGCTCGACGCCGATGGTCAGGACCAGCTTCATCATGCGGTCGACGCTGACGAAGGGGACGATGGCAAGGCGGGAAGGCTGGGTCATGCAATGCTTCCGGAATGGCTGCGGGTCGGGCGGTCCATGATGCGCCGGCCCATCAGGCTGGCGGCGAGGTCGACAATCAGCGTGGCGGTGCGGCCGCGCTCGTCGAGGAACGGGTTGAGCTCGACCAGATCAAGGCTGGAGACCAGGCCGCTGTCGGACAGCATCTCCATCACCAGATGCGCCTCGCGAAAAGTGGCGCCGCCGGGCACGGTGGTGCCGACGGCCGGCGCGATGGAGGGGTCGAGGAAGTCGACGTCGAGGCTGACATGCAGCAGGCCGTTTTCCTTTTCGACGATGGCCAGGAAGGCGCGCAGCAAAGGTGCAACGCCGTGCTCGTCAATGGTGCGCATGTCGTGCACGGTAACCCCCGCTTCGCTCAGCGCCCGGCGCTCCGCCGGATCGACGCTGCGCAGGCCCATGACGCAGATGTGGGCAGGGTCGACGGCGACAGGCAGGTCCGGGAAATAACCGTTGAAGCCCGGCCGGCCGCTGGCATAGGCGAGCGGCACGCCGTGCAGATTGCCGCTGACGGTGGTATCGAGCGTGTGGAAATCGGGATGTGCGTCGAGCCACAGCACGAAGAGCGGCCGGCCGCGTTCGGCGGCGCGGCGGGCTATGCCCGACACCGTGCCGGCCGATATCGCGTGGTCGCCGCCAAGGAAGATCGGCATGGCGTCTCGCGAAGCCGCATAGGCGGTCTCGGCAATTGCCGCCGTCCAGGCGGAAATCTCCGGCAGGGCCTTCAGCGCGAGATTGCCGTGGACGATTGCGCGCACGGCGGCCGGTTGCACCGCGCCCCAGTCCTCGACCTCGTGGCCGAGTTCCGACAGCACCGAGGCAAGCCCGGCCGTGCGCAGCGCGCTCGGCCCCATCTCGCATCCCATCCTGCCGGCGCCGTCCTGCACCGGCGCGCCAACGATCCTGCAGCGCATGGTTTTTGGTGTCCTTGCAAATTGATTGGGCAATTGATGCGTGGAATGAACCATCCTGGACCGGCAGTTTGAACAGGCGAAATTGGCATTTCGAGAAGAATGATTTATCAATTCGATAAGTCAGTTTGGTCAAAGTGGATAGAATCATGGACTTGCTCGACGAAAGGCTGGTCACGCTGCTCAGGCATGATGCCCGGCGCAGCATCTCCGATCTCGCGGTCGATCTGGGGGTGTCGCGCGCCACGGTCAGGGCGCGCATGGAGCGGCTGGAAAAAACGGGCGAGATCATCGGCTACACGGTGGTGCTGCGCGCCGACGCGGTCGACCAGCGGATACGCGGCGTGATGATGATCGAGATCGAGGGCCATGCCGCCGACCGCGTGGTCCGGGCGCTCGGCGGCCTCGCCGAGGTTTCGACCATTCACACCACCAATGGCCGGTGGGACCTGGTGGTCGAACTCGGAACGGCGTCGCTCACCGATTTCGACGCGGTGCTTAGGCGGATACGGCTCATCCCGGGGATAACCGGCAGCGAGACAAGTCTGCTGCTGGCAACGCCGAGGACGACAAGGGCAAGGTTGGCGTAGCCGTCCTTCCGGCCGGCGTGTTCACGCAAAGCTTTGTGACGGATCTGGCGAATGGGTCGCCTGGCTGACGAATCTCATTGGGGCCGCAGCTATCCTCCACATGACGGAGGAAGCCGGCATGACGCGAGATTGCACCAGCTTCAACGGTGCAAGGACCGGACGCTTGCCACAGGCCAAGGCTGATGGCAGGATAAAAGGCCGCAACGTGCGGCCTCTGGCGGCCGTTGTGTTTCGATGGATTATGAAGCATTTTCCCAAGGTGCGGGTTCTCCTCACAATGTGCGGCAGCCTCGTTTCGCCTTGGTCGCCCTTGATTTTTCGCAATGTGCGCTTTGCCTGCCTCAGGCCGCAGGGCATTTAATTCCACGGGGTCAAGCCTCATGACAGAGATTTGTGCTCGGGCCGTCTATCGTCGGCGAAGACAAGGCATGGCGCCACAATCAGCGCCCCTGGCATTCGTGACCTGGTGAAGAATGCCGTTGCGTACCTCTCGCCCCCATGTTTCAAAACAGGTCGATAGACCCGCGAGAATGGTTTCGAAGCCTGCGGGGTTGCCCACGGTCCGGCGAGAATTCTAAAAGACGTTCACAATGACACAGCACGCAAAAGACGCACGAATTCTCATGTACAGCCACGACACGTTCGGGCTCGGCCATTTGCAGCGTTGCCGAACGATCGCGCATTCGCTGGTCGGGGATTTCCGCGGACTTCAGGTGCTAATCATTTCGGGCGCCACCATCGCCGGCGCCTTCGACTACCGCGCCCGCGTCGACTTCGTGAAGATCCCCAGCGTCATCAAGCTGCGAAACGGCGAATACACCTCGCTGGAAAAGGACATCGATCTGCACGAGACGCTAAGGATGCGGCAGTCGATTATCCGCCACACGGCCGAGAGCTTCCGGCCGGATATCTTCATCGTCGACAAGGAACCGCTGGGGCTGCGCGGAGAGATTGAGGATACGCTGTCCTACCTCAAGACGCGGGGCACCACGCTCGTGCTTGGCCTGCGCGAGGTGATGGACGCGCCGCATTTGCTCGAAGCGGAGTGGGCACGCAGGGATGTGATGCGCAAGATCGGCCTGTTCTACGACAAGGTCTGGGTCTATGGCCCGCCGGATTTCTACGATCCGCTGACCGGCCTGGAGGTGCCGCCGGCGGTCAGGGCAAAGATGAAGTTCGTCGGTTTCCTGCAACGGAGCCTGCAGCAGAACCAGTTGCCCGGCCACCGGCCCGAGGGCGACTATATCCTGGTTACCACCGGTGGCGGCGGTGACGGCGCCGACCTGATCCACAACGTCATCGAGGCCTATCAGCAGGATCCGCGATTGCAGCACCGGGCGCTGATCGTGCTTGGGCCCTACATGCCGGCGCGCAAGCGCAACAAGCTGGTCCGGAAGGGGGCCAAGATCCCCTATGTCAAGATCATCGAATTCGACAACCGGATGGAAGAGCTGATTGCCGGCGCCAAGGCGGTGGTGGCGATGGGCGGTTACAACACCTATTGCGAGATACTGTCTTTCGACAAGCCGGCGCTGATCGTGCCGCGCGTCACGCCGCGCGAGGAACAGCTGATCCGGGCACGGCGCGCAGCCGAACTCGGCCTCATCGAGATGCTTTTGCCCGAGGAGGCCGAGGATGCCCAGCGGTTTGCCGATGCGCTGCAGGTTTTGCCGGGCCGGCCGCGCCCATCGCAGAGCAATGCGCATCTGACGCTGGAAGGGCTGCCTCATATTTCCGAAATTGTCGCGGAACTGCTCGACCGGCGGGCCGGCCATCACCTTTCGGTCATTGAAGGCATGAACTGAGTTGCAACACCGCAAGATCGTCGTGGTTCTGAAGGGCTACCCGCGGCTGTCGGAAACCTTCATCGCGCAGGAGCTGCTCGGTCTGGAGCGTGCGGGGTTCGACCTGATACTTTTCGCGCTCAGGCGGCCGACCGACGCAAAACGTCATCCCGTGCATGACGAGATCAAGGCCCCCGTCCATTATCTGCCGGAATATCTGCACAGAGAGCCGCTGCGCGTGGTTCGATCGCTGTTTGCCTGTCTGCCGCGGCCTGGCTTCTGGCGCGCGCTCAGATCGCTCGCTGCCGATATCCGCCGCGACTTTACCCGCAATCGCGCGCGGCGCTTCGGGCAAGCGCTGGTGCTGGCGGCCGAATGGCCGCAAGATGCCGGATGGCTGCATGCCCATTTCGCGCACACGCCGGCATCGGTGACGCGCTATGCCAGCCAGCTTCGTGGCTTGCCCTGGAGCTGCTCAGCCCATGCCAAGGACATCTGGACGTCGGCGGACTGGGATCTGGCCGGCAAGCTTTCCTCGGCGCGCTGGACGGTCACGTGCACGAAAACCGGCTTCGACCATCTGAAAAAACTCGCCAACGGCAGTTCGTCCGTGCATCTGAGCTATCATGGGCTCGACCTTGACCGCTTCGGCAGTTTCGGCGAGGCGCGAAAACAGCGTGACGGCTCGGCGCCGGCCGAACCGGTCATGATCTTGAGTGTCGGACGCGCCGTTGAAAAGAAGGGCTATGATACGTTGCTGGAGGCTCTTGCCCTCTTGCCTGGCGATCTGGCGTGGTGTTTCGAGCATATCGGTGGCGGCGAGGAACTGAAACGGCTGAAGGCGCTGGCGCAAAGGCTCGGACTGGAGGGGCGCGTCTCCTGGAAAGGCGCGCTGGCGCAGGAGGAGGTGCTTGAGCACTACCGCAGCGCCGACATCTTCGCTTTGGCCTGCAGGATCACCGCGGATGGCGACCGGGACGGCCTGCCGAATGTTCTGGTGGAGGCGGCCAGCCAGCGGCTTGCCTGCGTGTCGACCGATATTTCCGGCGTGCCGGAGCTTTTATCGTCGGATGAAACCGGGCTGCTGATTCCCTCGGAAAACCCGACTGCCCTGGCACAGGCGCTGGAGCGCCTGATCCGCGATCCCGTCCTGCGCGTCCGCCTCGGCGACGCCGCGGAGCGGCGCGTGCGAAGCAATTTCGATCATGTGGCAGGCATTGGACAGCTCAAGGAACTGTTCGAGCGGGAGTGGCGGGCCGCCGAATGAAGCGGCTGCGCGCTTTCTTCTATGTTCAGCACCTGCTCGGCATCGGCCATCTCGCGCGCGCCAGCCGCATTGCGGCGGCTCTGGTCGATGACGGGTTCGACGTCATCGTCGTGACCGGCGGAGCGCCGATCGCGGGATTTCCGGGATCGGGTGTAAAATCCGTGACCCTGCCGCCTGTCACCTCCGGTGACGAAGGATTTTCCGGACTTGTCGACCTGCAGGGCAAAGCCATCGACGATGATTTCAAGAGGCGGCGCTCAGAGATGCTGCTGCAGGCTTTCCGGGATTACAGGCCCGACATCGTCATTATCGAGGCGTTTCCCTTTGGACGCCGGCAGATGCGTTTCGAACTCTTGCCACTGATCGAGGCCATCGAAGCGACATCGCCCAGACCGCTGCTGGCGGCGTCCGTCCGCGACATCCTTCAGGAGCGCGTGAAGCCGAGCCGAAACGAAGAAACGGTCGATCTCGTCAACAGGCATTTCGATCTTGTCATGGTCCATGGCGATCCGGCTTTCGCAACCATCGACAAGACATTTCCGCTGGCTGGGGCGATCAGGGCCGAGGTCGCCTACACCGGGCTCGTTGCCGCGCCGCCGGCGCAAGCGGCCTCAGAGCGCTTCGACGTTCTGGTGTCGGTTGGCGGCGGGGCGGCCGGAAAGAGCCTTGTCAGATTCACCGTCGCGGCGGCGCGAAATGCCGACAACGCCTGGACATGGTGTTTGATCACCGGCCCAAACCTGCCGAAGGACGAGTTTGACGCGATTTCACGCGATGCCTCCCCACGCCTGTCCATCTTCCGGTTCCGCGAGGATTTCGCCAGCCTGCTGACCGGCGCCCGCCTGTCGGTCTCGCAGGCGGGTTACAACACGGTCTGCGATGTCATGCGCGCGGGGTGTCGCTCGCTGCTCGTTCCATTTGCAGCCGGCGGGGAAACCGAGCAGACGCGTCGCGCTCTGATGCTCGAAGAGCTCGGTCTTGCAACGGTGCTGACGGAACAGGACCTGACGCCTGAAGGTCTGGCGCATGCGATCGAGCAGGCGCTTGCGGGACCGCCGCCAGCCTCGCATCGTCTCGATCTGGAAGGGGCGCGGCGCTCGGCGCAAATCCTGCGCGAGCGCTTCAAACAGTTCCAATCAGCATGAAGCGTGTATAATTTTTTGTCGGCAATTCGCCGGAGAACCTGATCTGCCGCAGCGCCGCCATTGCTTCGAAGGCTGCAAGTGACGCCACGCAGTTGATGTGCGTCGGCTCGCTGAAATAGTCGTTCGACTGCAGCAGCACGTTCGTACCCCGCGGAAGCAGGGCAAGCCAGGCGCTGAGATCGGCTATGTGTTCGCAGCTCGTATTGACCACCAGGTCGGGTCGGCCGGCGCCATAGTCGAGTGCGTACATATCTGCCGTCAGTGCTTGAAACCGCTCGCCGGCTTGCCGGTTGAGTGTCCGGGCGACCGCGCCGACTTCGGGATCGATGTCGATGCTGTCGATCGCCCCGATGTCGAAGCGGGCGTCGTTGAAAAGCATCGCCGGCAATACGCCGTACCATCCACCCAGAACCCATATGCGTTCGAACCGGCCGCCGTCGCTTTCGAACAGCCTGTCGAGCGCCCACATCTTGCAGGCGACCTGCTTGTGGTTGAAGGCATTAGCGATATCGGCCTGCGGATGCTTGGCGATGACGCGCGCCAGCCCGGCCACGAGAGGGTGGTCGACGTAGGCGGCAATTCCCCGCGTGAGGTCCAGGGCTTGCTCATGCCCACCCATGCCGGCATTGCGTGGTTGCGTGACATCCATCATATTCGTCTTCTATGTTGGGATTTCCGGCGACACAACGCAATCTTGCCTCTTGCCTGTTCGACTTGCGGACGCGACTGTGCCGCAAGCCGTTTCGCCATTGCCCGGAGGAGGCCAATTGAATTTGTCCGGACCATCGGCGCCCATCCGCCTGGCGCGCAGCTGCCGCTTTGAGCTCGTCGTTGGCGGCGAAGACATGGCCGATACACCATTTGCCAGCAGGTGCCTTTACATTCCGCATCCTTCAAACTGACAATCGCATATGGAAACCAGCCTAGCCCGCTATATCTGGACGCACACCAGGAAGCAGCAGCTCTGGATATTGATGATCGTCGTGCTTTCGATGGTCCCGTATTTCATGTCGTTCGACCTGCCGAAGCTGATCGTCAACGGCCCGATCCAGGGCAAGGGGTTCGAGCAACCGGGCGCGACCCTGCCATTCATGCGGTTGCACTATAACCTGCCGTTCATCGGCGAGGTCCAGTTCTTCTCCGGTTTTCAACTGGACCGCACCTCGACCCTGCTTGCGCTCAGCCTTGTGTTCCTCTTGCTGGTCGTCATCAACGGCTTGTTCAAGCTCTACATCAACACTTACAAGGGCCGGCTCGGCGAACGCATGCTGCGGCGTATTCGTTTCGATCTGGTCGATCGTGTGCTGCGGTTTCCGCCGGTTTACTTCAAGCGGGTGAAATCCGCCGAAGTGGCGACCATGGTGAAGGACGAGGTGGAGCCGCTGGGCGGCTTCATTGGCGATGCCTTCCTGCAGCCGGTGCTGCTCGGCGGCCAGGCGCTGACGGCCATGCTGTTCATCATGGTCCAGAACGTCTGGCTCGGAATGATAGCGGTCGTGATCGTGGCGATCCAGATCGTGCTTATCCCGCGAATGCGGCGGCGGCTGCTCGTGCTCGGGCGCCAGCGGCAGTTGACGGCGCGCGCGCTTTCAGGCCGGGTTGGCGAAATCGTCGACGGCATCGGCGCGGTTCACGTCCACGATACGTCGAACTACGAGCGCGCCGACATAGCAGCCCGGCTCGGGCTCATCTTCAAAATCCGCTTCGATCTTTACCAATGGAAATTCATGGTAAAGTTCCTCAACAATTTTCTCGCGCAGCTCACGCCCTTTCTGTTCTACATGATCGGTGGCTATCTGGTCATCCAGGGGCGGCTGGATGTCGGCCAGCTCGTGGCCGTGATCGGCGCCTACAAGGACTTGCCCGGACCGATGAAGGAACTGATCGACTGGGATCAGGACCGGCAGGATGTCCAGGTCAAATATCAGCAGGTCGTCGAACAGTTCACCGTCGAGAATATCATCGCGCCGGAAATCGGAGCATTGACGGTCGACGATCCCGCTCCGATGACCAAGCCGCTGTCGGCGGTCAGCCTGTCGATAGCCGACGATGGCGGCGCAATGCTCCTCAATCGCATCTCGCTCGAGGTCAAGCCCGGTGAGACGGTGGCGCTGGTCAGCACCGCAACAGGGGGAGCGGAGGCGCTTGCGGAAGCCTTTGCGCGGCTGACCTGGCCGGACAGCGGAAGGATCGTTTCGGGCTCCGATGACTTGCTCGATCTCCCCGAAGCCGTGACCGGCCGGCGCATGTCCTACGCTTCGTCGGATGTTTTCCTGTTCCAGGCAAGCCTGCGCGACAATTTGCTCTACGGTTTGAAGCATGCGCCGCTGACATCGGTGACATATGACGGCGCCGCGGCGGACCAGCACCGTTGGAACATCGACGAGGCGCGCCGGTCGGGCAATCCGGATCTCGATATCCGCAGCGACTGGATCAACTATGCCTCCGCCGGCGCCACCGGCCCGCACGACCTCTTCGAAGCCGTGCGCCGGGTGCTCGACGCGGTTCTTCTGTCGCGCGACATTCTGGATCTTGGCTTGCGCTCTTCGGCCGACCTCAAGCGCCACACGAAGCTTGCCGAGCGGATCGTCGAATTGCGTGCGGCGCTGCGAACCCGGTTGGAGGAAGAAGGCCTGAGCGCGCTGGTGGTTCCTTTTGAACCGGGCGCCTACAACAAGGAAGCGACGATCGGCCAGAACCTGCTCTTCGGCGCTGCTGCCGGCCCCGAACTGGCTCACAAGGCACTGGCGTCCAATCCCTATTTTGCTTCCGTGCTGAAGCAAGCCGGCCTCGACCGCACGCTCTACGAAATGGGCATGGAGATCGCCGAACAGGCGATCGAGCTGTTTGCCGACCTGCCGCCCGAACACCAGTTCTTCCAGCAGCTCGCCTTCATGAGCGCCGAGGAGATACCCGCCTACGAAACCTTGCTGCAACGGCTCAAGAATCGCCCCTACGATGCGGTTTCGGAGGCCGACCGCGCCATGATGGTCACCTTAAGCTTTGCCTATATCGAGCCCCGGCATCGCTTCGGCCTGTTGACCGACGAGCTGATGAGCAAGATCATCGCTGCACGCAACCAGTTCTATGAAAACCTGCCGGCCGAGCTGGAGAAAGCTGTCGAACGGTTTGACCCTGCCAAATACATCGCCGCGGCCACCGTCATGGACAACGTCCTGTTCGGGCGTGTCGGCAACAACCATCCCGACGCGCCGGACCGTATTCGCTCCATCGTCTATGATATTCTTGACGAACTGGGGCTTTATGCCGAGCTTCTGGATGTCGGCCTGGACTTCAACGTCGGCGCCGCCGGCAGGCGGCTGACCGGCGGACAGCGACAGAAGCTCGATGTTGCCCGCGCCTTGCTCAAGCGTCCCGATTTCCTCATTCTCAATCGGCCGCTGTCGGCGCTCGACCAGCGCGTGCAGGACAAGGTGCTGCGGAATGTGCTCGACGAAGCCGGACGCGACGGCCATTCGCCGGCAATTGTGTGGGTGGTGACGAATCCGGCAATGGCGGCGATGTTCGATCGGGTTGTGGTCTTTGACTCAGGCCAATTGGTGGAAGACGGAACACACGAGACACTCTTGGCGGGAAACGGTATCTTCAAGGAACTTGTGTCATAGTCTGGCAAACGCGAATTCAGGAAGGTTTGCGACAATGCTGCTCAAGGATGAAGTTGGAATGCTGCAACGCGTTCCCTTGTTCTCTGGCATCGAGCCGACAAAGCTCAAGCTGCTCGCGTTCACGTCCGATCGCGTGAACTACAGTGCCGGCCAGATTCTTTTCCGGCAGGGCGACGAGGCAGACGCCGCCTATGTCATCCTTTCAGGCAGCGCGGATATTCTGGTCGATTCCGACAATGGCCCGATCAAAGTTGCCGAATTGCTGCCAAATTCGATCGTTGGCGAGATTGCCATATTGTGCAACAGCTCCCGTACTGCCACCGTCAAAGCGGCAAGTGAGCTGGAGGCCTTGAGAATCCGCAAGGACCATTTCCTGAGGCTTATGAAGGAGTTTCCCGAAATGACCATCGAAATATTGCGGGTTCTTGCCGATCGGCTAAGCAGTACGACC
Organism: Mesorhizobium sp. M0761; assembly: GCF_040320205.1. Lineage (NCBI taxonomy): Bacteria > Pseudomonadati > Pseudomonadota > Alphaproteobacteria > Hyphomicrobiales > Phyllobacteriaceae > Mesorhizobium > Mesorhizobium sp. M0761. The sequence continues at coordinate 18,163 of NZ_JAMYPF010000028.1, forward strand.
GCGGACCTGATCGACGCACGAACGGCCGAGAGCGATTCACAGTTGCACTGAAACGGCGAGCCGCTCTGTTTCTTTGTTTTGATGCAGTTTCCGGAACCGTGTCACACCTTTCCTGGAACGACTCTGGCAGCAGTTGGTTGGCTACGATGGGCGAAAGGGTGCATGGACGACGATTTCTTCCTTGTCAGGTTTTGGGGCGTGCGCGGCAGCATTGCGGTGTCGGGGCCAGAATTTGCTCGCTATGGCGGCAACACGATCTGCATCGAGATGCAATGCGGCAAGCATACGCTTCTGTTCGACGCGGGCTCCGGCTTGCGGCCTGCCGGCAGGACGCTTCGGGCGGCGGGCGTCACCGATTTCGACCTGTTTTTCACCCATTGCCACTACGACCACGTCATCGGGCTGCCGGCTTTCAAGCCTATTTATGAACGAGGCATCAAAGTTACGCTTTGGTCCGGGCATCTCGCTGGACGCATGACGACGCGGCAGATGGTCGATGAATTCATTCGGCCGCCATGGTTTCCGGTGACACTCGGTGTCTGCAAGGCGAGCCTCGACTGCCGCGATTTCACATCCGGAGACGTGCTTCGGCCGCGCGAAGGGGTGGTGGTGCGAACCGGTAGTCTTACCCATCCGGGCGGCTGCATCGGCTACCGGGTCGAATGGGGTGGCCGCGTCGTGGCGGTCATCACAGACACCGAGCACGAGCCGGGCAAACTCGACCAGGCGGTGCTCGGCCTGATCAGAGGTGCCGACCTCGTCATCTACGATTGCACCTACACCGAGGAGGAAATGGAGCGCTACCGCGGCAACGGGCACTCGACATGGCAACAGGGCGTCAAGCTCTGCGAAGCGGCCGGCGCGCGCGGGCTTGCGCTGTTTCACCACGATCCGGCACGCACCGACGATGAGCTGGACGAGATGGAGAAACTGGCCAAAGACAGATTTGCCGGCGCTTTTGCGGCGCGGGATGGCCAGACGCTCACATTTCCAACTTCAGTGAACAAAAAGCGCTGAGCTATTTTCCGGCGCTGCGTTCGGTCAATGTGCTGATCGGAAGCCATGCGCAGGCTTCGGTCCGCGCGGTGATCGTGAACAGCCGTTCGAGGAAAAGCCATGCCGATTCATCATGGACGAGATGGTGGGTGAGCAGGCCGACCGGTTCGCCGCCGTCGAATGCACCCTGCAATTGCGCGACGATGGCCTGAACCAACAGACCATGATCGCGGCAGCCGCGCGTGCCATGCCAATCCATGATGTCGACATTGCTGTTGATGACCGCCAGGGAAGCCGGCCTTGCCGGCCCGAACACCGACAATGCCGCAAATCCTATCGATCCGAGGTCGGGTACCAGACCGGCGTCGATCCGGTTCCAGGGCGGCACCAGCATCGGAACCGCACGTGCGCCGTGCAGGCCTGTTACGCGCGACAGCCCGCCGGCCAGCTCATCCAGCACCACCTCGCGTGGCCGATGCGCGCCGAGCTCCTGCTTTTTTTGACCCTCGGGCGCATGATTTCGGTGCGCCCAGCCATGAATGGCGACCGTGGCATGCGGCGCCGCGTCAAGCCGGACGACAAGCGTCCCGTCGGTCCGGGCCGGAATGACGGCCAGAGTGACCGGCACCGCGAAGTCACCGGTGAGGTCGAGCAACCGATCGAGCGCCGGCGTCGGATCCACGGCGTCATCGTCGCGCAGCCAGAACTCTGCCTTGCGGCCCGCCCGTTGCCGGTACGCCAGCTCGTCCACCAGGGGCTGCCAAGTCGGGTCGGATGTCATGACAACGGGATCATCTTGAGAAGTTCCGCCAGACGGGCCTTTGCAGCACCGAGAGAGCGTTCTTCGAGAACGAAACGTCTGGCCTCTGCAGCCATGATGGTTCTTTCATCATTATTGGCCAGAAGCCTTGCAATTGCGGAAGCGAACGCCGCCACATCGCCTGGCGGGGTGAGAAGCCCGGTCTGGCCATGCCGCACGACCTCCGGCACGCCAGCAATGTCCTGAGCCACCACCGGAAGGCCGGCGGCCTGTGCTTCAAGATAGGCAATGCCATAGGCCTCGCCGTAACCCGGCCAGACGTAGATTCCCCCGCGATAGAGGACATCCGGCACGGCGACCGGCTCAATCGCGCCAAGCCATTCGATACGGTCGGCGGGCAAGCCGGCGAATTGCGCCTTTACCTCGTCACGGGCAGGTCCGTCCCCGACGACCGACAGCGTCCAGGGGAGGTGGCCGATCAACCCGAGCGCCTGCGCCAGCATGCGATAGCTCAAGACCTTGTCGCCCGGGCGCATCATGGCGACGGTCACGAGGCGCGTCGGATAATCCAGTACCGGCATTTCGTGGAATGCCGATGTGTCGATGAAGGGTGAAAGCATACCGAGAGCGGCGTGGGGAACAGCATCCGCCAGCCCCTGGCGATCCCTTTGCGTGAAGCAGATGTTCAGCGCCGCCTGCTCGATGGCTCGCGCCACCAATGCCTGGCTATCGGCCCACGAACCGGCGTTGCGCCGTTCGGAATAGGAGGCTTCGGCCGTCACATAGGGGACAGCAAAGGCCAACGCCAGCTCGGGCCCGATCAGGTCGGGCGCCTTGTAGTAGGGATGATAGGAGAACCAGAGATCGGGCTTGCCGTCACGGTCCCAAAGCCTTGTCAGTCGCGCGGCTTCGTCCCGGGCCTCGATCATGAGCGCATCGAAACTTTTCGGTTCCGGCTGGCGTAGATAGAAGCGCAACTCCGATGCCAGTTCGACGCTATGCCCGCCATGCTGCAGCGCCTGGACCAGCATCCGTGCCATCTGGCGGTCGCCGGAGACAACGGGATGATTGGGCGACTTCAGCGGGGCGTAGAAGGCAATTCGCATCGCGCGATCCTATCATCGCAAAGCCTGCCCAAGTCAATTTCGAGGCATGATCGACTTCACCTTCAAGCGCTGGAATGTGCTATCTGATGCTTATGGAAACAGCTGTCGCGTCCGACCCGTTCGTCGCTTCTTTGCCGGTCTTCGCAAAGTTCGAAAGCGTTGCCGATATCGATAACTATCGGCCTCTCCCCGATGGCTGGGCGCTGGCCACCGCCGACATCGTCGGCTCGACCAAGGCGATCGAAGCCGGGCGCTACAAAACCGTCAATATGGCCGGCGCCAGCGTCATTTCGGCGCTGCTCAATGCACTGGGCCGGCAAGATCTTCCCTTCGTCTTCGGCGGCGACGGCGCGCTCGTGGCGTTTCCCGGCTCGGCGCTGGAGATCGCCCGTAACGCGCTGGCTTCTGTCCAGAGATGGGTGGCGGACGAACTGGACCTGACCTTGCGTGCCGCAATCGTGCCGATAAAGGACATAAGAGCGCAAGGCCTCGACGTTCGCGTGGCGAGGTTCCAGGCCTCCGAAGCAGCCTTCTATGCCATGTTCGCCGGCGGCGGCGGCAGTTGGGCGGAAGCCGAAATGAAAGCCGGGCGCTACCGCGTCGACCCCGCCCCGGCCGGCGCGCGGCCGGATCTGACCGGCCTCTCCTGCCGCTGGAACCCGATCGAAGCCCGGCATGGCGAAATTGTCTCGATCATAGCCGTGCCCGGGGCATCGCGCGACTTGCGTGGTTTCCAGTTTCTGGCTTCCGACATCATCGCCCTTGCCGGCAGGCAGGAGCGCGATGGCCACCCGGTGCCGGTGGACGGTCCGGCCTATAGTCTCTTGCCCGCCGGTCTCGATGTCGAGGCACGGGCCACGGCGCCGCCGGGGCGGCGGTGGCTGGCCAAGCTGTGGGTGATCTTCCTGATGACGCTTACGGCCGTCACCGACAAATTGGGCTGGACGATCGGCGGTTTCGACCCGAAGGTCTACAAGCGCGAGGTGGCCAGCAATTCGGATTTCCGCAAGTTCGACGACGGCTTGAAGATGACCATCGACGTCGACGCGGATGTGTTGCAGCGGATCGAGAACCGGCTGAAACAAGCGGAAGAGGCCGGCATCTGCAACTATGGCCTGCACCGCCAGAAGTCGGCCTTGATGACATGCCTCGTCATCTCGCCGCTGCAGCGCGATCATGTTCACTTCATCGATGGCGCCGCCGGCGGCTATGCAATGGCTGCCGCAAGCCTGAAGGCGAAGGCGCCGGTCTGATGACGGCTTGGGGAATCGATTTTCCGCAATGCGCCGCGGCCATAGTTCTTGGGACCCGGCGAGCCCGACGGTGCCTGAGCCGACCAATTATTTGCGCGATGTCAGGATCGGGATTGCACTTCGCCGGCAGCCTCGCCACATAGTGTTGCAGGTGATTTGTGCGGTCGACGTCTGCTTGCTTCCTGCAAGGACAGTCATTCGGGATATTCTTCGCCGGCTTCTGCCCCCGAAGCCGGCTTCATTGACTTCGAGAATTTTGCGGATCAAAGGAGATGGCTCGTCTTCGACGGGTTTCGAGATAGCATGAGCACAGCGCAAACAGAAATTTCCAACATTCTCATGGATAAGGTTGCCGATTGGCTGACCCAATCGGCGCTGGCGGGCGACGACCTGGAAACATTGGTCAAGGGTTTTTGTGAACGGCTGGCTGCTGCCGGCCTGCCGCTGAAGCGGGTGCATTTGAGCTTTTCGATGCTGCATCCGCTTTATGACGCGCTCGGTTTCACCTGGATTCGCGGCCAAGGCCTGGAAGTGGAAGGCTTCCGGAGTGAGAACGGCGTCCATTCCGACAGATTCCTGACCAGCCCATACTACCATCTGCTCAGCAACAAGCTCGACCATCTGCGGCGCCGGCTCGACCCGTCGGTGCGGTCGGAGTTTCCTGTTTTCGATGAGCTCAGGCTTATGGGCGTCACCGATTACATGGCTTTCGTCCATCCCTTCAACGGCGATACAAGTCAGGGCATGTTGGGGTCCTGGTCCACCGACAGTGCTTCAGGCTTCAGCGACAGCATGATTTCGGCGCTGCTGCGGATCCAGAACCATCTCGCTATAGCAAGCAAGATGGCGGTGCTCACCAAGCTCGCCGACAACATGATGACCACGTATCTCGGCGGTGACGCCGGCAGGCGCGTGCTGGACGGCCAGATCAAGCGCGGCGAGGGCGACACAATCCGGGCCGCGCTGGTGATGGGCGATATGCGCGGGTCGACAAGGCTCGCCGAAACCTCCGGCCGCGAAGTCTATATCGATACGCTGAACCAGTTTTTCGATGCCATCGCAGCACCTTTTAATCGCAAAGGCGGGCAGATCATGAGTTTCCTGGGGGATGGATTCATTGCCGTCTACCCCTGCGAAAGGCACCGGGCGCAGTCAGAGATCGCCTGCCAGGCTGCTCTTGCGGCTGCGCACAAGGCCAGCATGCGCATGATGGAGCTCAATCTGCGCAGAAAAGAGCAAGGACTGGGCGACATAAAATTTGGTATCGGCCTTCATGTCGGCAATGTGATGTTCGGCAATGTCGGGCTTACCGACCGACTCACATTCTCCGTCTTCGGCTCGGCTGTAAACGAGGTCCAGCGTCTCCAGACCCTGACTAAGAAATATCCGCACAGCGTTCTCGCCAGCAAGGACTTCGCCGGCTATTGCGGGGCCAACAGCTGGCTGACGCTCGGCGATGAGGAACTGGCGGGCAGCAAGCAGAAGCTGACGGTGCTTTCACCCGATCTGTCGGGTGCTCTCGCACTCGATGAAGACGCTGCGCTGCAGCCGTTTCACGATCGGATATCGGACGCCGAGCAGGTCATGCTGCTTCATCGCGATGCCGCGCGGCTGTCGGCGGGCGACCGGAGGAAGCTCCAGTAGTCACCACCATCCGATCTGGACGCCCTGGTATGCTGTCCGGCCGCCGGTCGCCGGGGAATTCGTTTCGAATCCAAGTTGCTCTGCGCTGACAATGCGCTAGTCTTGCTTTTTGGGGCCGGTCGGGAGGCGCCAGATTGGGGCTGGTGTGGGAATGGATGCAGGCGTTGATCTGCTGCGGATCGAGGATGTTGGCATCTCTTTTGCCATTGTCGGGGGACCGTTGCATGCCGTCAGGCGGGCAAATCTTCGCGTCCTGCCCGGCAAGGTCACCGCACTTGTCGGTGAGTCCGGTTCCGGAAAATCGGTTCTCAGCCAGGCCGTGATGGGCATCTTGCCGAACACGGCCCATGTTCGCGGCCGTATCCTGTTTTCCGATCCCAAAAAGCCCGGCACGACGCAGGATATCCTGCAGATGCCGCGAGACGGACCCGAAATCCGGGCGTTGAGAGGCAGCCGCATCGGCAAGATCTTTCAGGAGCCGATGACATCGCTGTCGCCGCTGCACACGATCGGCAACCAGGTCAGCGAATCCCTGCAGATTCATACGTGCATGGATCGGACGGAGCGCAAGGCACGGACCGAGGAAATGCTCGGGCTCGTCGGGTTTCCCAATCCCAAGCGCGCCTACGACATGTATCCGTTCGAACTTTCGGGAGGATTGCGGCAACGCGCCATGATCGCCATGGCGCTTATCTGCCGGCCCGCTCTGTTGATCGCCGATGAGCCGACGACGGCGTTGGACGTCACCATCCAGGCGCAAATCCTGCAATTGCTTCGTGGGCTCCAGACCAAGCTCAACATGGCAATGCTGCTGATCACGCACGACCTCGGCGTGGTCGCCAATGTCGCCGACGAGGTGGTCGTCATGTACCATGGCGAGATCATGGAAGCGGGCCCTGTGGAGGCAATATTCCGCCGGCCAGGCCACCCTTACCTGAAGGGCCTGATGGCAGCCGTTCCGCATTTCGACCTGAAGCCTGGCGAAAGACTGAAGGCGCTCCGCGAGGTGCCGGTGAATGTCGGGACCCTGCTGGGCAAGCAGACGGCGCCGGAAGCGAAAGGGCCGGACGACATTCTGCTGTCGGTCAGGGATCTGAAAAAGGTCTACACCATCCGCAACTCCGGATGGTTCAGCGGGAGCCATCAGACCTCTGTTCGCGCCGTGGACGGCGTCAGCTTCGACATCAGGCGAGGTGAGTGCCTGGGCCTGGTTGGCGAAAGCGGTTGCGGCAAAACCACCGTCAGCAAGATCCTGATGCGGGCCGTCACCCCTACCGGTGGCTCCGTGATCTTCAACGGCCGCGACGGACCGATCGACGTCCTGGAAGCCGAGGGAGACGCCCTGCGCTTGCTGCGCGCGAAACTCCAGATGGTCTTCCAGGATCCGGTTTCGTCACTTTCGCCACGCATGACAGTGGAAAACATCTTGAGCGAGCCGCTGGAAATCCATCAACGTGGCAATGCGGCGTCCCGGCTAGCCACGGTCAAGAGCCTGATGCAGGCAATCGGGCTCGATCCGCGCTTCATCCAGCGCTATCCCCACAGCTTCTCCGGCGGGCAGCGTCAGCGTATCGGCATCGCGCGCGCGTTGGCGCTGGGGCCTGAACTGCTGATCTGCGACGAGCCGGTTTCGGCGCTCGATGTCTCCGTGCAGGCGCAGATCCTGAACCTTCTGAAGGACCTGCAGAAGGAACTGGGCCTGACCTACCTGTTCATATCCCACAATCTGGCGGTGGTGGACTACATGGCGGACCGCATCGCGGTGATGTGCGGCGGGCGTATCGTCGAGCTTGCACCGCGCGAAATTCTGCTCAGGAAACCGATCCACCCCTACACGCGCTCGCTGCTCGCCGCAGTCCCCTTCCCCGATCTCGACCGGCCGATGGATTTCAAGACGCTGAAGCTCGGCGGCGCTTCCGACACCAGCGCATGGGGCCCGCAATTCCGCGACGAGGGCGAAGAGGATATGCTGTCGCCGCTCGATCTCGGCGGCGGCCATCTCGTGCTGGCCCGACGTTCGGCCGATGTCAGCGAGTTACGCCATTGATCAGCCGCCGCATTGTCCTTGGTCTCATGGCTTCGGCATTTCTGCCGGGCACGGCGCGCGCCGGCGATCTGGAGCCGGATTTTCTTCAGCCGCAGCTGAAAGCCAGGGCTCTGCCGCCACTCGCGGAGCGCCTGCCCAAAAGCCCGCGCGCGTTGAACCTCGCGGCGATGGGCCGGCAGCCCGGCCAGTATGGCGGCACGCTGCGTACGATCATCGGCAGCCAGAAAGATATCCGGATGATGACGATCTACGGGTATTCCCGGCTGGTCGGCTATGACGAAAAGCTTAACTTTCAGGCCGACATTCTCGAAAGTTTCGACGTAAAGGATGATCGCGTCTTCACGTTCAAGATTCGTGAAGGCCATAAATGGTCAGACGGCAGCCTGCTGACGCCGGAGGATTTTCGTTATTGCTGGGAAGATGTCTGGCTGAACGATGAGCTTTCGCAAGGGGGGCTCGCCCCTGCCCTGCTGGCGGACGGCAAGCCGCCACGTTTCGAGATCGTCGATCCGTTGACGGTCCGCTACAGTTGGGACGCGCCCAATCCCGACTTCCTGCCCAAACTTGCCGCTGCTTCGCCGACACCGCTTGTTTTGCCAGCCGCCTATCTCAAGCAGTTCCACAAGAAATATCAGGATCCATTCCGGCTCGCCGGCCTGATGAAGGAGAACCGGACCGCAAAATGGACGCTGCTGCACATCCGCATGTCGCGGCAGTATCGCCCGGAGAACCCGGATCTGCCGACACTCGACCCCTGGCAGAACCGGACCAAGCCGCCGGCCGAGCAGTTCATCTTCGAGCGCAACCCGTTCTTTCATCGAACAGACGAGAACGGCCGGCAACTGCCCTATGTCGACCGGATCATCATGAATGTCAGCTCGTCGGCGATCATCTCCGCCAAGACCGGTGCGGGCGAGAGCGACCTGCAATGCATGGGAATCGACTTCAGCGATTACTCCTTCCTGAAGGACGCGGAGAAGCGCTACCCGGTGAAGATGCATCTGTGGAAACGCACACAGGGTTCGCGGCTGGCGCTCATGCCCAATCTGAATTGTGCCGACCCGGTGTGGCGTGGCCTTTTGCGTGACGTGCGCGTGCGCCGCGCACTTTCGCTCGCTGTGGACCGGCGCGAGATCAACATGGCCGTCTTCTACGGATTGGCGCAGGAAAGCGCCGATACGGTCTTGCCGGAGAGCCCGCTCTACCGGCCGGAATTCGCGAAAGCCTGGGTCGCCCACGATCCCGACCAGGCCAATGCACTGCTTGACGAGGTCGGGCTTCAGGCCCGTGACGATGACGGCCTGCGGCTACTTCCCGATGGACGCCCGGCGCAGATCATCGTGGAAACGGCCGGCGAAAGCACGCTGGAAACCGATGCGCTCGAACTCATCACCGATCACTGGCGCAAGATCGGCATCGCTTTGTTCATCCGGACTTCGCAGCGCGACATCTTCCGCAGCCGTGCGCTTGGCGGCCAGATCCTGATGTCGATGTCGTCGGGCATCGACAATGGCGTGCCGACCGCCGACATGAATCCATACCAGCTGGCCCCCACCATCGACGACCAGCTGCAATGGCCGCTCTGGGGCGCTTACTATCTGTCGCATGGCAAGATGGGTGAGGCGCCCGATGTTCCTGAAGTGGTCGAGTTGATGGCTTTGCTCAAGCGCTGGAACGGGTCGACCGAATCCAGCGAGCGCGCCGAAATCTGGAACTCGATGCTGTCGATCTACACCGATCAGGTGTTCTCTATCGGTACGGTAAACGAAACACTTCAGCCGATTCTGGTATCCTCGCGGCTGCGCAACCTGCCTGACAAAGCACTCTACGGCTACGACCCGACCTCCTATTTCGGTGTCTACATGCCGGACACATTCTGGCTTGGAGGCTCCTGAGCGTGCTTCGATATCTTGTCTGGCGCATCGCCGTGATGGTTCCAACGCTGCTGGTCATATCGGCGCTGGTGTTCACCATCATCGAACTTCCACCGGGCGACTATTTCGACAGCTATGTCGCTGAGCTTCGGGCCCAGGGCGAAGCGGTGGATTCCGACCGCATCCAGATGATGCGCAAGGAATATGGTTTCGACCAGCCGCCGGTCATTCGCTACTTCTACTGGGTGGGCGGGATGCTGCACGGCGATTTCGGCTATTCCTTCGAATATGAGCTGCCGGTTCGCGACGTCGTCGGCGACCGAATGTGGCTGACCGTGCTGGTTTCCTTCGTCACGATCATCTTCACCTGGCTCATCGCCTTTCCGATCGGCATGTACTCCGCCACGCATCAATACAGCTGGGGCGACTACGGCCTGACTTTCTTCGGCCTTCTCGGCCTTGCCATTCCGAATTTCATGCTGGCGCTGATCCTGATGTATTTCGCCAACATCTGGTTCGGCACGTCCATCGGCCACCTCATGGACCAGCAATATCTCGGCGAGCCGATGGGCTGGGCCAAGGCGAAGTCGATCCTCGCTCATCTCTGGATCCCGGTCCTGATCATCGGCACCGGCGGCACGGCGAGCATGATCCGGCGGCTGCGCGCCAATCTGCTCGACGAACTGCACAAGCAATATGTCGTGACGGCGCGCGCCAAAGGCCTTCATCCGTTCAAGGCGCTGGTCAAATATCCGCTGCGCATGGCACTCAACTTCTTCATTTCCGACATCGGCTCGATCCTGCCGGCCATCATCTCCGGCGCTGAGATCACGGCTATCGTTTTGTCTTTGGAAACGACCGGGCCGATGCTGATCAAGGCGCTGCAAAGCCAGGATATGTATCTGGCAGGGTCATTCCTGATGTTCCTCGCCTTCCTGACGGTTATCGGCGTGCTGATTTCCGACCTGGCGCTGGCGCTGCTTGATCCACGAATTCGTTTGCAGGGTGGCAGCACCAAATGAAGCAGGACTCGCCGCTGCCCGCTCCGGGTGCTCCACTGCAACACTACATTTCCGGCGCGCCCTTCGACCTGCAGTCGGTCGAGGCGATGACGCCGGAGCAATCGAAGGTCTTTCAGGCATCGCAGTTGCGGCTGATGTGGTGGAAATTCCGCAAACACCGGCTTGCGCTTATATCCGGCATATTCCTGGCAGTGCTGTATTCCGGGATACTGATCTGCGAGTTCCTGGCGCCCTACAATCTGCACTCGCGCAACATGGACTACATCTATGCGCCGCCGCAGCACGTGCATCTGTTCCACAATGGCGAGTTCGTCGGGCCGTTCGTCTATGGCCGCCAGATGACGCTGGATATGGACACGCTCAAGCGGAACTACATCGAGAACCACGACGAAGTTCAGCGGCTCCGTTTCTTCTGCCAGGGCGACACTTATCGGTTCTGGGGCCTGATCGAAGGTGACAGGCATTTTGTCTGTCCTGCCGAGAACGGCCAACTCTTTCTGGCCGGCACCGACAGGCTGGGGCGCGACGTGCTCTCGCGCATGATCTATGGCGCACGCATTTCACTGACTATCGGCCTCGTCGGCATCAGTTTCAGCTTCCTGCTCGGCATCGTCATCGGCGGGCTGGCCGGCTATCACGGCGGTATCTTCGACCTGATCGTCCAACGGATAATCGAAGTCCTGCAATCGATTCCCAGCATTCCGCTATGGCTGGCCCTGGCGGCGATCATGCCGATAACGTGGAGTCCGATCCTGATCTATTTCGGCATCACCGTCATCCTCGGGCTGCTCGACTGGACCGGACTGGCGCGGGCCGTGCGTTCAAAGCTTCTGGCCTTGCGCGAGGAGGATTACGTTCTGGCCGCGCAGTTGATGGGCGCCGGAAGCAGCCGCATCATCAGGCGGCATCTCATTCCCGGCTTCATGTCGCATCTGATCGCGACGGCGACGCTCTCCATCCCTGGCATGATCCTGGGCGAAACGGCGCTGAGCTTCCTCGGGCTCGGCCTGAGGGCGCCGATAACCAGCTGGGGCATCCTGCTCACCGAGGCGCGCAGCGTCAGCGTGATCGCGTTCTATCCATGGCTGCTTTTGCCGATGCTGCCGGTCATCCTCGTCATCATGGCGTTCAACTTCCTCGGCGACGGCTTGCGGGACGCCGCAGACCCCTACAAGTGATATCGCTGTTCCACCGCGCGGCCTGCCGAACACTCCACCCGGTATGACGCTTGTCGGCGGCCGGTTGCGTTATTGCAGGGTTCGTCGTTCGCCTTTATATGCAGCAAGCCTCGATCGGGGCTGCTGGTTCAGGACACACAATCGCATATGAGTCGCCTCGATAATTTCATCAGCAGGATGACCGCGCAGCGCGACATTCTCAATCGAATCTGCCCCGAGGTGGCGAAGATGGAGGGGCTTGTGCTTGAACTCGGCCTCGGCAATGGCCGGACATTCCACCATCTGCGCGAGCTTCTGCCCGGGCGCCGGATCGTGGTGTTCGACCGCGAAGTTGGCGCGCACACTAGCTCAATTCCCGAAGCTGAAAACCTCGTGCTCGGCGAAATACGCGAGACGGGCCGCAAGTTCATTGGCATCGAAGCCGCCCTTGTTCATGCCGACATTGGCACCGGCTATGACGATCGCGATGCAGTGACCGCTACCTGGCTTCCCGATCTGATTGCGAGCCTGCTTCGCGTCGGCGGCTTCGCGGTCAGTGGCACGCCGCTCGATCACCCGCTGCTGCAACAGCTCCCGGCGCCCACTTCGGAGCCCGCCGACCGTTATTTCCTCTGCAGGCGCGTGTGAGCGGCAGAGAACTCTTCAGGGGATCGTATAAACCGCAATCTCCCGCTCGATGCCGCGCAGCGAGACCTCGTGCGGCACGGGCGTCAGCGCGTTCCTGTGCAACAGATCGGCGGTGAGATTATCGTCGACCACCGCACGCGTGGCGAAGATCGCCTGTGCGTTGGCGAGGTTCTGGACCCGCGAAGCAATGTTGACCGTCTGGCCGAAATAATCCTGCCGCTCGTTCATGGACACGGCTATGCAGGGGCCGGCGTGAACACCGATCTTGAGCAGAAGGTCCTCGCGCCCGCTTTTGTCATTTAGGGCCCGCATGGCGTCGCGCATCCGCAGCGCCGCGGCAATCGCACGGTCAGGCGTCGCGAAGGTCGCCATCACCGCATCGCCGATCGTCTTCACAACCGCGCCTGCCTCCGCCGCGACGATCTCGTGCAGAACCTGGAAATGCTCGCGCACGAGATCGAAGGCTGAAAGATCGCCCACCCGCTCGTAAAGCTCGGTCGATCCGCGCAGATCGGTGAACAGGAAGGTCAGGCTGGTGATCTTCAGGCGCTGGTTGATGTCGAGCGTATCCGTGCGATAGAGATCCCGGAACGTCTGGTTGGTGAGCAGGCGCTTGGCGGTCACGAAGGGCCGGCGCTTGCCCAGGAAATCATGCAATACCGGGCAGGCGATGAAGACCGTCGGCAGCACGCGCGTGTCGGTCCTGTTTTCCAGCGAAATGCGCAATGGGCCGGGTTGCATCTCCAGCGTCTGGCTCTGGACATGGTCGCGGTCGAAGGCCAGAGAGAGGTTTCGCCGCTCTTTTGCCGGTTCGCCCTTCGCGTCGATGAACTGGGCCGAATGCGTGACCGGCTCGAAGACGATGATGAATTGGGGCGGAAGCTGGATGTGCAGAACCGCCTTTTCACCGGGCGCAAGCTCGATATCTTCCAGCGAGAACGCTTCCATCTTTTCCGCCAGATCCTCGTCCGGCAGATCGGCCCCGGACGCCCAGTAGATCTGGCGGTAATATTCCACCAACGGCAGTTCGTGTGGATTGTGGGCGGCAATCCTGCGCACACGGGGACTGACGGTGAATGTCACCTCGACCATCTCGTCGAGGGTCGGAGAATAGCCCTGGGAGCACAGCGCGCAGGTGTATTCGTCCTTCTGCATGGTTTTCAGCGTGGCGTTGGTGTCGAGCACGCCGCCACAGCCGGGGCACAGAACATTCCAGGAAATGTCGAAGATGCCCACCCGCGCCGCATGGAGAAAGGCGCTTATGGTGCGTTCCTCGTCGAGGCCATGCTTGCTGGCGAAGGCGAGCGCATTGATGCGGCAAAGTTCGCGGTCCTTGCCCTCGGCGATGGTTTGCCGGATTGCGTCGATTGCCTGCGGATCGACATCGGTCGATTGCCGCAGAAGCGAGAACAGATCCTGAGCTTCGGTCATCGTGCAGGCTCCGGAAATTGCGCCGCTAGAGCATGATGCCGAAAAGTGTGAAGCGGTTTTCGGACGACATCATGCTCTATTTCCTGATTTAGAGGCGGATTCAGATTTCAGGTCGGACAGACCTGAAATCATCCGGCTCTAGGCGTGTTGGCCGGACCGATCTTCGACCCGAACGCTCCATCATACTGCGAAACGGACCGTACGGCCATTCGAATGGACAAGCCTGGTGACAGGTCAATTTCCATTTGTTGAATTCCAAACTATGATAGCCCATGGGGCATTCATCTCTGGGGTTTTCTCCATGCCGACACGCGACAACCCGCCATTTCCGGCGGCCCTTCGCCTTTTCTCGGCGGGGGTCATCATCGTCCTGATCGTTGGGGCCGGCCTGTTTTTCGCGCCTGCGCTGGTCAAGCCGCGCTGGCCCTGGGCCGTCACGCCGTTCAATGCCCGCTTCCTCGGCGGCTTCTACACCGCCGAAATGGCAGTGATGGCGGCGCTGCTGGTCTGGAATCGCTGGTCGCCCGGCAGGCTTGTGCTGGTCATGGCCTTCATCTTCACCGTCATCGTGTCGGCGGCTTCGTTCATCAACCTTGGCTATTTCAACTTCGAGCGCAAAGCCCCCTGGCTATGGTTTCTGGTCTATCTTGCGTCGGCCGCTGTATCCGCGCTGTTCCTGTGGCGGGCAAGGGCCCTCCCTTCTGCAAAAGGCGTGATCTTAAACCCCGCATGGCGCGCCTACCTACCGGTGGAGATGGCGATCCTCGGGCTCTACGGCGTCGGCCTGTTGCTGTTTCCCCTGACATTCGGTGGCTTCTGGCCGTGGCCGATCGATGCCTTCCACGCCCAGGTCTACAGCGCCATCTTCCTGGCGGGTGCCGGCGGCACCTATCTCGTCTGGAGAAGTGCGCCGCGTGAGGAACTGCTGGTGCTCGGCCTGGCGCAGTTTCTGGTTGGCCTGCTTGCCGTCCTTGGCCTCGTCATCACCGATGCTGCCGTGCACCGGATCGACTGGACGGCGGCCGGGACATTGTGCTGGCTTGCCCTTTTCGGCTGGATCGGCATCAGCGGTATCCTCAAACTCTGCGCCGCCCCCCGGCATTTTGCCGCGCAATCGGCATAGGTCGCAGAGACGGCTGGATTTTCAGGTGACGTCCGGTGCATCGTGCCGGGCATATTGCCTCTGTCCTTTGTCCTGACGCAATTCCGGACGGAAAACCGCTCACACTTTTCCTGGAATTGCTGTAGCCGGAAAAGCCATGACCAGCACGCCACCCCTAGAGAAAATCCAGCCGCAGCTCCGGGCCGTCCGGCCAAGCGATGCCGAGGCGCTGTGCGCTATCTTCAATATGCCGGGGTTCCGCTGGGGCACGCTCAGGATGCCGTTCGAGATGGTGGAGCAGGTGCAGCGGCGCATCGCCAAGTCCGGCCCGGAAACCACCTGGATCGTTGCCGAGTTGGACGGCAAGGTTGTCGGCCATGGCAGCCTGGTCGCGCAGGGTTCGCCGCGCCGCTCGCATATCGGCGAGATCAATATCGGCCTCGACGATGGCTTTGTCGGCAGGGGCATCGGCTCTGCCATCCTTGGCGCGCTGCTTGACGTGGCCGACAATTGGCGCGCCCTGAAGCGGGTCGAATTGAGCGTCTATGCCGACAACGAACCGGCCATCCGTCTCTACACAAGCCACGGCTTCGAGGTCGAGGGACGGCATGTGAAGGCCGGTTTTACCGACGGGCAATACCACGACCTCCTGAGCATGGCCCGGCTGCGGTTCTGATGACCACCGTCCCTGCCCTTGCCCCTCCGGTGGACATTTTGGCCGTGCTGTCGCTGCTCTGCCCGGAGGTCGTGCGTGACATCGAGCAGAACTGGAATGCACCGGTTTCCGATTATGCCCGCCATCTGTGGCGGCCGGTGGCAAGGCCTGGATCGGCCCCGTCGATTGCTGCCCGCTCGATCCTGCGCGACGTCCTGCAGCAGCGCCTCGGTGCGATCATGCAGCCCGAAGCGATCGGCAAGGCCCTCGACGAATTCGACCACAGACCGGTTATCCAGTCCGGCCTGCACTGCCTGCTTCTGATGGATCGCATCACCTTCGATGCCCTGCTGCTTGCCTGGCTCGGCGCGGTCGAAAACGGGCTGTCGGCTTTTTTCGGCTTCATGGGAACGACCATGACCATGGAGACAACCGGCCGGGAGGGGCCGGGATGGCTGGATGTCGGCGACGACAAGGTCAATTTGTTTGGCATGGGCCGCCACAAACTGTGCCGCAAAAGCGCCTGCGCGGCCGGTCCCGTCGCCCTCAACGGGCGCGCGCTCGAAACCGTGGGCAATGAGACGGATGCCAGAAGCTGGCTCGGCACGCTGCTTGCCAGCCAGGACAAGGTATTTGCAACAGCCGCCGATGCGCTGACAGAACTCAACGAGCATCTGGTCGCCGATTGGGATCGTTCCGGCATGGCCCGGCCGGTTTTCATCGATGATAGGCTGGCCGCGACTGTCGTGGCGCGGCATCTGGAAGATGAAGGCAGTCTTCTTTCCAGGCTGCTCCTCGAGCCCGCAAGGCGCCGGCGTCTCGACCATGCCTTGCAAGAAGCCGCATCGGGCCCATTTGGCAGGTTCCTGCCCAATGCCACGGCCTATTTCTGGGGCATCCGCGAGCAGCGCGTGCGCAAGCTCGTCCTCGAGAACGGGCGGCTGATCGAGCCTGACAGGCCGCATGGTCTTTCCATCCCGTTCGAGCGGCCGCATCTCCAGCAGGCACTGCTGGACGGCATGCTTTTGCCGGACTTGTTCCTGATGTTCCTTGCCCTTGCCATATTGCCGCGCGTGCGGGTTGTGGGCGGCCTGAGACAGATTGGCTATGTCGCGCTTTTTCACTCGATCCTGCTGGCTGCGCTTGATGAAAACGCGCCAGAAGAGCGCGATCTGGCCGCCGAGCTGCAGGTTCGGGAAAATGCCTGGGGCATGCGGGTCATCGATGAACAAATCTCGGTCCGCGAGCAGCTTGCCGGACTGCCGGAAGGGGCGCTGTTCCCGGACCTGCTGCGGCAATACCGGTTGCGGACATTTGCCGAGACGACCGACGACCTGAAACCGGTTCGCGAAAACCCCCGATGGCGCAAGATCGGCCGGGCCTCACGCCTCTGACCCGGCCGGGCTTTAGCCCGTCATTGCACCACACCGGCCTTGCGGAGCCCCTCGACCATGAGTTCGAAATCGGCAGGGTTCTTGTAAGGCAAGACCTTGCGGCGGTGTTCCAGCGAATAGGCGGGATTGACGCGAAGCAGGTCCTGCCATGCCGCATGGGCCTGCTCCAAACGGCCCAGATGGCCGTAGCATGCCGCCAGAAGCGCACGCGAGACGTCGGTGACAGCGTTGCGAGCCAGCCGTTGCAGCACGAGGTCGACGGCCTCTTCGTACCTTCCCAGTTGAAACGATGCCAAAGCCTGGAAGTGCAGAAGCACATCCGGAAAGTATGGATTCAAGGTCTTTCCCCGGGCGAAACTCTCTAGTGCCTCCGCGGGTCTACCCGAATAATACAGCGCCTCGCCGCGGGCGACGTGCGCTTCGGCGAAGTTCGGATTGAGAGCTATCGCGCGCTCGACCTCGCCGATGGCTTCATCGTGCCGCCGTGTGTAAAGCTTGGCCGATGCCAGCGCCCAGTGCGCCCAGGGATCGCTGTCATCCAGCGTTACCGCTCGCGTTGCTGCCTCTTCCGCTTGCGCCATCGAGTCCGACGCACCCCACCTGTTGAGGTAATCGAGCCCGTACGTGAGGGCTAGGAAAGCGTGGGCAGAGGCAAATTTCGGGTCCAGTTCGATGGCCCGCTGCAAGAGCTCGCGGGCCGCGACGTTCGTGTCCTTCGTCAGCCGGTGCCACAGCTCCCGGCCCCGCAGGAAACAGTCATACGCCTCCGGGTTGCGCTGGTGTTCGGGCGCCAGCCGCAGACGGTCATCCTCGGTCAGATTGAGCGCCAGCGCACCGACGATGTGCTGCGTCACGTCATCCTGCACGGCGAATATGTCGGTCAGATCGCGATCGAACCGCTCCGCCCAAAGATGGCCGCCTGAGATTGCATCGATGAGCTGCGCGGTGATGCGTACCTTGTTCCCCGACTTGCGTACGCTGCCTTCAAGGACATAGCGCACGCCGAGCTTCGTGCCGACATCCTGCACATGGACGTTCTGGCCCTTGAAGATGAAGGACGAATTGCGAGCGATGACGAAGAGCTGTGACAGTTTGGACAGCGCCGTGATGATGTCTTCGGAGATGCCGTCGGCGAAGTAGTCCTGTTCGGCATCACCGCTCATATTGGCGAACGGCAGCACGGCGATCGACAGTTTCGGCGGCGTTGCCGCAGCCGGAGGGCTCGTCGGGGTTTGCGAGGTCGCGGCCACCTTGGCCCCGGCGCCGACTTGCAGCGAATACACTCGGATCGGCTCGGCGATGTTCTTGAGCTGTGTGCTGCCGAGATCGCTGACCGAGAGGTCAAGCCTGGCCTTGACCTGGCGATAGGCATCCTCGGACAGGCAGATGGCGCCGGGCGCCGCAACGCCCTCCAGACGCGAGGCGATGTTGACGCCGTCACCCATCAGGTCGCCATCGCTCTCTTCGACCACGTCGCCCAGATGGATGCCTATCCTGAACTCGATGCGGCGCTCCTGCGGTACGCCGGCATTGCGCTCAACCATACCGTTTTGAATCTCAACGGCGCAGCGCACGGCATCGACCACACTGCGAAACTCAACCAGTGCCCCATCTCCGGTACGCTTGATAACCCGCCCGTGGTGCACTGCAATGATCGGATCGATCAGGTCGCTGCGCAGTGCCCGCAACCGCGCCAAGGTACGATCTTCGTCCGCGCTCGCGAGCCGGCTGTATCCGACCACATCTGCAGCCAGGATTGCGGCCAGCTTACGGTTCTCGCTCATGGGTCGCCTCCTCATCTCCATCATAGCAGGAAGACGGCGGGACGAGGGAATTTTCGCAAATCACGGCCACGCAGCCGCCCGTATCGGCAGTGCTCCACCGCCGAACCCAGACCGATGCCCATTTGCGCTGCCGCTTGCCGGTTGACGACTATCGGTTCATCCTTGTGAATACCCCGGCCGTGACGAGCGTGGCGAGATCACGCGTCATGGCCCAAGGTCAAAGAGATAGAGCATGATGTCGTCCGAAAACCGCTTCACACTCTTCGGCATCATGCTCTGGTGAGGTGTCCATGAACTGCTCGGGCTGCGGTTTCGAGATCGAGGGCGGTTACGCCTTCTGTCCGAAGTGTGGCCGCCGCCAGCCCGTGCCATGCGCCAGTTGCGGCTACGCCTGCGCACCTGATTTCGAGTTCTGTCCTAAATGTGGGGCAAGCGTCGGTGCGTCCGCAAAAGCTGCCGAACGGCCTGCTCCGACACCAAGCCGCACCATTGCGCAGCCCTCTCGAGCTCCATCGCCGAACATCGAAAGCGAAGAGGGGCCGCATTCCGTCTCCGACGCCGATCGACGAACGGTAACGGTGCTGTTCGCCGATCTCTGCGGCTTCACGACACTCAGCGAGCAGCTCGACCCCGAGGTCATGCAGGCGCTGCAGAACGAACTGTTCAAGGAATTGACGGCGGCCGTGCAAGGCTTTGGTGGTTTCGTCGACAAATTCATCGGCGACGCTCTGCTCGCCTTGTTCGGTGCGCCGGTCGCGCATGAGGACGATCCGGAACGTGCGCTTCGAGCCGCTCTCGACATGATCGCCCGGACGGCGCGGCTCGGTGAAAGCACCCGCCACTCCGGCTCGCCGCTGCTGCTCCACATAGGCATAAACACGGGTCCGGTCGTTACTGGCGGATTGGGCATCGGCACCGCCAAATCCTATTCGGTGACCGGCGACACGGTGAATACGGCGCAACGCCTGCAATCGCTGGCTGCACCGGGTGAGGTGCTGGTGGGCGAACTCACGCACAGGCTGACCCGGCATGCCTTCTCGTACGAGTCGCTGGGCGATGTCGTCTTTCGCGGCAAGGCTGGCAGTGTGCTCGTCCACCGACTGGATGCACCGCTTGCGGCGCCGCGTGCAGCGCGCGGGCTCGAGGCGCTCGGCCTCAGTGCGCCCATAATAGGTCGTGATGCGGAGCTCAACAGAATGCTGGCGAGCCTTGACTTGGCGTGCGGCGGCTCGGCCCAGCTTGTCCGCCTCGTCGGCGAAGCCGGTATCGGGAAGTCGCGGTTGGTGAAGGAGTTCGTCGCCCGCGTCGGCGACGAGGATCGTTTTCGCAACGTCGCCGTGCGGCAGGCCACGTGCTCACCGCTGGGTGAACAATCATTTGGCGCCCTGGGTGCAGTGGTGCGCAGCGCTGCCGGGATGATGCAAAACGACAATGGGGACGAAATGCGGGGCAAGCTCGCAGCCTTGCTTGCCGATCTCGGCCTGCAGGGCGAGGAGGCGAAGCGGCTGATGCCTTTGCTCTACCATGTGCTTGGCCTCGGCGACCCCGATGCCACCTTGCAGCATGTCGAGCCCGAGCAGCTGCGGCGGCAAATTCTCTACGCGGTCCGCACAATCATGGAACGGCGGCTTGCGTTGTCGCCGCTATTGATTGTCGTCGAAGACCTGCACTGGGCCGACTCCGTCTCGCTCGAGGCACTGCGTTTCGTGATGGACAGACTGGAACGCACGCGGCTGATGTTGCTGGTCACGCATCGTCCGGCGTCGGACAACGACCAACTCGACTCAAGTCGGGTCAGCCACACAGCGCTCAGGCTTTCGCCGCTCGACAGCGATGACGGACGCCGCCTGGTGGCGGCGCTTTTCGGCGAGAGCTGGGTAAACGCCGCAGGAGGGCTTCTCGACCAGATCCTCGAGCGCGCGGGCGGCAACCCGCTTTTCTTGGAGGAGATCGTTCGCGGCCTTATCGATCGCGGTGTATTGGTGCGCGAGGGCCAGCAATGGCGGACCGTGGCAGGCGAAGTCGCAACCGGCATCCCCGCCACGATCCAGGCAATGTTGCTTGCTCGCGTCGACCGGCTGCCGCAAGAGGTGCGCCGGTTGGCCCAGGAAGCCGCGGTAATCGGCCCGCGCTTCGATGCCACGCTTCTGAAAGCCGTGGCAGCCGACCCCGGCCGACTGGAAGCGGGCTGCGAACTGCTTTGCGATGCGGAAATCATCGAGGAAGTTGCCGGATCAGGCTCGGTCTCGTCGCAAAGCTACCGCTTTACGCAAACATTGCTGCAGGACGTGATCTACCAGAATCTGCTCCTGCAACGCCGGACCGACATCCACCGCCGGGTAGGTGCCGCCCTGGAGCAACTGTGCGGCGACAAGCCGGAACGGTTCGAGGATCTGGCCGTGCTCGGTCATCATTTCGCTCAGAGCGCCGAGCGGGAGAGGGGCGCGCATTACCTGCAGGCGGCGGGAGATCGCGCTCGCATGATATACGCCAATGACGACGCCCTTCGTTTCTACGAGCGAGCACTGACTGCGTTGGGCGCGATCGGGCAAACACCGCTCAAACTGGCAATTGCAGAGCGCATTGCCGATTTGAGCGGCCCGGCAGGCCGCCGCGAGATTGCACACCGCCACTACGAGGCGGTGCTGCAGGCCTATCGCGAGTCAGCCGATCGTGTCGCGGCGGCGCGCGTTTTGCGCAAGATCGGTCGGCTGTTTTGGGACGTGGGCAAGCGGGACGACGCGGAATCGCGCTACGCTGAAGCGGCAGCGCTCCTCGATGGAGCGGATGCCCCGATCGAGCAGGCGCATCTCTGGCAAGAACGTGGCCGACAGGCGTTCCGCAGCGGAGATCACACTCTCGCGGCAAAATGGGCAGACGCGGCGCTGGATTGCGTACGCTCTCTGACAACGGAACATGTCTCCGATGATGCCACCCTCGTGACCGCCGAGGCACTTAATACCAAGGCTGTTGCGCTGGCTCGCCTTGGGCGAAACCATGAAGCCGTGCGTGAGGTTGAGCGCAGCATTGAATTGGCCGAAGCCGCCGGTCTGCTGGGCGCGGCCTGCCGCGGCTACACCAATCTCGGGGTGCTCTACACGACCATCGATCCGGCGAAGGCGATGGAGGTCTGTCGGCGCGGTCTTGAAGTGGCGCGCCGTATTGGCGATTTGGGTTTCCAGGCGCGCCTCCTCGCCAATCTGGCGGTAGCTTGTTGTACTTTCACGGATCGCTGTCCAACGGAGGGCGTGCCTGCTGCCGAGAAGGCCATCGAGATTGACCGGGCGCTCGACCAGCGCGAGCACCTGCCAGTGCCGTTGATCGTGCTTGGGCAGATCCACCAGTGCAACGGCCATCCGGAACTGGCGATCGGCTTGTTCCACGAAGCACTGGAGGTAGCCCGCGAAACGGGCGAGCCCCAACTGCTGTTTCCGTGCTATGATGGACTCGCAACGCTTAATCTCGACCTCGACAATCTGGCCGAGGCCGAACGCTACTTTTCCCTGGCGCAGGGTATATGCGCCCAGCACGGGCTCGACCCGGAAGCGCTTGTGGTGCTGCCTTTTCTCGACTAGCCGGGATAGGGGGTTGGACATGTCCGCGCCTAGTGGATTGATACCGCTTCAACCGGGCGACCGGGCGCCGAACCTGATACTCGACGCCATTACCCAGGAAGGCAAGATTGCGCTTGACGACTTTCGCGGGCAAAAACCGGTGCTGGTCGGCCTGTTTCGAGGTCTGCATTGTGCGTTTTGCCGGCGCCACATCGCCGCTCAGGCGCGTCTCGATCCGGAGCTGCGCGAAAAGGGCGTGGAGAGCCTGACGGTGGTCAACACGCCGATCGAACGGGCGCGGCTCTATTTCCGCTACCATCCAATGCCGAACCTGCTTGCGGCGTCGGACCCGGAACGCGCTTCACATCGTGCTTTTGGACTGCCCAATCTCGAATTCACCGAGAACGAGACGAACTGGCCGTACAAGGTCGCGATGGCAGCGGCACAGGACATGCGGGTCGACATACCTGGCGAATTGCCCGGTCCCATGGATCCGATGACAGCCGCCGCAATCCTCGACAAGAAGGACAACTACGAACTGACCGAAGCCGACGAGCAGATGATGGCCACGGGACACGGACAACTGGTTGGTCAGTTCCTGCTGGACCGGCAGGGGATCGTCCGCTGGAGCTTCACGGAGGTCCCGGAGGGTGGGCGATACATGTTTGGCGCCCCAAACCCGAAGGAGCTGATGTCAGCCGTGTCGCAAGTCGCCCAATAATGAACTGACAAGTTCACCGTTTATCCGAGCACGGCCTCGACAGTGGCGACAAAGTCATCGAGCGAGCGGTCGCCGCGAATCTCGATGCGCGGAAGGTCGATGAGATCGCTATGGAGGTCCGCCGGCCCGTGCCTGCGGCCGAAGCCTACTCGATAGCCGCACTCCCTGGCCAGCCGGCCAAGCCGTCGGTCGGTGACGGAGAAGGGTGCCGCGAACGCCGTGGTTGGACGGCCGGTCCAGCGTTCGATGAACAGACGAGAGCGCAGGAGCTCGGCGGCCAGGTCAGCGCTCGACAGACCATCGATGGCGCGATGCGTCGCCATGTGGCTGCCGAAGAAGGCGCCTTCGGCAGCGAGGCGTCGCACCGTCCCGGCGCCCATAAGCGGCGTCGGCGGACCGATGTCGGTGTCCCACTTTGCACTTTCGCCCACCAGGTCCGTCACCAGGAACACTTCCGCGGTCAGGTCGTTGGCGCGCAAGATCGGCCAGGCATGGTCGGCGAAGTTCTGGAAGCCGTCATCGAAGGTGATGAGCACCGGGCGGCCGACGAAAGGCTGACGGTTGGTGATGAACTGCTCCAACTGCTCGGAGCCAATGGCGTGAAAGCCATTGGCGCGCAGCCATGCCATCTGGCTGGCGAATGCGGCGGGCGTGAGCCGAAAGCGAGCGAGCGCGGCCGGACCTTCATCGGCAACGCCGTGATACATGAGGACAGGGATATGCCGGCGCTGCTCGTTACGTGCGACGTCGCGGCGCAAGGCTCGCGCCCCACCCCAGACGATATTTCGCGCGACGCCGATTTCGATGGGCGCGCGGATCGGCACATGATCGATCACCGGGTCCGTCGCCACATCGCCCGACGACAGGCGGCGGAAGCGATCTATGCGGTAGAGCTCGGTCTGGATCGATTGCTCGAGGACGAGGCCTTCGGTCGCCGCCAGCGTCTCGGAGATCGACTGGGCACCGAATGTATTCCAGTCGAAGCCGGTCTTTTCGACATTGTCACGCAGCACGAATGCGTGTGCGCTGATGATGCTGCCGCCAGGCGCCAACGCCTGGGCGAATTTCCTGGCGATGCGCCGTAGCTCGGCGAGGTCATCGAGGTAGTAGAGCACTTCCGAGCAGACGATCAGATCCATCTTACCCGGCAGCGTGTCGGCAGCGAAATCGAGTACCCCGAACTCGACATTCGGCTGATCGGTGCATCGCACGCGGGCCCGCCCGACGGCTATGGCGGAGATGTCGGTTGCGGTCAAATGGCCGACGCGAGGCGCCAGCTGCCGCGTGAAATGACCCTCCGCACAGGCCAACTCAAGCGCCCGCCCGATGGAACCGGGAGGCAGAATTTCGAGCTGGCGCTCATATTTTTCCTGCTCATAGGACGAACCGTAGTTCCAGGGATCTTCGGTCGCGAAATAGCTGTTCCAGAACGCCGTGCGATCCTTGTCGTGCTTGTCCGCGACCCGTGCGCGGCGCGGCGCAACAGGCTCTGACGGTTCAGCGCTCGACCGAACCAGGTCATGCGCCTGTGCGGCCAATTGCGCGAGTTTGCCGAAATGGCTGTCCGGATCGGGCTCGCTTCCCGCCATGGCAAACGATGCCTCGGCTGCAGGCGTGTTTGACGTGGTCGCGCCGGCGCCCTTTTGCGGTGCAGGCGATCCTCCCGCAAGCCGCTCAGCAGGCACTACATCCAGGATCAATTCAATCCAATGATCGCTCGTCACAGTCCCGAGTGCACCGAACTGCACGACAGCCTCGATCCGGCCATCCAGCATCAGATGGGCATAAATCTGATCGATGCCTTCCGGCAGTTCGGTCGCGGTCGGGTTGCGAGCGTCGACGCGAACTCCGAGCGTTCGCGCCAGCCTGCGCGGCGTGGCAAGATCGTCGGGTTCGAGAAGCATTTGCTCAAGCTGGTACTGGACGCGGCGAGCCGCTGCGGGATTGTCCCAGACCGTGCCCAGTCCGATGATCAACGCTGTGATGGCACCGCCGAAGCTGTCCCACCGGGCAGCCAGTTGCCCCGGCACCGAAAGGCTTCCTGCCACAAGGCCATCGAAGATCACCTTGGCGATCTCACGCGCCCACTTGCGTCCCGCCGGGAGCGCGCGCAGGGGCTGCGGGTCTATCGAGCGCGAGCCTGAGCCGCATTCGGACGCGGCGTTCCGCAACGCCAGCCAAGCAAGCGCTTCGGATGCGGTGCCGCCGTTCGCCGAACTGGAAACCAAGGGATTATGCGCCACGCCGTCTTACCTGCGCCTGGTTCTGAGGGAGAACAAGTGTCCCGCAACGCGCTTACATCGCCGGTCTGGAAAAAGCAAAAGGCGCCCCGAAAGGCGCCTCTTCATCGCTTGATTCCCCCTAGAGGAAACTGGAGCGGGTGAAGCGATTCGAACGCTCGACCCCAACCTTGGCAAGGTTGTGCTCTACCCCTGAGCTACACCCGCTCACACGGCCCTCGGGGCCGCAAGCCGGGCCTATATGGCTGAAGAGCGCGGCGATTGCAACAGGGAAATGACGGGCTTTTTGGTCGCGGCAAATCGCTTGGCGGAACCTTGTCGGCCACGCGGGTGGTTCATCGACTTCCCGCATGACGGTCTTGTCTCGGCGGCATCATTGGCCGTAAACGGCTTTGCCGCGCGCCGATACAGGGGAAGACCACCAATGCCGAAGACCGAAGCCGAGCTTTTCGCCTTTCTTGCCGATCTCGGCATATCAGTGTCGACCGTGCGCCATCCGCCGCTCTATACGGTGGCCGATTCGCAGTCGCTGCGCGGCGAGATACCGGGCGGGCACACGAAAAATCTGTTTCTCAAGGACAAGAAGGACAATTTCTTCCTGGTCAGCGTCGGCGAGGAGGCGGTCGTCGACCTGAAGCAGATCCACACGATCATCGGCGCCGCCGGCCGGGTGTCGTTCGGCAAGCCGGAGATGCTGATGGAGCTGCTCGGTGTCATTCCGGGCGCGGTCACCGTGTTCGGGCTGATCAACGACACCGAAAGACGGGTCAAGGTGGTGCTCGACCAGGATTTGATGGCACATGCGACAGTCAACGCGCATCCGCTGACCAATGAGGCGACGACGTCGATCGCGTCCGCCGACCTCATCAGATTCGTCGAGGCAACCGGACATGATGCTGCTATCTTGAAAGTCTCGGCTTGATCGCCACATGGATGGCGAAAACTGACCTCTAGTTAAGGACGTCGCGCTGCTCCGCTGGGCGCGATCGGAAGGGCGACGACATGAGCGACAACAACAATCCGTTTGGCGGCCAATTCGGCGGCAATTCTGGCCAGTACACCACGTCCGTGCAATATGGCGGCGCCGAGCCGGCCAAGTCGGCACTTGGCCCGACACCCGGCGCAGCACCTGCCGCTGGCGAGCTGATCAAGGACACCACGACCGCCACTTTCGCCGCCGACGTCATCCAGGAATCGCGCAAACAGCCGGTACTGGTCGATTTCTGGGCGCCGTGGTGCGGGCCCTGCAAGCAGCTCACGCCGCTTCTGGAAAAGGCGATCAAGGCCGCCGGCGGCAAGGTCAAGCTGGTCAAGATGAACATTGACGATCATCCCTCGATCGCCGGCCAGCTCGGCATCCAATCGATCCCGGCGGTCATCGCCTTCAAGGACGGCCAGCCTGTCGACGGCTTCATGGGCGCCATCCCCGAGAGCCAGATCGCCGAGTTCATCACCAAGGTCGGCGGCAAGGGCAATGGCGCGCCGCCCGTCGCCGAAGCACTGGCCGCGGCGGCGGAAGCGCATGCGGCGGGCGATGCGCAGACCGCAGCCGACATTTACGACGCCATCCTGGCGCAGGCGCCGGAGACGATCGAGGCGATTGCCGGGCTGGGCGAGCTTCTGTTCGAGGCCGGCGACAGCGACGGCGCCGAGGCGCTGCTGGCAACGGCGCCGGAGGCCAAGAAGAATGCGCCGGCACTTGCCGCGCTGCGTGCCAAGATGACGCTGGCTGCGGAAGCGGCAGCACTTGGCAATCCAGCTGAATTCGAGCAGCGACTGGCCGCCAATCCCGGCGACCACCAGGCGCGTTTCGACCTCGCCATGATCCAGAACGCCAAGGGCGAGCGCCATGCGGCGGCCGACAATCTTCTGGCGATTATAAAAGCCGACCGGACGTGGAACGAGGACGGCGCCAGGGCGCAGTTGCTGAAACTGTTCGAGGCCTGGGGCATGACCGACGAGGCGACGCTGGCGGCACGGCGCAAATTGTCGTCGCTGCTGTTTTCCTGAGCCGTTTGCCGGCCAAATTGCCGGGGCGTGGCTGTCGGGCCTTGCGGTCGGCGGCCGCCGCGCCAGATTAGGCCGATAACATCGCGCCCGAAGCGGGTCGGAGGAGTGAAGGTGCAGGTCGGAAACGCATTTTACCGGGTCGGCAAGGATCTGCCGGCAACCATTCCGGTGTTTCCGCTTGCCGGCGCGCTGCTGCTGCCGGGCGGGCGCATGCCGCTCAACATCTTCGAGCCGCGCTATCTGCAGATGGTGGATGAGGCGATCGCCGGCGCGCGGCTGATCGGCATCGTCCAGCCCAGCCTCAATGGCGCGTTGCGCGCCGACGGCGAGCCGGAACTGTGCAATGTCGGCTGCGCCGGGCGCATCATCTCGATGGCCGAGAGCGGCGACGGCCGCTATCTGATTTCGCTGCAGGGCGTCTGCCGTTTCCGCATCACCAGCGAATTGCCGGTGAAGACGCCTTTCCGGCAATGCAAGCTGGCGCCGTTCCTCACCGATCTTGCCGAAGACCAGGCGGCAAGCGAGGTCGACCGGCCGGCGCTGTTGAAAGCGTTTCGCGCCTATCTGCAGGCCAACGATCTCGAAGCCGATTGGGAAAGCGTCAGCCGCGCCGAGAACACCATGCTGGTCAATGCGCTGTCGATGATGGCGCCCTACGGACCGGCCGAGAAACAGGCGCTGCTGGAGGCGCCCGACCTGAAAGCCCGCGCGGAGACGCTGATCGCCATCACCGAAATGGCGCTGGCGCGCGAGAATGAGGACTTTGGCTCCAGCCTGCAATAAGGGCTGAGCCGATGGCTGAAGGGGGATCCAATGGCTGCGGATGGGCGTGACGGCAAGTCGGTCAATGTCGATCCAAAATTGCTGGAGCTGCTGGCCTGCCCGCTGACCAAGGGGCCGCTGGCCTGGGACCCGGTGCGCGGCGAGTTGATCTCGCGGATCGCCAAGCTCGCTTATCCCGTGCGCGACGGCATCCCGATCATGCTGCCCTCGGAGGCGCGGACGATTTCGGCGGAAGACGTGCTGTCGCCGCCGCGATTGGGTGGGCCGGGCTGAGGGACCAGGGGTGGTTCAAACGGACCTCAGCCTAAGAAGCCATTCTGTTGGCGATCCTTCGCGCCCCCCTCTGCCCTTGCCGGCATTAATGTCATGGGCTCCCGACCGCCCTGCACTTGCCCTACTGAAAATTCCGCCCCTTGGGCATGACCCTTTCAGCTTTGTCCGAGAGGGTGGCAATGTCGGGCCGGGCAGCCGGCGTCATCTCTTCCAGCAGCACCGTCAGCCACGGTGTCAAATCCTCGATCTTTTCGGCGACGATGTGGATGACGTCGGATTCCGACTGCAGCTTGCCGGTGACCTTGACGAAGCGCGCGCCCATGACGATGGGCCGGAAACGGGTAAAGGTCCGCTCCCAGAAAATGACGTTGGCGACGGCCTTGTCGTCTTCTAGCGTCAGGAAGATCGCATTGCCCTTGCCGGGCCGCTGCCGCACCAGCACCAGGCCGGCGACCGAGACCCGCCTGCCGTCGCGCACCGAGCCGAGATTGGCATTGGGAATGACGCCGGCGCGGTCGAGCCGCTCGCGCAGAAAGGCGACCGGATGCGCCTTCAGCGACAGGCCGAGCGCGCGGTAGTCGTGGATGACGTGCTCGCCGAGCGGCATTGTCGGCAGTTTTGTCTCGGGCTCGAGTTCGCGCAGCCGGATCGCCGGCTGGTCGAACAGCGGCAGCCGTTCGGCGGCGCTCTTGCCATCCAGCGCGCGCACCGCCCACAAGGCTTCACGACGATCGAGGCCGAGTGAGCGGAAGGCGTCAGCCTGCGCCAGTCTTTCGATTTCGCCGACATCGAGGCCCGAGCGCAGCCAGACATCCCTGACGCTTGTATAGCCGGCGCCGCGCCGCGCGGTGAAAGCTTCCATACGCTTCTCGGCCAAGCCCTTGATCTGACGGAAGCCAAGCCGGACGGCGTACCGGGTCTTGATGACACCGCGCATTTCGGCATGGCGCGCCAGGATGCGGCCCGGATCGAATTGGGCTTTCTCCAGGGTGCAGTCCCAGTCGGAAAAATTGACGTCGACGTCGCGGATGTCGACGCCATGGTCGCGCGCGTCGCGCACCAGCTGGGCCGGCTGGTAAAACCCCATCGGCTGCGAATTCAGGATCGCGGCGCAGAACACGTCGGGATAAAAGGTCTTGAACCAGCAGGAGGCATAGACGAGCAAAGCGAAGGAGGCGGCGTGGCTTTCGGGAAAGCCGTATTCGCCGAAGCCTTCGATCTGCTTGAAGCAGCGCTCGGCGAAGTCCTTGGTGTATCCCTTGCCGACCATGCCGTCGATCATGCGCTGGCGGTAATTGCCGATGGTGCCGGTGCGCTTGAAGGTGGCCATGGCGCGGCGTAGTTCGTCGGCTTCGCCGGGTTTGAAACCACCGGCGACGATTGCAATATTCATCGCCTGTTCCTGAAACAGCGGCACGCCGAGTGTCTTCTTGAGAATAGCCTCCAGCTCTGGCTTTTGATATTCAGCCGCTTCCTTGCCCTGCCGACGGCGCAGATAGGGGTGCACCATGTCGCCCTGGATCGGGCCGGGCCGCACGATCGCCACCTCGATGACCAGGTCGTAGAATTCGCGCGGGCTTAGACGCGGCAGCATCGACATCTGCGCGCGCGATTCGATCTGGAAGACGCCGAGCGTGTCGGCGCGGCAGATCATGTCGTACACGTCGTTCTCTTCCGGCGGCAGGGTGGCCAGCACATAGGGTCGGCCGTAATCATCCCGGGCCTTCGGATAATGGTCGGTGAGCAAGGTGAAGGCGCGCTTCAGGCAGGTCAGCATGCCAAGCGCTAGAATATCCACCTTCAGGATCTTCACCGCGTCGAGATCGTCCTTATCCCACTCGACCATCTTGCGCGCCTCCATCGCCGTCTTGACGATGGGGACGATCTCGTCGAGCCGGTCGCGGGTAATGACGAAGCCGCCGACATGCTGCGACAGATGCCGGGGAAAGCCCATGATCTCGTTGGCGTGGGCGATCACGTGACGGGTCGAGGTCTCGTTGCGGTCGAGGCCGCCGGCATGCGCCTCCTTCTCGCCGAGCTCCGAGGTCGACCAGCCCCAGATCGAACTGGAGAGCGCAATGCGGACATCGTCCGACAGGCCCATGGCCTTGGCCACCTCGCGCAGCGCCCAGCGGCCGCGATAGCTGATGACGGCGGCAGCCAGCGCGGTGCGCTTGGCGCTGTATTTGGAGTAGATGTACTGGATCACCTCCTCACGCCGCTCATGCTCGAAATCGACGTCGATGTCGGGCGGCTCGTTGCGCTCCTCGGAAATGAAGCGCTCGAACAACGTGTCGATGCGCTCGGGGCCGACCTCGGTGATGCCGATGCAGTAGCAGACGATCGAGTTGGCGGCCGAGCCTCTGCCCTGGCACAGAATGCCCTCATTGCGGGCGAACTGGACGATGTCGTAAACGGTCAGGAAATAGCGCGCATAATTCAGACGCTCGATCAGAGCGAGCTCCTCACTGATGCGCTGCAAGACGGAAGCGGGGACGCCCGCCGGATAGCGCGTGGCGGCCCCCTCCCTGGCCAGACGCTCTAGCTCGGCCTGCGGCCCAAGCCCTGATTGCGTCGGCTCGTCGGGATAATTGTACTGGAGGTCGCTGAGCGAGAAGGTCAGTTCGCCGGCAAAGCGCAGCGTCTCGGCCAGCGCCGGTGGATGGCGGCGGAAGAGACGGGCCATTTCCAGCGGCGGCTTCAGATGGCGCTCGGCGTTGGCCGTCAGCTCCAGCCCGACCTCGGCGACCGGCAAATTGAGGCGGATGGCGGTGAGCACATCTTGCAGCGAGCGGCGCTCGGCGCTGTGATAAAGCACGTCGTTGGTCGCCATCAGCGGCACGCCGGCGATGTCCGCCATGCCCGCCGCCTGCTCGATGCGGAAACGGTCATTGCCGCGATAATCCGGCGCCATGCCTAGCCGCAAATTAGCGCCGAAACGGTCTTTCAGTTGACGGACCAATGCCAGGGGATCGTCGGCATTCGCCGAGAGATCCGGCAGCACCGCCAGCGACAGCAGGTCGCCCCATTCGAGCAGGTCGCTGCGCTGGAGAAGGGTCGCGCCCTTCTCGTTTTCATCGCGCAAATTGGCTTGCGTCAGCATGCGGCAGAGATGGCCCCAGCCCTTGCGGTTCTGCGGATAGGCGAGAATGTCCGGCGTGCCGTCGCCGAACACCAGGCGGCAACCGGGGTGATAGGCGAGCTTCTCGACCTTGGCCTGCTGCCAGGCGCGCACGACGCCGGCCACCGTGTTGCGGTCTGCCAGTCCGATCGAGGAAAAGTCGAGGAATTTGGCCGCCACCACCAGCTCCTCCGGCTTGGAGGCGCCGCGCAGGAAGGAGAAGTTCGACTGGATGCCGAATTCCGCATAGGGGATGACGGTCAGCGCGTTCATGCGAAGACCCCATGCATGAACCAGCGCGGCGGCACCTGCGGGTTGCCATAGAGGCCTTGCCGGTAGAGCCAGTAGCGGCGGCCGTCGGCATCCTCGATCCGGAAATAGTCACGCGTCGATGTGAGCGGATCGCTTGACGTTTCACGCCACCATTCCGGCGCGATGCGTTCCGGCCCCTCGGCGCGCGCGACCCGGTAGAGCGCGCGGCGCCAGCGGAAATTCATCGGCGGACCCTCAGGCATTTCGGTGGCCGGCACCTCGATCGGCTCGGGCGAACGGAACAGCCGGATCGGCCGTTCCGGCGGGAAGATGGTTGCGCGCGGCGCGTCTTTCGAGCCCGGCTTCCTGAGCGGTGTTTTGCGTTGTGGCGCTTCCGAGAACGGGATGGTGGCGATGGCGCGCTCCGGCAGATGGCTCTCGAGGGCGACCGGTTTCAGCACCGCACTGTCGCCGAGCCTGGCGCGGATGCGGTCGGCAAAGAGTGCCATGTCGGCGCCGTCATCCTCGGTCTCGCCGGTCAAATCGGCCTGCTGCATGTCGAAGCCGGCGGCCGCCAGCACCGAAAGCCGCACCAGGTCGAAGCCGTAGCCGGCATCGATGTCCTGTTCGAGCGCGGCCAGCCGCTCATGGAACAGGCGCTGGATAAGCTTGGGTTCGCGCAACGGTCGCGAGGTACCGACAGCGATGCGGCTGACGGCGCCGTCGACGCGAAACAAAAGCAGCGCCAGCATCCTTGCGCCCTCGCCGCGGCGTTCGAGATCGGCCTTCAGCGTCACCGCCAGCAAGAGCACCAGCCGTTCGATCTCGGCGGTCAGCACGACCGGCTCGGCCAGGTGGCGTTCGACCGAAAGCGGGGCCACCGGCAGGCGCGGCGATACCGCCTCGTCGAGGCGGCCGAGCGCCTGGTCAAGACGCAACAGCAAGGTCGCGCCGAAACGGCGGGCGAGCGGCGCTCGCGGCGCTGCCATGACCGCGCCGGCGGTGCGCAGACCGACGCTTTCCAGGCTGGCGCGGATATCGGCCTCGATGCGCAGTGCGGCCAGCGGCAAGGGGGCGAGCAGCGCTTCCTCCTCGCCGGAGACAACGATGCGGTCGCCGCAAAAGCGCGCTGCCGCCCAGGCTGCACCCGGCGTCGCGGCCAACCCGGCGCGGACATCGAAACCCTGCTGGAAAAACCGCGCAAGGATGTCGTCCAGCATGGCGCGCTCGCCGCCGAACAGGTGGGTACAGCCGGTGACGTCGAGATAAAGCCCGTCGACGCCGTCAAGCGCCACCAGCGGCGTATAGCGGTCGCACCAGTCGGCGAGGCCTTCGAGCAGCCGGCGGTCGGCCTCCGGATCGGCCTCGACAATGTCGATCGAGGGATGCATGGCACGGGCGTCGGCAATGCCCATGCCAGGCTTCAGATGCAGCGCCTCAGCCCGCTCGTCGAGGGCCGATATGCGCTGGGCGTTGCGGTCGCGATGGCTGATCACGAGCGGGAAATGATCCGAAGGCCGGGAACGCCACGACCGTCCCAGGCGCTGGCGCAGGATCCGTTCGGCCGCCAGATGCGGGAACCACAGCGACAGAATTCTCTGGCCGTTTTTCGCGGGGCTTTCTTTCTTCGAATGCGTGTTCATCGGGGTTCCACTCCAGTGTGAATTGTCCAGGCAGAGCGGTGCGGCTCTTGCCGATGCTGACGGTGAAGGCAGGGTGGCCGATCGACCCGGCAAGCGGCCCGGCGATCGTCCGGCGCGATGTCGCTGGTGCAGCCGACACGATGAGGCGCACCGGGGCGGCGGTCGGCTCGGCTTCGCCGGCCTGGCGCAGCAGGAATACCGGCCGGCCGGCGTTTTGGGCGCGCGCGTGCAGCCGGCGCGTCGCGGTGAGGTCGAGCCGCTGCGGGCTGCCACGGATTTCGAGGATGATTGCGGCGAGCGCCGTCATCTTGGCGGCCTCCTCGGCTACCCACAGCGCATCGGTGAGTTTCGGCGCCTCGGAAAACAGCAACTGCTCCGGTGCGATACCGAACATGCCCTGCAATCCCCTGGCATAGGGAAAGCCGGCCTCGCGAAAAATCTCCGACGTGCCGATCCACAGCACGGGCAAGGGCTGGCCCTTGAGGATCAGGCTGACAAGCGACAGCACAAAGCCTGCGACGGCCCCGGCATTGCGGGTCTCAAGGCCATGGATTTCGCTCAAGGCGGCTTTCGGAAGGCCGCCGCTGAGGGCCGCATCGAGGCGTTCGATGCCGGTGGCCAGGAAAGCATCCGGCAAAGCTGCGGCAAGCCCGCGCCGGATGATGGTAACATCGGAATCGGGTTCAGGCGCGGCGTGGAGACAGCCCTCAGCACGCGCACGAGGTCGCTCGCCGGCCGGCACGGCCAGGCGCTCGGGCAGCGTTCCCTCGATCTTCGCGATCTGGCGGCGCAGGGCAAAAACAGTCTCCCGCGCCACGGCTGATGTCGCCATGACGGTCAATTTCTCTCATAATTGTTCCTGTTATGTTCCTATAGATTCCAGAGGGTGCCGAAAGAGTCAAGCGGAGTCAGAAGGAATTTATTCCTTGATCAAAGGTGGCGAGGCCAACCTTGGACTTTGGTCGCAGCCATTCGGCGCAAAGAAACAGTCATCGGCCAGGTACCCGTCCATTTGCCGAGTCCGGAGGGAAAGCCTATATGCCGGGATCAAAGGACAAAGCATGGCCCGCATCTACAAGACCCGCACCTGGCACGATGAACTCTCGCCCTCGATCGAGGAGATGGAGTTTCTGGCGCTGGAGGCGTACGCGCATCTGCCCGACGATTTCCGCAAGCTGACCGGCGAGATCGTCATCATGATCGCCGAATTCCCGACCGACGAGATCATGGACGATCTGTCGCTGGAGACGCCGTTCGACCTGCTCGGCCTGTTCGAGGGCCGCGGCATCGCCGAGCGCTGGAACCCGCAGACCGGCGAAGGCCCGAACCGCATCACCCTCTACCGCCGCGCCATCCTCGACTACTGGGCCGAGAACGAAGAGACGCTGGGCGACATCGTCACCCACGTGCTGATCCACGAGATCGGCCACCATTTCGGCCTGTCGGATGATGATATGGAGAAAATCGAAGAGGCGGCGGAGTGAGGCTGCGCCGATATTCAGGTGAAGCCGGCCTGCGAACGGCAGCTTCCTGCGCTTCCGGTGCAAGCGTACTTTAAGTACGCTCCGCTCCGGTTCTCGGAAACCACTGTTCTCGGCTCGGCCTGACCTGAATCTCGACACAGCCTGCGTCCGTGCCTGGCAAAGCCTACCAGTCGCTCAGCTTGGTATCCGGCCCGTATTCCTGGCCGTCGATATCCTTCACCACCGCCTGGCCGCAGCGCATCGATTTGGTCTTCTTGTCGTAGGCGTAGGTCGGCGAGCCGTACAGGTGCCAGCCCTTGTTCAGCGCCGCGGTCACCTTGTGGCAGAAGGTTGAATCGTCGGGGGCGGACAAAAAGCGGTAAAGTCTCATGGGTCAGATCCTGTCGTGAGTTCGTCTTTTCGGGGCGGATCATGCGCCGATGGCGGCGGCCTTCGCCAGCAATTTTTCGGCCTGCGCCAGGTGCAGCCGCTCGACCATCCTGCCGTTCAAAGCAATCACGCCCTTGCCGGCATTTTCCGGCAAGGCGAAGGCATCCTTCACCGCGCGCGCCTGGGCCAAGGCTTCGGGCGCGGGCGCAAAGGCTCGGTTGGCGGTTTCGATCTGGGCGGGGTGGATCAGCGTCTTGCCATCGAACCCCATGGCAGCGGCTTCCGTGCATTCGCGCGCAAACGCGTCGAGGTCGCGAAAATCGTTGGAGACGCCGTCGAGCATGTCGATGCCGCCGGCCCGCGCTGCCAGCACCATCTGCATCAGCCAAGGCACGAGGTAGCGCCGATCGGGCGTCGCCAGAATGCCGGTTTCCTTGACCAGATCGTTCGTTCCGGCCACGAAACAAGCTAGGCGGGAGGCCGGGTCGCGGCCGAGTTCGGCAATGGCGCCGATGTTGAGCATGGCCTTGGGCGTCTCGATCATCGCCCAGAGCTTGACGCTGTCCGGGGCAAAATTGTCGTCGAGCACGTCGCCGACTTCGAGGATATCGCGCGGCGTGGCGACCTTGGACAACAGGATGCCGTCGGGCTCGAATTTTGCCGCGGCGAGCAGGTCTTCAGTGCCCCATTCGCTGGACAGCGCGTTGACGCGCACGATCATCTCGCAGCGGCGTTTCGGTCGGCTGGCGAAAATGCCAGCCAGTTTGTCCCGCGCGGCGATCTTGTCTGAGGGCGCGACGGCGTCTTCGAGGTCGATGATCACGGCATCGCAGGCCAGCGTCGCGATCTTGGCCAGCGCCTTGTCGTTGGAGGCGGGGACGTAAAGCACCGAGCGGCGCAGGCGGTAAGGTTCGCTTGTCATGGCCGATCTATGCCGCGTGGGGGCGGGTGAGGCAAGCGTCCGACCGGTACCTGATGACGAGCCAACTGCGAAAGCTTGCGCTGCCCCGCCCGTCCCGCAGCAGTTGCGGAAGGGGGCCTTTCCTCTCCCCCGTCGATCGGGGGAGAGGTGGGGGGGGGAGGCCGCCCGGGCGTGGGGGGGCGCGGGGGGGGGGGGGCTGGGGTGCGGCCGGGGGCCGCGGGGGGGGGGGCGCCCCCAGCGACCCTTGGGCGCAACGCGAGCAATGCGCTCAGTGCCCTTCCGATGTCCGTTCGCGGCGATTGCCAGGTGATTCCCCCACTCCGTCTCGGCTTCGCCGAGCCACCTCTCCCCCTCCGGAGGGAGAGGAAAAAGGAGCCTGGCTGGAAGCGCAGGTCCTGCACGAAAACTGCACATCCCTGCGGAAAACCTCCTCCGCTGCGCCCCGCCGTTTCCATGCGAGCCCGCGACAACAGCGGCATGCAACAGCGAAACGCTCACCTTTGGTCCTTGCCCTATCGCCTGCGCAGCGAAAGCTGGTGGTTGGTGGATCCGCCCCGGACGGAGGCCCGCCCTTACCTGGAAGCGAGCCTGCTCCCTTTATCCGCCCACCGGCCGAGCGGACCCAGCCCATCAGGAAAATCCGCGCATGACATCGTTTGCAAGCTTTTCCAGCCGCTTCGGCATCGCCGTCCTGCTCGTGGCGCTGGCGGATTTTTTCTTTTACGGCCAGCCCGCCGGGATCACGGTGCTGCTGTTTGCCATCCTGATCGCCGGCGCGGTGGTCGCTGTGCATCCTGCCGCACTGAATTCCACCCGACCCTGGCTCAAGCCGGCCGCTTTGTTCGTCGCGCTGCTGCCGCTGGCCGAGAACGTCAGCCCGCTGTCGGTGGCGATAGCTGTCGTGGCGCTGGTGGTGTTTGCGCTGTCCCTGTCCGGGCGGCTGCGGCACGGCATCGCCCGCATTGCCGGCCAGGTCGCGCTGTTCCTGCTGGCGGCGCCGCTGCGCCTTATCCGTGACTTTTTCCAATGGCGCCGCACGGTGCGCCGGCTTGGCGGCCGCCGCATCCGCCTGGCGTCCATCATCGTCTGGGTGATGCCGGTGACGCTGGGCGCGGTGTTCCTGTTCTTGTTCGGCGCCGCCAATCCGGTCATCGAATACTGGCTGTCGCTGATCGACCTGATGAAGCTGCTCGATCTCATCCAACTGGCGCGGATCGTCTTCTGGCTGTTCGTGCTCGCCGGCGTCTGGGCTTTCCTGCGGCCTCGCCTGCCGCGTTTCCCGCGCCGCCTTCCACGCCGCCTTCCACCTTTGACGCCGCCTGCAGCCGTGGCCGCACCGGCCGCGACTAAACCAGCGACAACGATCGAGGCCGTCGTCTTCGGCAAGGCCGCGATCTTGCGCGCGCTGATCGTCTTCAATGCCCTGTTTGCGTTGCAGACCGGGCTCGACGCCGCCTATCTCTGGGGCGGGGTCGCCCTTCCCGACGGGTTGAGCTATGCCGCCTATGCCCATCGCGGCGCGTATCCGCTGATCGCCACCGCGCTGCTGGCCGCCGGCTTCGTGCTGGCGGCGCTGCGGCCGGGCAGCGAAACCTCAGGCGATCCGCTGATCCGCCGGCTGGTCTATGCCTGGGTGGCGCAGAACATCGTGCTGGTCATCTCGTCGATTCTCAGGCTCGATCTCTATATCGGCGTCTATGCACTGACCTACTGGCGCATCGCCGCCTTCGTCTGGATGGGGTTGGTGGCGTCAGGGCTTGTACTGATCATTGCCCGCATCGCGCTTGGAAAATCCAACGAATGGCTGCTCTCCGCCAATCTTGCGACGTTATCGGCGACGCTTTATGCCTGCTGCTTCATCAACTTCGCCGCAGCGATCGCCAACTTCAATGTCGACCATTCCCTTGAAATGACCGGCGACGGCACGCCTATCGATACCGAATATCTGCGCTCGCTTGGCGCTGCCGCCATGCCGGCGCTGGACCGCCTCTACATGCATCAATTCGGAAACCAAACCACCTGTCTGGCCGATCAAATGATGATCGACGACACTATCGCCGAGCAGAAGCAGTGGCGCGCCTGGAGCTTTCGCGGCTGGAGGCTCGTGCAGGTTCTCGACAAGAGAGGTCCGCTCGTGCTTCCTCCACCTACCCAGCCCTCGCAACCTTCAGTGCCGGACCGTTAGATCCATGCCGCATCAGATCCTGGTCGCCGACGACGATCCGCACATTCGCGAGATCATCTGCTTTGCGCTGGAGAGGGCCGGGATGAAGACGCAGGCCGTCGCTGACGGCGCAGCCGCCCTGCAGACGATCGAAGGCCGCGAGCCCGACCTCGTCGTGCTCGATATCGGCATGCCGGAGATGGACGGGCTGGAAGTCTGCCGGCGGCTGAGGCAGCGCTCCGATGTGCCGGTTCTGTTCCTGTCGGCGCGAGACGAGGAGATCGATCGCATCCTCGGGCTCGAAATGGGCGGCGACGACTATGTGACGAAACCGTTCAGCCCGCGCGAGCTGGTGGCGCGCGTCAACGTCATCCTGCGCCGCGCCCGCCCGGTGGCGCCGGACCCCGCCGATGACAAGAACTTTGCGCATGGCAAGCTCAGCCTGGTGCCGGCCAGCCATGGCGCCAGTTTCGACGGCAAGGCGCTGGCGCTGACGGCGATCGAATTCTCGATCCTGAAAGGATTTCTGGCGCGGCCGGCGCATGTGCTGGGGCGCGACCTGGTGGTCGCCAGCGCCTATGCCGCCAACATCCATGTCGCCGACCGTACCGTCGATAGCCACATCCGCAACATCCGCGCCAAGCTGGCGGCGGCAGGCTGTCTCGACGCCATCGAAACCGTGCATGGCGTTGGTTTCCGGCTCGGCCGATGCGGCGCCTGAGCGA
This sequence comes from Mesorhizobium sp. M0761, assembly GCF_040320205.1. Lineage (NCBI taxonomy): Bacteria > Pseudomonadati > Pseudomonadota > Alphaproteobacteria > Hyphomicrobiales > Phyllobacteriaceae > Mesorhizobium > Mesorhizobium sp. M0761. The sequence goes on from NZ_JAMYPF010000028.1 coordinate 57,297, forward strand.
CGCCAAATGGATCGGCACCAAATGGCGGCCAAGGCTGGCCACGGTGGTTCTCGCCATCCTCATCATGGTGCTGGCGCTGCCGCTGGTCGGCCTGTTCTTCTTCCGGCTTTATGAAAACCAGCTGATCCGCCAGACCGAGGGCGAGTTGATCGCGCAAGGCGCCGTCATCGCCGCCATCTATGCACAGAATATCAGTGACGCCGCCATTGCCCCGGAGAAGCTAGGGGTCCCGATGCAGGCTGACAGCGGCGATGCCAGCCGCGGCGACGACTCGCCTTACCAGCCGATCGAGCCAAGCCTCGATCTCGCTTCCGACTACCTGCTGCCGACCCGACCCGCCGGCATCGCCGCGGCCATCGATCCAGCCTTCGCGGCGATCGGCGCCAGCCTGTCCGGCATTCTCGACACGACGCAAAAAACCACGCTGGCCGGCTTCCGGCTGCTCGATCCGCGCGGCGTTGTCATTGCAGGGCGCGACGAGGTCGGACTATCGCTGGCCAATGTCGAAGAGGTGCGCACCGCCCTTGCCGGCCACTACGCCAGCGTGTTGAGACAAAGAATTCCCGACCAGCCGCCACCGCCCCTCTATTCGGTCAGCCGCGGCACGAAAGTTCGCGTCTTTGTCGCCATGCCGATCGCGGTCGACGGCCATGTCGCCGGCGTGATCTACCTGTCTCGAACGCCGAACAACATCGTCAAGCATCTCTATGGCGAACGCGGCAAGGTGACGCTGGCGGCCATCGCCATGCTCTCTGGCACGCTGCTGATCGCGCTGGTGTTCCTGCGCACCGTGAGCCGGCCGATCTACGCGCTGATGGAGCGCACGAGGCGCATCGCCGCCGGCGACCGCGACGCGATCCGGCCGCTCGACCATCACGGCACGCGCGAAATGGCCGAGCTGTCCGCCGCCTTCCTCGACATGGCCGAAAAGCTGCAGGCGCGCTCCGACTCGATCCAGACCTTTGCCACCCATGTCTCGCACGAGCTCAAATCGCCGCTGACGGCGATCCAGGGCGCGGCCGAACTCTTGCGCGATTCCGGCGAGGCGATGGACCCGGCAGAGCGCAAGCGGTTTTCCGGCAACATCGTCAACGATGCCGGAAGGCTCAATCTGCTGGTACGGCGCCTGCTCGATCTGGCGCGCGCGGAAAACCTGGCGCCGAGCGGCGAAAGCACGTCGCTCGATGCGGCGCTGGCATTGCTGCCGGTGGACGGCAGGCTGGCTGTGACCATCGAGACGGGCGGCGAAACCGGTCTGCGCATCTCGGCCGAGAATGCGGCGATCGTGCTTGCCAACCTGATCGACAATTCCGCCAGGCACGGGGCGACCCAGGTTTTGCTGGCGGCTGCCAGCGCCGAAGGCAAGGTGACCATTGCGGTCAGCGACGACGGCGCCGGCATCTCGCCGAGCAACAGGGCACGCATTTTCGAGCCGTTCTTCACCACGCGGCGCGAGTCCGGCGGCACCGGCATGGGCCTCGGCATAGTGCTGGCCCTCCTGAAAGCGCATGATGGCACGATCGCGCTAGTTGACTCCGGGCGCGGCACGCGCTTCGAGATCATTGTGCCGGCGGCGTGAAGGATGCCGGCGGCCGGATCGGAGAACAAAGTGCGCTACGACACCGTCATCATCGGCGGAGCCATCGTCGGCTCCTCGGTCGCCTATTATCTGCGCGAGGAAGGCTTTTCCGGCTCCATCGCGCTGATCGAACGCGACCCGCAATTCGCGCATGCGGCAACGACGCTGTCCATGGCCTCGATCCGTCAGCAATTCTCGATTCCGGAAAATATCCGGCTGTCGCAGTTCACGCTAAACCTGTTCCGGCGACTGAAGGAGACCTTCGGCACCGATGCCGATATCGGTTTTCGCGAAGGCGGCTATCTCATCCTGGCCGGCGAGGCCGGGTTGCCGATCCTGAAAGCCAACCACGAGGCGCAGGTCGCCGAGGGCGCCGACATTCTGCTCGAGGATGCCGACCAGCTGGCAAAGCGCTTTGCCTGGCTGTCGACCGAAGGCATCAGCGCCGGCGCCTTCGGCCGTACCGGCGAGGGCTGGTTCGACGCTCATGCCATGTTGACGCTGTTTCGCAAGGCATTGCGTGACAGACAAATAGATTTCATCGCCGCCGATGTCACCGGCATTGAGAGGCAGGGCAACCGCGTCACCGGCGTGGACCTCGACAATGGAGAAAGACTGCAAGCCGGCATCGTCGTCAACGCCGCCGGGCCGAATGCCGGCAAGGTGGCCGGCATGGCGGGACTCGTCCTGCCCGTCGAGCCGCGCAAGCGCAACGTTTTCGTCTTCGAGGCGCGGGAAAAATACGTCGACATGCCGCTGCTGGTCGACCCATCCGGCATCTATGTCCGGCCTGAAGGCTCGGTCTATCTCACCGGCGGCGCCGAACCGGAGGAGGGCGATGGCCCCGCCGACCCCAGGGATTTCGACGTCGACTGGCCGCTGTTCGAAGAGGTGATCTGGCCCGTGCTGGCAACCCGTATCCCTGCCTTCGAGGCGATCAAGCCGACACGCGCCTGGGCCGGCCACTACGACTACAACACGCTCGACCAGAATGCGGTGATCGGCCCGCATCCCGAGGTCGGCAATTTCATCTTCGCCAACGGATTTTCAGGCCACGGCCTGCAGCAGGCGCCGGCCGTCGGCAAGGCGCTGGCGGAGTTGTTGGTGCATGGCGGGTATCGGACGGTGGATTGCTCGGCGTTTGGGTACGCCAGAGTGGCTGAGGGAAGGGCGTTCCGGGAATTGAATGTGATTTGAGGCGGCAAAAGCTCACTGTCGAGTTCCCGCCCACCCCCCTCTGCCCTGCCGGGCATCTCCCCCGCAAGGGGGGAGATTGGCAGCTTCGGCGAAGGCGCCATTCTTGCAACGTCGGCGATTGGCGAAAGCGGTCGCGGCATCTGATCTCCCCCTTGCGGGTCCCTTGCGGGGGAGATGGCCGGCAGGCCAGAGGGGGGTGCTGTCCCGCGAGCGTCTAAGCAACCATCGCATCGACAGCCATCGCGTTGCCCAGTGCATGCCCGGCGGCCGTGTTGTCGAAAATGCCCCAGACCTCGGCACCGGAAGCGGCCGCTGCTTCCACTTGCCGCGCAAACCGGTCGAGCGTTTCGGCATCGTAACCCGAATAGTAGATGCGCGGCGCGCCGTGCCAGCGGAAATAGGCAAGGCCGGGCGAGCCACCCGGCCCTGCTGCCTCCGGAACCGAAGCCGGGTCGGCGGCGACCCGTGCGACCTGGTGACCGGCGAGCAGTGCGTCCGCCTCGGCACCGAACCAGCTGGGATGGCGCGGCTCGCATGCCAGCCTTGCCCGGACACACTTGCTCAACATGTCGAAGAAACCGCCGGCGACCTCCGGCTCGAAGGGCAGGCTTGGCGGCAGCTGCGCCAGAAGCACGCTCAGCTTTTCGCCGAGACCTTCGACCTGCCCGAGAAAGTCCTCCGTCAGCCCCTCGCAATCGGCGAGGCGATGCTCATGGGTCATGCTCTTCGGTGCCTTGACCGCGAAGCGGAAGTGCTCCGGCACGGCGTGCGCCCAGCGCTCATAGGTCTCGCGGCGGTGCGGCTTGTAGAACGAGGTGTCGATCTCGACGAACGGAAAGCGTTTTCCGTAACGTTCGAGATGCGACCCGGGCTGCGGAAAGTCAGCCTTGTATCGAGACGGAATTCCCCAGCCGGCGGTGCCTATGAGAGATCGGCGATTTCCCATGCTGGGGATGTGGACCGGATGAAGCGCGGGTCAAGGGCGGCGCCGGCAGGCGTTGTTCCGCGGGGTCCTGAACACCGTTCCGCATTGCCCGAGAACCTTGCCCGCCTTGACTGCTCAACCCGGTCGGCAATTGCGCCCGATGCGGCGTCAGCCCTCGCGGCCGAACCAGAACGCGTCGGCCATGCGCTTCATGCCGATACGCTCGTAGAAGCCGACGGCGTCGGGCATCGAGATCAGGCTGATGGCGACCGAAGGCCCCAGCTGCCGGCTGGCCTCATCCATCAGGCCCTTGCCGATGCCGAGGCCTTGCGCAGATTGGGATACGGCGAGCTCTGAGACATAGCACACCCAGGAAAAGTCGGTGATGGCCCTGATAACGCCTATCAGCGGCCTGCCTTCGATGTCGAGCCGCGCCGTCAGCACCAGGTTCGCGCCCGAAAGCATCGCCTGCAGCCGGGCGTCGTCATCGACGGGGCGTGTTTCGCCGAGCGTGGATTCGACCAGCACGCGGCGGAATTCAGCGACGTCGAGCTCAGGCTCACTGGCATAGATAATATTCGATTGTGTGGTCATGGGCGCAAGGTGCACCAGCGGCGGCCGGTTTTAAAGACGTTTGCCGCCGATCTTTCGATCGGGCCGCGCACCAACAGTTGCCTTTTATTTGCCGGCGGCTTTGTGTAAACCGGGCGCAGCAAACCCTGACGCAACGAATTCGATCAAGAACGGGCAAAAGCCATGGAAAAATTCACCAAGCTCACCGGCGTCGCCGCACCGATGCCGATCGTCAATGTCGACACCGACATGATCATCCCCAAGGATTATCTCAAGACGATCAAGCGCACCGGGCTCGGCAGCGGCCTGTTCGCCGAAATGCGCTACAAGGACGATGGCTCGGAAAACCCCGACTTCGTGCTCAACAAGCCAGCCTACCGCAAGGCGCAGATCCTGGTCGCCGGCGACAATTTCGGCTGCGGTTCGAGCCGCGAACACGCGCCGTGGGCGCTGCTCGATTTCGGCATTCGCTGTGTCATCTCGACGTCGTTCGCCGACATTTTCTACAACAACTGCTTCAAGAACGGCATCCTGCCGATCACCGTCAGTCCGGAAGATCTGGAGAAGCTGATGGACGACGCCTCGCGCGGCTCCAATGCGACGGTTTCGGTCGACCTCGAGGCCAAGGAAATCCGCGGCCCCGACGGCGGCGTGGTCACCTTCGACCTCGACGACTTCAAGCGCCACTGCCTGCTGAACGGTCTCGACGATATCGGCCTGACCATGGAGAAGGCCGGCGCCATCGCCTCGTTCGAGAAGAAGAACGCTGCCGAGCGTCCTTGGGCCTGAGTGGTACGAGATGGCCCGGCCGCCACAAAGCCGGGTTCGTGGCGGCTGAACGGAGGGGACAGTCATGACACGTTTTCTTCTTGCCGGCGCCTGCGCGCTGGCGTGGATGCTGATGCCGGTGGCCGGCGCGCAAGCACAGACCGACACGGTCCTCGTGCCGGCAGAAGATCCGTCCACCGCCGACCCGGGCGCGTCGAGCAATGCGGCCATGGCTGGCGATGACAGCCAGGGGCCGGTCCCGTTCGAGGGCGGCCAGCTGACCATCACCCAGCCGGAGCAGGATGGCGAAAAGGTGCTGGCCTATGACGGCAAGCAGCTGGCCAGCAATTACGACGTCTTCTTCGACAAGGTGGTCAAGGTCGGCGGCGTCAACGTGGCGCTGGTCGATGTCGGCGACGGCGGCAACCAGTGCGGCCCGGCCAAGGTCATCGTCTGGAAGCCGGAAGGCGGCGAGATACAGAGCCTCACGGTCGAACAGGACGAATGCGGCGCGCCGCCGGCAGCGGTCGCCGACAACGCCATCTATTTCGTGCCCTATCTGTTGCCGGGCGATACGAAGCAGGCGCTGCAATGGTCGCCCACCGAAGGGCTGACGATCTCGGGCGACCTGACCTACGCGCCGGAGCCCGGCACCGACTGGAAGGACGTCGATCCGGCCAAGTACCAGAACATCATCGACGCCTTCCACAACGAAGCCGTCTACAAGGCGGCGAAGACGCTGCTCGGCGACACCATGCCCGACATGGCGACCAGCCTGCTGGTCGGCGGCGGCACCGAAAAGACGGCCTCCGGCGCCTTCTATGCCACCGGCTGCGTGCCGCACGCATGCGGCAGCAATGACGGTTTCATGGCGGTCGACCCGGCCAAGCACACGCTCTACTTCGCCCGCCGCGGCGACAATGGCGAGCCGCAGGCCTGGCCGCCGGTGGCGGACTGGCCGGCGGATGTGAAGGAAGCAATGGACAAGGCGCAGGAGTCGGGGAACTAGGGTTTGC
>NZ_JAMYPF010000029.1:0-61107 GCF_040320205.1 Mesorhizobium sp. M0761
GCCCCACCCCCCCCGCGTGTTGGGGTGGGTGTGGGGGGGTGGGGCGCGCGGGTCGCGCGGCGCGCCCGCCCCCCCCCCCCCCCCCCCCCCCCCCGACCATCCAGCCAATTTCGGTAGGCTCTGCTCGAAGGGTTCCGCGCTTGCCGAGACCATCGACCTCGACGGCAGGCTGCTCTACCCCGAAATCCACGGCCGCCATGCCGGCTGGGACGAGGCGCTCGATCTCGTCGCTTCGACCCTCTCGCAAACCATCGCCGAGCATGGTCCGGACTCCGTCGCCTTCTATGTCTCGGGCCAGTTGCTGACCGAAGACTATTATGTCGCCAACAAGCTGATGAAGGGCTTCATCGGCTCGGCCAACATCGACACCAATTCCCGCCTGTGCATGGCCTCGTCGGTTGCCGGCCACCGCCGCGCCTTCGGCTCCGACACCGTGCCGGGCACTTACGAGGATCTCGAGCTCGCCGACCTGATCGTGCTGGTCGGCTCCAATCTCGCCTGGTGCCATCCCGTGCTCTTCCAGCGCATCGCGACGGCCCGGGAAAAACGACCGGAGATGAAGGTCGTGCTGGTCGATCCTCGCCGCACCATGACCGCTGATATCGCCGACATGCACCTGGCGATCGCACCGGATGGCGACGTTGCTTTGTTCACCGGACTGCTCGCCTGGCTCGGCCGGCACAACGCGCTCGACCGCGGCTATGTGACCGCACACACGACCGGCTTCGGCCAAGCTCTCTTCGCCGCATCGGCGCTCGACCTTGCCGGCATTGCCGCCGCCACCGGCCTGAGCGAGGACGAGCTCACCCGCTTCTACAACCTGTTCGCCGCGACTGCGAAAACCGTCACTGTCTACAGCCAGGGAGTGAACCAGTCGTCTTCGGGCACCGACAAGGTCAACGCCATCATCAACTGCCACCTCGCCACCGGCCGCATCGGCAAACCTGGGGCAGGGCCGTTTTCGGTGACCGGCCAGCCCAACGCCATGGGCGGCCGCGAGGTCGGCGGCATGGCCAACATGCTGGCTGCCCATATGGAGATCGATAACCCCGAGCACCGCGACCGCGTGCAGCGTTTCTGGAATGCGCCGGCCGTCGCCCAAAAGCCCGGTCTGAAGGCGGTCGAGATGTTTCAGGCGATCGCCGCCGGCCGCATCAAGGCACTGTGGATCATGGCCACCAACCCGGTCGATTCGATGCCGGATGCCGATGCCGTCGAGGCAGCGATCAAGGCCTGCCCGTTTGTCGTGGTTTCGGATGTGCTGGCGAGCACGGACACCGTGCGTCACGCCCATGTGCGGCTACCCGCCGCCGCCTGGGGCGAGAAGGACGGCACCGTGACCAATTCAGAGCGCCGCATCTCGCGCCAGCGCAGCTTTCTTGCGGTGCCCGGCGAGGCGCGGCCGGATTGGCAGATCATTGCCGAGGTGGGCAAGCGGATGGGGTTTGGCGAGGCGTTTGCGCATGTGACGCCGGCGGAGGTTTTCGCCGAACACGCCGCGCTGTCGGGTTTCGAGAATGACGGCGCGCGGGATTTCGATATCGGCGCTTATGGTGCGATCGATGCCGACGCCTATGAAGAATTGGCTCCGTTCCAATGGCCGGCGCCGAGCCCAGCCATCCCCCTCTGGCCTGCCGGCCATCTCCCCCGCAAGGGGGGAGATCAGCCGTCGCCTCGGCCTTCGCCAATTACCAACGATGCAGAAGATATGCCGGCGTCAAAGCTGCCAATCTCCCCCCTTGCGGGGGAGATGTCCGGCAGGACAGAGGGGGGTGTTCAAGCGGGACTTGACCCTTCCAACACCCGCTTCTTCGCCAACGGCAATTTCTACAATCCCGACCGCAAGGCCCGCTTCATCGCCATTCGTCCCAACGTCGAGACACGCACCAGCCCGGACTATCCGCTGATCCTCAACACCGGCCGCGTTCGCGACCATTGGCACACAATGACCCGCACCGGCAAAAGCCCACGTCTCTCCCAGCACATGGCCGAGCCCTTCGTCGAGATCCACCCGGCGGATGCCACGCATCATGGCATTGGCGACGCCGACATCGTGCGCGTCTCCAGCCCGCGCGGCGATGTGCTGGTGCGCGCGCTGGTGACGGCACGCCAGCGCCAGGGGAGCGTGTTTGCGCCGATGCACTGGACTGACCAGTTTTCGGCAAAAGGCCGGCTCGACACGCTGACCGCGCCTCTGACCGATCCGGTTTCCGGTCAGCCTGCGCTGAAACATGTCGGCGCCCGCATCGAGAAGTTCGCCGCGAGAGCCTTCGGCTTCGCCGTGGTGCGCCGCAAGCCGGTGGCGGTCGCAGCAGATTACTGGGCCGTGGCCAAATGCAAGGGCGGCTGGCGGGTGGAGCTTGCCTTTGCTGACGACGACATCGACTGGGCTGGTTTTGCTGGTTCGCTTTTCGATGTTCCCGTAGCCGATACGCTCGCTTATCACGACCGCGATACCGGCCAGCATCGTATTGCTGCCTTCGACGACCAGCACCTCGCCGGGGCTTTGTTTATCGCGTCGGGACCGGTGGCGGTTTCGCGGGGTTGGGCGGCACAGCAACTCCAGGAGGTTCACACCAGCCAGCGCGAACGCTTCAGGATCGTCGCCGGTCGCGCCGGCGCCGATCGGCCCGATGCGGGCGCGACCGTCTGCTCCTGTTTCAGCGTCGGGGTCAACCAGATCGCGGCGGCAGTGGCAGCCGGGTGCGCGACAGTCGAAGCCATAGGCGGCGCCCTGAAGGCCGGCACCAATTGCGGCTCCTGCCGGTCCGAGATCCGGGCGGTCATCCAGGCCAATCGGGTTCAGGCTGCGGAGTAGATGCGGCTGGATGGGGAGGGGATCTGACTATATCCTCTTGGGCCACCACGGTCATCGATTGCGGAAGGTGTGGCGGTCCTTTTCGGGTCGCTGTGAGTGCGCCGGCAGGAGGATCACCTGGCTTGGCTGTCTAATCCAGCCGGTCGCGCAGGATGCTCCAGGGGAGCAGCATATTCGGTGCATAGCGCACGAGGTTGTGCAGCGGGATCGGCGCTGGCGGTGCGAAGGGGAGCGGCAGATATCGGGCGTCCGTTCCGCTCGCCCAGTCCGCCAGCACTTTGCCCATTACCGTGGTCATGGCGATGCCGCGGCCGTTGCAGGCGAAGCCGGCGATCAGGCCCGGGCCGAGGTCGATGAGGCGCGGCAGGAAATCCGGCACCACCGCCGCCACGCCTGTCCAGCTGTAGGCAAGCGGCGGCAGGTCAGGCAAATCGAGATGCCTGGCGAGCCGTCGCCAGATCGTTTGCGGCATGCGCGTCTCAGCGCCGGCTCCGACGACATGCATGCCGCCGCTGATCAGCCGGTTCTGGCCATCGAAGCGGCACGTGAACAGGTTGCGCCTGGTGTCGCCGACGCCCTGGCCGCCGGGCAGCAGGCGCGCGCGTATGGCCCGCGACAGCGGCGCAGTGGCGATCTGGAAGACTTTCAGCGGGATATAGGTCCGCGCCAGTGTCCGGTTCAGTGCCCCGCCATAGGCGTTGGTGGCGATCACCACCTTGCCCGCACGCACGGCGCCGGATGCGGTCGTCAAGGTCCAGCCATCCGCAGCGCGGTCGATGGAAGCGACGCGCGTCTGCTCGAAGATCCGCGCGCCGGCTTTTTCGGCGGCATCGGCCAAGCCGCGCGCATACTCGACCGGATTGAGGACGCCGCCCGAGTTATCCATCCAACCGCCGGCGTAGCCGCCGATACCGGTGAGCGTCGTGACCGCCTTGGCATCGAGCGTTACGGTCGGCCTGCCCCGCGCCGCCCATTGCTCGGCGCGCGATCGCGTCTTTTCCAGCGCGGCGGACGAATGCGCCGGCTGGATCCAACCATTCTGCACAGCGTCGCATTCGATGCCATGCCGCTTGATCAGGCCGAAGACGAGGTCAGCGCTTCCCGCGGCGAAATCGATCAGCCTCCCGCCGCGCTCGGGTCCGAGTTCGGTGATGATGTCGTCTGGATCCCGCTTGGCAAAGTTCGGAACGACGAAGCCGGCATTCCGGCCGGTCGCACCCCAGGCAATGAATTCGGCTTCGAGGACCGCGACCGAAAGCCCCTTCTCGGCGGCATGCAATGCCGTCGACAGGCCGGAAAAGCCGCCGCCAACGATTGCGAGATCGACGTCGAGCCCGCCTTGCAGCGTGCCCCGGTCGCAGCGGTTGCGGCTGACGGCATGCCAGAGTGAAACGCCATGCACGTCTTGCCGGATCATGGCATTCATGGTCCGGCCTCGTTCTCCCTGGCCGCCGCCTTTTTCTGTTTGCCGGGCTTCGGCCGGCGCGGCCGATCGCCGAACAATCCGTTCGGCCGGATCAGCAGGATGACGCACAGCATGACGCCGATGGCGACGATCTGCAGCGAGGCCGCGCGTGCTTGCTGCTCGGGCACAAACAGCACGCTGGTCAGCGTGCCCGACCCCGCCCATATCGCCCAGACCAGGATGCTGCCGGCAATGGCGCCGGCATTGCTGCCCGAGCCGCCGACGATCAGCATCACCCAGACCTGGAAGGTCAGGATCGGCAGATAGTTATCGGGCGCGATGAAGCCGGTGAAATGCGCCTGCAAAGCGCCGGCCAGCGCCATGATGGCGCCGCCGACGGCAAAGGCCTGAACGCGGTAGAAGCGCGCGCTCTTGCCCAGCGAAATCGCCGCTCGCTCGTCCTCGCGCAGCGCCTTGAGCACGCGGCCCCAGGGGCTGCGCGACAGGTGCTCCAGAGCGAGATAGGCGATCAGCGTCACAGCCGAAACGACGGCGAGGTTCGACAGGTTGAACAACAGCGGCGTTTCGGCAAGGCCGCCGAACGGGCGCGGGATGAAACCGATGCCGAACGGGCCGCCCGTGAGTTTTTGCGCGTTGAGCGCGACCAGCTGCACGACGACGGCGACGCCGAAGGTGGTGATCGCCAGGTAGTCTGATCGCAGACGCAGCGTGGCCATGCCGGTAATTGCTGCGGCGATACCGCCGACGATCATGGCGCCCGCCCAGCCGGCCAGGATCGGCAGACCGAAGCCGCCGAAGCGCGCGGCATCGTCCGGGGTCGTGAGCAGCGCCGATGTATAGGCGCCGATGGCGACGAATCCGGCAAGGCCGACATTGAAAAGGCCAGTCAGCCCCCACTGCAGATTGAGCCCCAGTGTGACCAGCGAAAAGATCAGTGCGGTGGTCAGGAAGAAGGCGCCGTAGCCGAGCAGGTCCATCAGCGTTCCCTCACACCAAACAGGCCGATCGGCCGCACGAACAGCACCGCCATCAGGATGATGAAGGAGATTGCGGCGCGCCATTCGGCGCCGATCAGCTGCACCGCACCGGCTTCGGCAAGGCCAATGATCAGGCCGCCGAGCACGGCGCCCGGTATGCTGCCGATGCCGCCCAGGATGGCGGCTGCGAACATCGGTAGCAGCATGTCGAAGCCCATGAACGGGCGGATCTGCACCAGAATGCCGATCATCACGCCGGCCACGCAGGCCAGCGCCCCGCCGATGATCCAGGTGACGCGCACCACGGAGGCAACATCGATGCCGACGATGAGGGCCAGGGCCGCATTTTGGCTCAGCGCCTGCATGGAGCGGCCGGTCTGCGTGCGTGTCATCAACAGATGCACGCCGAGCACCAGCACTGCGGTCAGCAGCAGCAGCGCGATCTGATCGGGCGTGATGCGGATGCCGAAGCCGACCGGCATGGCGATCTGGATCGCCCGGCTGAAATAGGTCGGGCGTGAGCTGAAGGTGAATTCGAGCAGGCTGCGCAGCGCCATCGAGGCGCCGAAGCTCGCCATCACCACGATGATGGCTTGCCCCTGCGAGCGCAGCCGCGAAAACAGCACCTTGTCGAGCAACAGCGCCAGCAGGGCGGTGAAAGTCATGCCGACAACCAGCGCAACCAGCAGCGGCCAGCCGAAAGACAGCGGTCCAATGGGGGCCACCTTGCCGAACATCGCGCCGATGGCGCTGACGACGGCGAGCGTCGCATAGGTGCCCCAGGCCATGAAGTCGCCATGGGCGAAGTTCGAGAAGCGCAGGATCGAGTAGGTCAGCGTCACGCCGATGGCGCCAAGGCCGATCATCGAGCCGGTCAGCAGCCCATCGACGACAAATTGCAGGCTCATGCCGCGCCTCCCTTGCCGACGGGGGACGGGCGTTGGCCGAGATAGAGTTCGGCGACGACAGGATCGTTCCACAGTTCGGAAGCAACGCCCTCGTGCCGGTCCTTGCCGTCGACCAGCACATAGGCGCGGTCGCCGATGGCAAGCGCTGCCTTGGCGTTCTGTTCGACCAGCAGGATGGTGACGCCGGACTTGCGGATGCCGGCCAGCATCTCGAACACCGTCGATACGAATTTCGGCGACAGGCCGGCCGACGGCTCGTCGAGCACCAGCACCTTGGGATGGACGATTAGGGCGCGTGCGACGGCAAGCATCTGCCGTTGTCCGCCCGACAGATTGCCGGCGGCGGTGCGGCGCTGGCGGACGAGGTCGGGGAAGGCCGCATACATTTCCTCGATGCGGGCAGGGATTTCGCGTCGCTCGAGGATGCCGCAGGCGACTTTCAGATTGTCCTCGACCGACATCAGCGGAAAGATGTTCTCCGTCTGCGGTACGAAGGCGAGGCCGAGCCGGACCATGGTGTGGGCCGGCGCGGCGGTTATGTCCTTGCCGTCCAGGAACACCGCGCCGCCGGTGATCGGGACAAGGCCGGCGATCGCCTTGATGAAGCTCGACTTGCCGGCGCCGTTGGGACCGAGCACGACGACGATCTCGCCCTTGCCGACGGTGATCGAGGCGCCGCGCACGATCGGCACGCCGGGCTCGTAGCCGGCTTCGAGGTTGCGCACGTCGAGGACCGTCTCACTCATGCTGGGCTTCCGAGATAGGCCTCGATGACGCGCGGGTCGCGGGCGACCTCTTCCGCCGTGCCTTCGCTGAGCAGTTGACCGCTCGCCATGACGAGGACGCGATGGCAGAGCCGCGTCACCATGTCGATATTGTGCTCGATCAGCAGAAAGGTGATGCCGTGCGCGTTGATGTCGCGGATGCGGTCGATGATGATCTCGAGCAGCGTCGCGTTGACGCCGGCGGCCGGTTCGTCGAGCAGGATGATCGCCGGATCGGCCATCATGACGCGGGCGAGTTCGAGCAGCTTGCGTTGACCGCCGGAAAGCACGCGCGCCGGTTCGTGCGCCAGCCGAGCGAGCGAGACGAGCTCGAGCAGCTCGAGTGCCTTTGCCCTGGCTGCTCTTTCCTGTGCCGCCACTCGCCACGGCGTGACGAAGTTGGCGAGCAATTTTTCGCCGGCTTGGCCCTGCGCCGCCAGCATGATGTTTTCGATCAGCGTCAGATTGGGCAGGGGGCGCGGGATCTGGAAGGTGCGGCCAAGACCACGGCCGATACGCAGATGAGCGGCTTCGCCGGAGACGCGCGTGCCATTGAGCAGGATATCGCCGCTGGTTGGCAATATGCTGCCCGCCAACAGATCGAACATCGTCGTCTTGCCGGCTCCATTGGGTCCGATCAGGCCGAGGATTTCGCCCGCTTTGACATCAAACGAGACATCGTTGACGGCGACAAGGCCGCCAAAACGCCTGACGACGTTTCGTGCCGTCAGAACCGGCGCACGGGTCTCCTGCCGTTGGCGCTCCGCTGCATCGCTCATCAAACCCTCTGGCCGAAGACGATCGTTGTCGCCTCCTGATTTTTGATTTGTGATCACACTTGCCTTGATCACGCTATTCGGCTTTAATTTCATTCGCAAGCCGAAAACGGGGCAAATGCGGGTAATGCAGAAGGCTGCCATCGAAAAGAACAACGAGACGATCGCAGCCCAGCTTACGCCGGTCGGCCGCGAGACGGTGCAGGATCGCGTCTATTCCGAGTTGCGCCGTGCTCTGATCGGTGGCCTTTTCGAGCCGAACCAGGTGCTGACTATCCGCGGTCTCGCCGATGCGCTGGTCACCTCGACCATGCCGGTACGCGAAGCGCTTGGACGGCTGATCACGGAAAAGGCGCTGGAGGCGCTGCCCAACCGCTCGGTGCGCGTGCCACCGATCACGCTGGAGCGCATCGACGACCTCCTGCGCGCCCGCTCACTCATCGAAGGCGAAGCGATCGCGCTTGCCGCCACGCGTATGAGCCCGCGCCAGATCGCTTCGATCGAAGCCATGCTGGGCGAGTGGGACGAGATGCGGGCCCTGAAGCACAAGAAGGATATCGACCGCGAAGCGACGCTCAACCAGAGCTTCCATTTTGAGATCTACCGCTGCTGCGGCTCGGCTGTGCTGATCCCGATGATCGAAAGCCTCTGGCTTCAATCGGGACCCTGCATCCGCGTCGCCATCTATGCCTTCTCCGAGGCCGGCGAGGTCGATACCGCGCACTATCATCGTCGAATTGTCGCGGCACTTGCCAAACAGGATGCGCAAGCGGCGCGCGAGGCGCTGGTAGCCGACATCAGCCGCCCCTTCGCCTTCCTGCGCGACAAACTTCAATCGGCGAAGGACTGACATGACCAAGCCCGCCATCGGCATCACAGAACCACGCTCGAAGCTTTCCGTGACGGCGCTGCTATTGCCCGAAAAGGCGCCGGAGAATGCCGCCTTCCTGCTGGCGTATCTGGCGCAGCCACGCATCATCCCAGGCATCCATGCGATGTGGACAGGACCGGAAATCTCGTGCCCGGTTCCGTCAGCCGATCTCCACGGCCAGGCCTATGCCCAGTCTTTGCCACCGGAGAATGCAACGCTGACGCCGCAGCCCGGCGATATCGTGCTGTCCTATGTGCCGCCACGCGTGTGGGGCGGCAATCCCAATGCCATCTTCGATATCGGCCTGTACTACGGGCAGGGGGCGCGGCTGCTGTTCCCGATCGGCTGGCTGGCCGGCAGCGTGGTCGCGCAAGTGCTTGCCGGAGAGCGCGATCAGTTTGCCGCCGCCTGCGGCGTCATCCGCCGCAACGGCGCCTGTGACATCACCTTCAGCCTGGTGGAGGCCTGAATGGCCGACGACAGTTTCGAACTCTTCGATCTGCGCGTCGAAGCGGTCATCCCCGAGGGCAAGCCGGTCTATTGCGGCGCCAGGGCCGGCGACTATTTCGAACTCAAGGGCGAAATGCTGTCGCTGCCGGCGGGGCAGGGTTTTTCGATTTACTCGATCTCCGCCGTGTTGCCGCTCCTGGCGGCAAAGCAGCGCCCGACGCATGCAAATGACTGGATGACCTCGGATGCCGAGATCGCCTGTCCCGATCCCAATTGCGCCAGCCGGCTGCGGATCGTCAGGCTGGCCAAGCGGCGGTTCAGCCATGCCCAAACCACGGCTGTGCCGCTGCCGAAGGAGACCGACAAAAGATGAGCGCCAGGACCGTCGAACTCAGCCCCGGCTATACGATCTCGCGCGTCATCCGCGGCGGCTGGCAGCTGGCCGGCGGCCATGGCGCTATCGACCGCAGGCAGGCCGTGACCGACCTCATCGCCACCTTCGATGCCGGCATCTGGACCTATGATTGCGCCGACATCTACACCGGCGTCGAGGAACTGATCGGCGCCGCGCGCCTGCGGCTGGCCGGCGAGCGCGGTCTCGATGTTGCGGCCAGGATGAAGGTGCACACCAAGCTGGTGCCGGACCTCGAACGACTGGCAAGCATCAGCCGCGACTACATCAGGGGCATCGTCAATCAGTCGCTTCGCAGGCTGAAGACGGAGCGGATCGATCTTGTGCAGTTTCACTGGTGGGATTATGACCAGCCTCGTTACGTCGAGGCGATGGGTTGGCTCGACGAGCTTCGGCTGGAAGGCAAGGTGCGCAATCTCGGCACCACCAATTTCGATACGCCGAGGCTAGCCGAAATCCTCTCCGCGGGCATCCCGCTGGTCAGCCAGCAACTGCAATATTCAGTGCTCGACCAGCGGCCGGCAAACAGCCTTGCGGACCTTGCCGCTAAGAACGGTGTCCGCTTCCTCTGCTACGGCTCGGTGGCGGGCGGCTTCCTCAGCGACAAATGGCTTGGCGTGGCCGAACCCTCCACGCCGCTCGAAAACCGCTCGCTGGTCAAATACAAGCTGATCATCGACGACTTCGGCGGCTGGGAGCTGTTCCAGTCCCTGCTCAAGGCGCTGAAAGCGGTCGGCGATCGCCACGGCGTCGACATCGCCACCATCGCCTCGGCATGGGTGCTCGAGCAGCCGCAGGTCACGGCCGTCATTGTGGGTGCGCGCAACCAGGCACATGCGCTGGCCAATACGAAAATCATGGACGTCGCGCTCGACGCCGACGATCGCGCGCGGATTGCTGCCGCCATCGCACAAGGCACCGGCCTCGCGGGCGATGTCTACGCGCTGGAGCGCGACCGTCATGGCCGCCACGGCTCGATCATGCATTACAACCTCAATGCGGGGAAGAAATGAGCGGAGAGCCTTCCCTTTTTTCGCGTGCCAGCGCTGAAATCATCGACCTGCATCGCTTCTTCGTCGACTGGTTTGTCGCCGCGCGAGCCGACGCTGTGGAGTTCGGCCGCTTCGAGGCTGTCATGGGCGAAAGCCTCACCATGGTGGCGCCGAATGGCCAGATCCTCGATCGCGACGCGGTCGTAGATCATGTCCGGACAAGCCGCGCCACTTGCGACGACGGTTTTGCCATATCGATCGAGGACATCAGGCCGGGTTGGCAGGACGCGGACACGATCGTCATCTTCTACATCGAGGCGCAACTGCGCGCCGGCAAACACAGTCGCCGGCAGTCCAGTGCGGTCTTCACCACCAGTTCATCGGCACCAAACGGCGTCGAATGGCGGCATCTGCATGAGACCTGGCTGCAGGCGCCGGAAGGCTGAACAGGCAAAAGTTCAAACAAGAAAAGGGGAACGGCAATGAAGAAGACGATACTTCAAATCACCACAGCACTGGCTCTCGTGACGATGGCCGGCGCCGCACACGCAGCGGACTGCAAGATCACCGTCGGCCTGGTCATGGAGCTCACCGGTCCGGCCGGCGAATACGGCCAGGCCGGCGCGAAGTCCGTCGAAATGGCCTTCCGCGACATCAATGAAGCCGGTGGCGTACGCGGCTGCGATCTCGCAACCGACACGCGCGACAGCCAGAGCCAGGGCAATATCGCGGTCGATGCCGCGACCCAGCTGGTACAGGTCAAGAAGGTGCCGGTGATCATCGGCGGCATCATCTCCTCGGTGTCGATCCCGATCCTGACCTCGGTCACCGGGCCGGCCAAGATCGTGCAGGTGTCGCCGGCTTCGTCCTCGCCGACGCTGACCGCCCTTGGCCGCGACGGCAAGACCAACGGCATCTTCTTCCGCACCATCACGTCGGATGCGCTGCAAGGCGTGGCCGCCGCCAAATACGCCATCGACAAGGGCTTCAAGAAACTGTCGATCATCCATGTCAACAACGACTTCGGCGTCAACATGGTGGCCGAATTCTCGCGTGCCTACAAAGCGCTCGGCGGCACCATCGTCTCCGACACGCCCTATAATGAAAAGCAGTCGAGCTATGCCTCGGAAGTGACGGCGGCGATGGGAGGCGAGCCGGACGGACTCTACCTCGTCAGCACGCCGGTCGACGGCGCAACGGTCGCCCGCACCTGGATATCGCAGGGCGGCGTGCAGAAATTCCTGCTCAATGACGGCATGAACAGCCCGGACTTCATCGAATCCGTCGGCGCCGATTATCTGAAGGATGCCTATGGTACCTCTTCCGGCACCAGCCCGACGGCATCCACCGACTATTTCCTGAAAAACTACAAGGAGTTTTCGGGCATCGAACCGTCGAACCCGGCAGCCGACCGTTCCTATGATGCCGGCGCCATTGTCGGTCTCGCCATTGCCATTGCCGGCTCCGAGGATCCAGCCAAGATCAAGGATGCCATGTACAAGGCGGTCGATCCTGCCGGCACACCGATCTATGCCGGCAAGGACGAGTTCGCCAAGGCGCTCGGCCTGATCAAGGACGGCAAGCCGATCCGCTATGAAGGCGTCATCGGTCCGGTCAGCTTCGACAAATATGGCGACATCACCGGTCCGTTCCGGCTGTGGAAGATCGTCGACGGCAAGGTGACGACCGACGGTGAAATGACAACCGACGACGTCAACGCGCTGCAGGCGAAATTGCAGTAGGCGCCGGTACATTGTCCGGCGCGATCTCCGTTCGATCTCTGGGAGATCGACGCCGGACAAGCAGTCCAACATCGGCGCTAGTTACGCGGTCAAGCGCGAAATCAGCCGGGTCAATATAACGACAGGCGGCTGGCCGGGCATGAAGACCTGCGGATTGGAGAGGGCGCCAACGATATGACCCACATAGTCTGATTTGTCGTAGCCGATTGACGATATCGGGTAGGCGTCGAAATTGGTCAGGGACACATTGTCGAAGCCATAGAGGCGGAAGCGGCTGGGCCGGTTGTCGGGGAAATCCGCCCGGCAGACATCCAGAACACCCATGGCCATCGCGTCGGACGTACAAAAGACCGCATCTGGACAGCCGCGTCCCGTCAGGCCGGCGGCTGCCGCATAGCCCGACTCGTAGGAATAGTCTCCCTGGACCGTCTGCAGCAGTTCAATTCCATGATGCCGGAACGCTCCGAGGTAGTGGCCGATGCGCAGCTGTTCGACTCGCGAGGACGAACGGCCGGTCAGCAGGCTGGCCGTGCGCGCGCGCTTGGCCGCCGCATCCGCCACGGCCTCGGCGATGCCGACGCCTTCATCGGGAATGACGGTGGGTGACTGATCGTCATGCAGTCCGTTCAGCATGATGACCAGGTCCGAGCGAAACATGCGCCGCACCGTCGCTGCATCGGCAAAGTCGGAGAACACCACGGCGGCATCGACATGATAGGCAACGCCGTTGCGCAGAAAATCCTCGACCCCTTCCGCCGAGCCGATGCGGATGAGGATGACCTGCTTGCCGATCGACTGGATCGCGTCGAGCAGCCGGTCGAACAGGTCGAGATCTGAAAGGTCGTGAATGTGGTTGACCACGACGGCAACCAGATTGACGGTCTTGGTGGTCAGGCTTTGCGCCAGGAGATTGGGTTTGTAGCCGAGCTGCGCGGCGGCCTGCACGACACGTTCGCGTTTGTCCGCCGAGACCGGTCGCGGTCCGCTCGACAGCGCACGGCTGGCCGCGGCACGCGACACGCCTGCCAGCCGCGCGACATCGGCGATCGTTGCGACGGCGCCTCGAGTGTGCGCCGATCGGTTACCGGTAGTGGGTGTCACCACAGCGGGTTGAGCGCCGGCGGGTTGGAGTCCGGCCCCCACCACTTCTTGTAGGTCGTCTCATAGGTGCCCGACTGGATGAAGTCGGACACGAACATGTCGAGCCAGCGGACGAATTCGGGATCGCCCTTGGCGACCGCGATGCCGATCGGATCGTTGGAATAGAGGCCAGGCAGCGTCACCAGGCTCGGTGTCTTGGTCGCGAGGTAATCGAGCAGCGAGGAATCCTCGATCGCCGCGTCGACGCGCTTCTGTTGCAGCTGCAGAACCCCGTCGGGCGCGAACTGGTCGACATAGACGAGCTCTGCTTCCGGCACGGCCGCCTTGAGGAAGGTTTCGCCCGTGGTGCCGCGGCCGACGACAACCTTCTTGCCGGCGAGCCCCTTGAGGTCGGTTATCCCGGCATCCTTCTGGACGATGACGCGCAGCCCGGCCCGGTTGTAGGGGATGGTGAAGTTGACGGTCTTGGCCCGCTCGAGCGTTGCCGAGGTGTTTGCGACCGCGACATCGATCTGTCCCGACACCAGCATGGAAATACGCGCATCGCCCGAGACGTCGACGAACTCGACCGGCACGCCGAGCTTTTGCGCCAGCAGCGTCGCGACATCGACATCGTAGCCGACAGGGTTGTTTTGTGCATCGCGAAAGCCGATCGGCTCGCCGCCGAGCGATACGCCGATGCGAATGGTGCCGCGTGAGCGGATGTCGTCAATCATGCCGGCAAGGGCTGGAAATGCCGAACCGGCCACGATGGCCAGCGCGGCGAAGGCACGCAGTACGGTTTTCATGGTTCCTCTCCTTATTTTCAAGTGACGCGTCTTGCCGCCCGCAATTCGGGTGCGGACATGGAATCCTTCCAGAGCCAGTAGCGGACCTCGCCCTCGCATCTGAAATTCACCACCTCGTGGTTCTGCTCGGCGTCGACGGCGTGGATGACCACTCCGGCCAGGAAGCCGGTGTCGAGTTCAGCCAGTTCCTCGACCGCCAGCGCGACCGCATCCGACAAGGATCGGCCAAGCTTCATGGCCAGCACGACGGTCCGTGCGGTGGCGCAGCGCATCGTCATCTCGCCGGTATGGGTGCACGCCGCCGCGCCATAGCGGCTGTCGGCGTAAAAGCCTGCGCCGGGAATGGGAGAATCGCCGAGCCGGCCCGGATATTTCCACGCCCAGCCCGAGGTCGAAGTCGCGGCATGGATGCCGCGCCGCGCATCCGCCGACAGGAAGACGGTGGTGTCGCGGACGCGCTCGGGATCGGTTATAGTACGGCTGAGCGGCGCCAGATCGATATTGGGGAATTTCGCCAGCTGTTGCGGTGTGAGTTCCTGTTGCAGCCGCTCCCACCAGACGCGCCTGGAGTCCTCGAACAAGACTTTGTCTTCGGCAAAGCCGATTTCGCTGGCAAAGCGCTGCGCCCCTTCGCCGGTCAGTATCACATGCGGCAGGCGCTTCATCACCTGGTGCGCCAGGGCAGCGACCGCCAAGGTCCTTGGCACAGCGCCGACTGAACCGACCTCTCTTGTATTGCCATCCATGACGCCGGCGTCGAACTCCATCTCGCCCAGCATGTTCGGCCAGCCGCCATAGCCGACGCTTCGAACCTTGACCTCTTTCTCCACCATGCCGATGCCGGCAACCATCGCGTCCAGGCTGACGGCGCCATCGCGCAGCATTTGCACCGAGGTTTCGAATCCCGGCCATGCTTCGTTGTTGGCTAACAGCAGCATTCCTAGTCCTTGCGCATCTTGGAGAGAAACTGCGCAACCCGCGGCTGCGCCCGGCCGCCGTCCGCGGCGAAGAAACGATCCGTTGGCAGATCGACCACCAGCCTGCCCTTGTCGAGGAAGACGATGCGGTTGGAAATCTCGCGCGCGAATTCGATCTCGTGGGTGACGAACAGCATCGTCGTGCCTTGCGCGGCGAGCTTTGCCAGGATGGCCAGCACCTCGGAAGTCATTTCCGGGTCGAGCGCGCTGGTCACTTCATCGAGCAGCAGATAGCGCGGCTGCATGGCGAGCGCCCGGCAGATGCCGACACGCTGGCGCTGCCCGCCCGACAACTGCGCGGGGTAGGCGTTGGCCCGATCGGCGAGGCCGACGGACTCGAGCAGCTTGCGCGCCAGCGCCTCGGCCTCAGGGCGCGGCATCTTCAGCACCTCGATCGGGGCGAGCGTAATGTTCTGAAGCGCGCTCATATGCGGATAGAGGTTGAACAGCTGGAAGACGGTGCCTGAGCGCTTGCGCGCCTCGGCCAGCTCCTTCGGCTTGCTGACATCGAAATCGTCGACCGTGATGCGGCCCGACTTCAGCTTTTCGAGGCCGTTGATGCAACGGATCAGTGTCGACTTGCCGGACCCCGACGACCCGAGGATCGAGACCACTTCGCCGGGCGCGATCGTCAGGTCGACGCCGTCCAGCACAGTGACCTCGCCGAACGCTTTGTGCACGTTTTCGATCTTGAGCATGTTAAAGCCCCCGCCAGGCGCTGTGCGCCCGCAGGCGGTTTTCAAGACGCTCGCCAAGCAGGGCGACCAGCTTTGCCGCGCCATAGTAGAGCAGCCCGACGACGGTCCAGACCACGAACGGCTTCAAGGTTCGCATGTTGAGGATGTGGCCAATCTTGGTCAGGTCGACGACGCCGATGACAGAAATCAGCGACGTCACCTGAAGCTGGTTGACCAGCAGCGCGACGAGCGGGCCGACCGCGAAGGCGGCAGCCTGGGGTGAAACGATATGGCGCAGGACCTGCCACCGGGTCAGGCCGAAGACACGCGCGGCCTCGACCTGCTCGCGTTCGATCGACTCGATCGCCGAGACCGCGATGACATAGACGAATGCCGCGGTGTTCGCCGACAGAGTGATGGTCGCTGCGGTGACCGGCGTCACCCTTATATGCAACAGCGCCGGCAGGCCGAAGAACACCAGGAACAGCTGCACCAACACCGGCGAGTTCTTCAACAGCTCCGACAGGAAGGTGACGATCTGGGCCAGAACCGGCACACGGTAGAACCGCACCAGCGCCCAGCTCAGGCCAATCAGCAGTCCGACCAGAGAGGTGACGAGAAACAGCGCGATATTGGTGCCGAGACCTTGCGCCAGCAGGATCAGGTCGTAGGAGGTGAAGTCGCTGAACCGCATCAGCCGACCGCCTCCATCATGTCCCGATTGAGATGGCGGTGGAGCAGGGTGACGCCCAGCGAAACCAGATAAGTCAGGGCCGCATAGGCACAGAGCAGCACCACATAGACCTCGAAGGGCCGATAGGTCTGCGAGACCACGATCTGGGCTGAGCCGGTGAGCTCGTTGAGCGTGATGGTCGAGAGGATCGAGGACGTAAGGATCATGTTGATGAGCACGGATCCGAGCGGTCGCACGGAGGTGCGCAGCGCAATCGGCAGCACGATGCGGGTAAAGATCTTGCGCCTGGACAGGCCGCTCACTTCAGCGGCGTCGATGATGCCCTGGTCGATGGCGAGGATGCCGGCTCGAATGATGTCGGAGGCATAGGCGCCGCCGGCAATGGAAAGCGCCACGACGCCGGTGGTGAAGGCGTCGATGTAAATGCCGAGCTCGGGCAGGCCGTAATAGAAGAAGAACAGCTGGACGATGAACGGCACATTGCGGAAGAGATCGACGTAGACGAAGGCGATCCGTCGAAGCAGTGCCGAGGCGGAGGTGCGTGCGATCGCCACCAACGCGCCCATGACGACGCTTCCCACCAGCGACAGCGCGCAAGCCGCCGCCGTAAGTTCGGCGCCGCGCGCCAGAAAACCCAGATGCGGGAGCAGAATGGACAGATCGAAATGCACCGGCGGTCCCCAGTGAAACCGGTTTCACTCTTTTGGCTTTCGCCTCGTCTGTCAAGATGCAGGGTCTGGTTGCTGGCCTGTGGCTTGCATTCGTTGCGATGATTCCGGTTCGCCTCATGCGCGCTATGTCTCAAGCGCCGGCAATTCGCCGCCGGCTTTCAGCTCGAGGACGCCGCCTATGCCAGCCGCGCGTCGCCGCAATCCCTCGGCCATGGCGGCTGGGGGCGGCGCCCTCGATTTTGCCGATCCCGGCGCCGGTGTCGGATTCGGCTACGTCACCAACCGCATGCTGGGTTTCGACGACGTCGATCCACGCCGCAAGGTGTTGATTGATGCCGTTTACGACGCGCTCTGACGTTGGGAGCCGTTATGCGCGGATGTTCCACATGGCGTCCGGCACAACCACCAGCTTGCCGACGAAATCCTTGGCGATGAAGTCGGCCTGCGCCTTGTGGAAATCGGACAGTTTGTAGACACCGCCGACCAGCGGCCGGATTTTCTTCGCTTCGATGTATCCAACGATGCGGCGGAAGTCGGCGCGCGTCCCCTGGCTCGATCCGTGCAGTTGCAGCTGCTTGAGATACATGGTCCTGAGATCGAGCTGCACGACCGGACCGGCAATCGCGCCGGCGGTGGTGTAGCGGCCTTCGGGCCTCAGGATGCGCAAGAGGTCGTTGAAGATCGCGCCGCCGACGAGATCGGCGACCACATCGATCGGCTGGCCGCCAGTGGCTTCATTCACGGCGGCGGGAAGATCGGCAACCCCACGGGTAATAACCGCTTCGGCGCCGATGTCGCGCACCGCCTGCTCCTTGCCCTTGCCGACGACGGCGTAGGGAATGGCGCCGCGCGCCCGCGCCAGCTGCACGATGCCGGAACCGACGCCGCCCGAGGCGCCGGTGACCAGCACGCGTTCGCCGGCTTTCAGCCCGGCGCGCTCCAGCATCTGTTCGCCGGTGAGGTAGGCGCAGCAGAAGGTGGCGAGTTCGACGTCGCTCATGTCAGTATCGACGAAATGCGCATTCTCGCCCGGCACCGTCTGGTACTCGGCGTACCCGCCGTCGCGACCGTGGCCCATATAGTCAATGTCGGCGAGGGAATCGTCGTCGCGGTTGTAGATCGAAAAATCGACCATTACCCGTTCGCCGACACGGCCCGGGGAAACGCCTTCGCCGACGGCAGCGATGGTGCCGACCGTGTCGGTGCCCTGGATGCGCGGGAAGGTAAGCGTGTTGCCTTGCCGCCGCCACGTCGACACGGCGGCAGCGTCCTCCTCCGTGCCATAGGCGCCCTGGCGTACCCAGACATCGGTGTTGTTCATACCGCAAGCGCTGACCCTGACCAGCACCTCGCCGGCGGCAGGCACAGGCACTTTCACATCGGTGCGATAGACGAGCTTTTCCGGTCCGCCATGCCCGGTGAGCAGCACGGCGGCCATGGTGGCGGGGAGGGTCTTGGTCATGGCATTCATCGTCGATCTCAGAGGTTGGCAAACACGCTGTTGACGGCATCGGCGGTTTTCGAAACGACGATGTCGGCTTCCTCACGCGTCAGGCAGAGCGGCGGCGCGAAGCCAAGGATGTCGCCCTGCGGCATGGCGCGGCCGATGACACCGCTGGCGGCAAGTGCTGTCGCCACCTGCGGCCCGATCTTGAGCGAAGCATCGAAGAACACCCGGTCGTCCTTGTCGGCGACGAACTCGACCGCCGCCAGCATGCCGTCGCCGCGCACGTCGCCGACGTGTCTGTGGCCGCCAACAGCCTTGGTCAGTTCGGCGCGGAAATAAGCGCCGGTCTCACCGGCGTTTGTCACCAGGTCCATCTCGTCGACCAGTTCGAGATTGGCGACGCCGGCGGCGACGCAGATCGGATGCGCCGCATAGGTCCAGCCATGGCCGAGCGAACCGAGCTTGTCGGAGCCCTGCACCAGCACCTGCCACATCTTGTCGGCGACGATAACGCCCGACAGCGGCGCATAGGCCGAGGTCAAACCTTTGGCGATGGTGATCAGGTCCGGCTTGATGCCATAGTGGTCGGAGCCGAACATGGTGCCAAGACGGCCAAAGCCCGTCACCACCTCGTCGGCGACCAGCAGCACGTCATACTTCTTCAGCACCGCCTGGATCTTCTCCCAGTAGCCGGCCGGCGGCGGCACGATGCCGCCAGTACCGAGGATCGGCTCGCCGATGAAGGCGGCGACGGTTTCGGGACCTTCGGCCAGGATCATCTCTTCAAGCTTGTCGGCGCAATGCTGCGAGAACTGCTCCTCGCTCATCGAGCGGTCGGCGCGGCGGAAATAGTAGGGCGCTTCGGTGTGCAGGACCGGCGCGCGCGGCAGGTCGAAAGCGTTGTGGAACAGGTCGAGCCCGGTCAGTGATCCCGTCATCACGCCCGAGCCGTGATAGCCGCGCCAGCGCGAGATGATCTTCTTCTTCTCCGGCCGTCCCAGCACATTGTTGTAGTACCAGATCAGCTTGATGTTGGTCTCGTTGGCATCCGAACCCGAGAGGCCGAAATAGACCCTCGACATGCCCTTCGGCGCGCGGTCGATGATCATCTTGGCCAGCGTGATCGAGGCCTCGGTCCCGTGGCCGACATAGGCGTGGTAGTAGGCGAGGTTCTTCGCCTGGGTGGCGATCGCGTCGGCGATCTTCTGGCGGCCATAGCCGACATTGACGCAATAGAGACCGGCAAAGGCATCGATGCTCTTCCTGCCATTGTTGTCCCAGACGGTGACGCCTTCGCCGCCGGCCATGATGCGGGTCGGCGATTCACCCCGCGCATGCGTGCCCATATGGGTCGAAGGATGGAAGAAGTGGTCGCGATCCCAGGCATTGAGTTCGTTGGATTGGTCGAGCATTTTTTGACTCCTTGAGAGATGGCCGGACGGACTTATGCGACGTCCAGGCAGAGGTACTTCAGATCGGCGAAAGCTTCGAGCCCATGGCGCGAGCCTTCGCGGCCGATGCCGGATTGCTTGACGCCGCCGAATGGGATCGGCGCGCCGGTGATCTTGACGCGGTTGATAGCGACCATGCCGTAGTCGAGCGCGCGGCCCAGGCGCTGCTGGCGGGCGCCGTTCTCGGTAACGATATAGGCGACCAGGCCATATTCTGTGGCGTTGGCACGGGCGATCACTTCGTCCTCACTGTCGAACGGCGTGACGGCGGCGACCGGCCCAAAGGTCTCCTCGCGCATGATCAGCGCTTCGTCGCTGACATCGGCCAGCAGCGTCGGCTGGTAGAACAGCGGCCCGGCCTGATGCCGCTTGCCGCCGGTGAGACAGCGCGCGCCACGAGCGATGGCATCGGCGACCTGCTCTTCGACCTTTGCGACGGCACGCTCATGCATCAGCGGCCCGATGTCGATCTTGTCGGTAAGGCCGTTGCCGGTGCGCAGCGCCTCGATACGCCTGGCAAAAGCGGCGCAGAAGCGATCGTAGATCGGGCGCTGGACGTAGATGCGGTTGGCGGCGAGGCAGTCCTGGCCGGAGGTGGCGAATTTGGCATCGATGGCGATGCTCACCGCCTTGTCCAGATCGGTATCGGCAAAGACGATCAGCGGCGCGTGGCCCCCAAGCTCCATCACCAGCCGCTTCATCGTCGGCGCGCTTTGCGCCGCGATCAGCCGGCCGATCTCGGTCGAGCCGGTGAAGCTTATGGCGCGAACGCGCGGGTCCTCGCACATGCGACCGACAATGGCAGCAGCCTTGCCGGTGATGACATTGAAGACGCCGGCGGGCAGGCCGGCGCGCTCGCCGAGTTCAGCCAGCGCCAGCGCCGACAGCGGCGTCTCCGAGGATGGGTGTGCGACGATGGTGCAGCCGGCGGCGAGTGCGGCGGCCGCCTTGCGGGTCAGCATCGCCGCCGGAAAATTCCAGGGCGTGACGACGCCGACAACGCCGAGCGGCTCGCGCCGCACCATCATTTCGGCATCAGGCAGATGACTGGTGACGCTCTCGGCGTTGAGGCGCTTTGCCTCTTCGGCATACCATTCGACGAAGGAGGCGGCGTAGTCGATTTCGCCAAACGATTCCTGCAGCGGCTTGCCCTGTTCCAGTGTCATCAGCAGGGCCAGATCATCCTTGGCTGCAATGATCAGCTCGAACCATTTTCGCAGAATTTTGGACCGCTCCTGCGGCAGCAACGAACGCCAAGCCGGAAAGGCACGTGCGGCGGCGTCGATTGCTTTGGTCGTCTGCCCGGCATCGAGCGCCGCGACAAATGCGACAGTGGTGCCGGTCGCCGGATCGGTAACCTCGAAACTCTTCGCCGCTCCGCTTGCCGTCCAGTGACCGTCGACATAGGCGAGCTCGCGCAGCAGCCGGCGGTCGGAGAGGCGGTCGAGCGCCTCATGGCGATGCGAGCGGGCAAAATGCGCGGACATGGTCGAGGCCTCCCGGTTCGGACGATGCGGGAAGACTATCCGTCACATACAGACAGAGAGACTGTTTCGACGCCCTGAAGGAGAGAGACTTTCTCTATTGTGCCGTCCCGACAGACATTCTCTCCGGGCTTATGCCGACGCCGGCAACAGGTCGGATATCGGTAGCACGATTTCGTCCTTCACCGTCTTGGTGACGATGTAGGTGAAGTAGCGGTCGATGCCGATCTCGCGCTCCAGCAGGTCGTCGACCAGCCGCTGATAGGCGTCGATGTCGCGCGTCATCACCTTGACCACATAGTCGACGCCGCCGCCCACCGACCAGCAGGCGACGATTTCGGGGATGTCGCGGATGACGCGTTCGAAGCGGTCGAAATCGGCCTGGCGATGGCTGGCCAGCGTCACCTCCATCAACACGGTGGCGACCGGCGCCACCACGCGCATGGCGATCCTGGCGTGGTAGCCCGAGACGATGCCTGCCTTCTCCAGCTTGCGCAGCCGCATCCAGCACGGCGTCGGCGACAGCCCGACCTGTTCGGCCAGCGCCAGCTTGGTGATGCGCCCGTCGCGCTGGATGGCGTCGAGTATCCTGAGGTCGACCGCGTCGAGTTTCGATGTCATCGGCGTCCGCTTTTTTATCGGCATCACCATGACGGCGCATTATTTCGATTGTCAATTGCACTGATTTCGATCTCTATTAAGTCATGACATTATGGCAACCCGACCCTGCGCTCCTCCGCCGGCCAGCCTATCAATCGCTGGCCGACCAGTTCGCCCGCGCCATTCATGACGGGCGGCTGGCCAATGGCGCGCGGCTGCCAACGCATCGCCGGCTGGCAGACGATTTAAAACTGTCGGTGCAGACGGTCAGCCGCGCTTACGAAGAACTGATCCGGCGCGGCCTGATTTCGGGCGAGATCGGCCGTGGCAGCTTTGTCCAGACGCAGCGCCGCGAACCGGAGCCGCCCTATCTGCCGGAGCGCCTCGGCGAGGTCATCGACCTATCGATCCTGAAGCCGGTCTGCGAGCCGATGCATCTAGAGCGGCTGAAGCAGGCGCTGGGCTGGCTGGCCGAAAACCTGCCATCGAGTTCGGCGCTGTCGTTTCGGCCCAACATGGTGTTTCCGCGCCACCGCGCGGTGGCGGTCGAATGGCTGAAACTGTGCGGGCTTGACGTCTCCGCGCAGAACATCAGCCTGACCAACGGCGCCACTGCTGGGATGACCGTAGCGCTGATGAGCGTGGCGCCGCCGGGCTCGACCGTCGCCACCGAGGCCATCGGCCACCACACGCTGGTGCCGCTGGCGCGCTATCTCGGCTTCAACCTCGAAGGGCTGCCGATCGACGGCAATGGCTTGATCCCCGAGGCGCTGGACGAGGCCTGCCGGCTCACCGACATTCGCGCGGTATTCGTGCAGCCCTCGGTGATCAACCCGACGGCGACGCTGATGGACGCCAGACGGCGCGAAGAGATCGCCGCGGTCGCGCGCAAGCACGACATCGCCATCATCGAGAACGATGTGCTGGGTCCCTTGGTGGAGGACCGGCCGCCGCCTGTCGCGGCCTTTGCACCGGAGCGCACGCTCTACGTCACGTCCTTCACCAAGATCACCGTACCTGGCCTGCGCATCGGCTATCTCGCGGCGCCCGACCGCTATGTCGCCGCCGTTGCCAACCGGCATCTGGTGTCGAACTGGATGGCGACGCCGCTGGTGGCCGAGATCGCCACCAAATGGGTGACCGACGGCACGGCGATGGAACTCGTTCGCTGGCAGCGCGCGGCATTGCGCCGCCGCCAGGACATCGCAGCCGAGGTGCTGGGCGGGGTTGGTTATCGCGCCAGGCGCGACGGGCTGCATGTCTGGTTGCAACTGCCCGCGGACCGTGCCGAGGAAAGCTTCGTCGCCCAGGCCCGCCTGCAAGGCGTGGCGATCGCGCCCGGCACCTCCTTCCGCATCTCGGATGCGCCCTGGCATCCGGCGGTGCGCATCTCGCTCGGCTCGACCACCGAGGGGGAACTGCGCGCCGGCCTCGGCGTTGTCACCAAGTTGCTGCTTGGCGATCCGGAGCATCTGCTGCTCGCAATCTAAGCGGGAATTGCTCTGGAATCATGCAGTGCCGGAAATATTGTCATGATTTTATTTTCCCAATTGACATGATTTGGCGCGTTCCGCATCGTTAAGGCACAGGCTTCTCCAGCAGGGGAAATTCATTTGTCCTCACCCATCATCAAGGTCGACGCCATTTCGAAGAGCTTCGGCTCGTTCAAGGTACTGGACGGCCTGTCGATGCAGGTCATGCCCGGCGAGAAGCTGGCGCTGATCGGCCCGTCCGGCTCGGGCAAGACGACGATCCTGCGCATCCTGATGACGCTGGAGAAGATCGACGGCGGCCATATCCAGATCGATGGCGAGCAGCTCTACCACATGGAGCGCAACGGCCAGCTGCTGCCCGCCGACGAGCGGCACCTGACCAAGATGCGGCAGAAGATCGGCATGGTCTTCCAGCTGTTCAATCTGTTTCCGCACAAATGCGTCATGGATAACGTCACGCTGGCGCCGATGCTGACCAAGGGCACGCCTGGCGCCGCCGCTGAAAAGCGGGCCATGGAACTGCTCGACATGGTCGGCATGGCTGACAAGGCGAAGTCGATGCCGGCGCAGCTGTCCGGCGGCCAGAAGCAGCGCGTGGCGATTGCCCGTGCGCTGGCATTGTCGCCGAAGATCATGCTGTTCGACGAGGTGACGTCGGCCCTCGATCCGGAGCTGGTCGAGGAGGTGATGAATGTCATGCGCAAGCTCGCCGCAGAGACCGACATGACCATGCTGCTGGTCACCCACGAGATGGGCTTTGCCCACGACTTCGCCGACCGCGTGCTGTTCTTCGACCGCGGCAAGATCGTCGAAGAGGGCAAACCAGACGAGATTTTCCGCCATCCAAAGCAGGAGCGCACGCAAGGCTTCCTGAAGAAGATCATCGCGGCCGGACATCGTGTCTGACCGCTTTGCGGGGCGGAAGACCGCCCCAGACAAAACCAAGAAGACAACAAAGGAGTTGGGAACAATGAAGAAACTTGGCATTCTGGCCGGCGTCGCCGGTCTCGCACTGACGGCGGTGCTCGCCGCGTCGAGCACCGGTTCGGCCGATGACAGCAAGCTCGAGCAATTGAAGGCGCAGGGCTTTGCCCGCGTCGCGATCGCCAACGAGCCGCCCTATACGGCGGTCGCCGCCGACGGCAAAGTTTCGGGTGCGGCGCCCGACGTGGCGCGCGAGGTCTTCAAGCGTCTCGGTGTTGCCGACATCGTCGCTTCGATCTCCGAATATGGCGCGATGATCCCCGGCCTGCAGGCCGGCCGCTTCGACGTCGTCACCGCCGGCCTGTTCATGAAGCCGGAGCGTTGCGCGGCGGTCGTCTATTCCGAGCCGGTGCTGTGCGACGCCGAGGCGATGCTGGTGAAGAAGGGCAATCCGAAGGGCTTCAAGAGCTACGAGGACGTCGCCAAGGACACGTCAGCCACCATCGGCGCGCCCGGTGGCGGCACCGAGGAGAAGCTGGCGCTCAACGCCGGCGTGCCGCGCGAGCGCGTCATCGTCGTGCCGGACGGCCAGAGCGGCCTGAAGATGCTGCAGGACGGCCGCATCGACGCCTATTCGCTGCCCGTCCTGTCGATAAACGACCTCGTCAAGAAAGCCAACGATCCGAACCTCGAAGTCATCGCCCCGGTGGTCGGCGCGCCGGTCTATTGCGACGGCGCCGCCTTCAAGAAAGGCGATGAGGCCCTGCGCGACGCCTTCGATGTCGAGCTCGCCAAGCTGAAGAAATCCGGCGAGTTCGCCAAGATCATCGAGCCCTACGGCTTCTCGGCCGCAGCCGCGATGTCGACCACGCGGGACAAGCTCTGCGCGGCGAAATAGCGCCGTTTTGCCTTCTCCCTGTTCACGGGGAGAAGGTGGCCCGAAGGGCCGGATGAGGGGCGGCGCCAGGTTCTGAGAATTTAGCGCTGCCCCTCATCTGCCTGCCCGTCCTCCGCAGCAGCTGCGCTGCAGCTTCGGAGGGTGGACTGGCATCTTCTCTCCGTGAACGGGGAGAAGGAAGCTAACCGCCAACGTTGGAACCCGAATGACCCAGTGGTCCGGCTACCTCGGCCTGATATTGCAGGGAGCGCTTGTCACCATCGAGCTGACGCTGATGGGGTCGGTGCTCGCCCTGATCATGGCCTTCCTCGCCGGCATGGGCCGCGTGTCGCGCTTCTTCGCGCTGCGTTGGCTTGCAACCGCCTATATAGAATTCTTCCGCGGCACCTCGATCTTCGTGCAGCTGTTCTTTGCCTATTTCGTGTTGCCGTTGATCGGCCTCGAACTGACCCCGCTGCAGGCGGGTGTGCTGGCGCTGGGCCTCAATGTCGGCGCCTATGCGGCCGAGGTGGTACGCGGCGCCATCCAGTCGGTCGGCCGCGAACAATATGAAGCCTGCATCGCGCTCAACCTCGGCCGCTGGCAAGGTATGCGCCATGTCATCCTGCCGCAGGCGCTGCTGGTCATGCTGCCGACCTTCGGCAACAACGCCATCGAGCTGCTCAAGGCGACCTCCGTGGTGTCGCTGATCTCGCTCGCCGATCTCACCTTTCAGGCGCAGGTCGTGCGCTCGCAGACCGGCAACACGCTGGCGCCGTTCACCACCATCCTGATCATCTATTTCGCCCTGGCGCTGATCATCTCCTGGGGCGTGCGTTCATTGGAACGCCGCATGGCGCGCGGCCTCGACGGGGTGCGCGTCTGATGGATTGGGACTGGAACTTCGTCTGGGAGATCCTGCCGACGCTGATCCAGGGCGTGAAGATCACCATCCTGGCAACGCTGCTCGGCTCCGTGCTGGCCGCTATCGTGGGTCTGGGCATCGCGCTGGCGCGACGCTCGCCCAACAAGGTCCTGTCGCGCACCGTCGGCTGGGCGGCCGAATTCATCCGCGGCACGCCACTTCTGGTGCAACTTTATTTCATCTTCTATGTCCTGCCGGATTTCGGCATCCTGTTGCCGCCGCTGGTCGCCGGCGTCATCGGGCTCGGCCTGCACTACGGCACCTACACGGCGGAAGTCTATCGCGCCGGCATCGACAACGTGCCGCGCGGCCAGTGGGAGGCGGCCAAGGCCTGCAATCTGAGCGCCACGCAGACCTGGACCAACATCATCATTCCGCAAGCGATCCCACCGATGATCCCGGCGCTGGCCAATTATTTCATCGCCATGTTCAAGGAGACACCGCTGCTATCGGCAATCACCGTGCTGGAGCTGATGAACCAGGCAAAGAGCGTCGCCAACACCTACTATCGCTACATTGAGCCGATCACGCTGGTCGGCGCTTTCTTCCTCGTCATCAGCCTCTTCTCGGTCGTGCTGCTGCGCTGGCTGGAACATCGCTACGGCAAGATCGAAAGGTAATTCTGAGATGAAACCGCTGCCCGAGATCAGGCTGATGCCGACAAGGCCGGCGCTCGATGCGCGCCCGCTGGAAAAGCGCGTCGGCCTGATCATCCTTGCCACCGACCACACCAGCGAACCGGATTTCCGCCGCATGGTGGCGAGCGAGCGGGTCGGCGTCTATGTCGCGCGCATTCCCTACAAGAATCCGACCACACCCGAGAATCTCCGCAAGATGCAGCCCGAGCTGGCGGCGGGTGCTGCCCTCATCCTGCCCGATGAGCCGCTCGACGCGATCTGCTACTCCTGCACCTCGGCCTCGGTGGTGATTGGCGACGCTGAAATCGAGGCCGCGATCCAGTCTGCCAAGCCGGGTGTTCCCGTCGTCACGCCGCCGATGGCCGGCGTGCGCGGGCTGCAGGCGCTGGGCGCGAAAAAGATCAGCATCCTCACCCCTTACACCGTCGAAACCTCCAGGCCGATGGCGACGTATTTCGGCGAGCGCGGCTTTGAGATCGTCAGCTTCACCTGCCTCGGCTTCGAGGACGATCGCGAGATGGCGCGCATTGCGCCGGCAGCGATCGTCGACCTAGCTCGTGAGGCGACGCATGCGCAGGCCGATGCACTGTTCGTGTCCTGCACCGCATTGCGCGGAGCGCTCGCGGTTCCCGGCATGGAACAGGCGATCGACCGCCCGGTCGTCACCAGCAATCAGGCCAGCGCCTGGAATTGTTTGCGGTTGTGTGGCGACGGGACGTCGCATCCCGAATTTGGCCGTCTGATGACGCTGCCTTTGCCGCGCGATTGACGATCATGACGACAGTCACCCTTAACGATATTCGTGCCGCCCGGGAGCGAATTGCCGGCAAAATCGAACGCACGCCGACAGGGTTATCTCACAGCCTTTCCGAACGACTGGGCATCCCCGTCCACCTCAAGCTTGAACACCGCCAGACCACCGGCAGCTTCAAGCTGCGCGGCGCCTCGAATGCCGTTGCTTCGCTGAGCGCCGAGGAGAAGGCGCGCGGCGTGGTCGCGGCGTCGACCGGCAATCATGGCCGTGCGCTGGCCCATGCCGCGAAGCTCGAAGGCATGCGTGCGGTGATCTGCATGTCGCGACTGGTGCCGGGCAACAAGCTCGACGAAATCCGTCGGCTTGGCGCGGATGTCCGCATCATCGGCAACAGTCAGGACGAGGCGCAGCAGGAGGTCGAACGGCTGGTGGCGCAGGAGGGACTGGTGATGCTGCCGCCCTTCGACCACCCGGCCATCATCGCCGGGCAAGGCACGCTCGGACTGGAGATGATCGAGCAGGTCCCGGATGCCGCTCTCGTCCTGGTGCAACTCTCCGGTGGTGGACTCGCCTCGGGCATCGCCGCCGCCGTCAAGGGCGTCAGCCCCGGGACAAAAATCATCGGCGTTTCGATGGCGCGTGGTGCTGCGATGAAGGCGAGCCTGGATGCCGGTCGCCCGGTCAAGGTGGAAGAACTGCCGACGCTGGCGGATTCGCTCGGCGGCGGCATCGGTCTCGACAACCGGCTGACCTTCGCCATGTGCCGCGATCTGCTCGACGACGTCATCCTGCTCCGCGAGGACGAGATCGCCGCCGGCATCCGCCATGCCTATGAACAGGAGCGCGAGATCGTCGAAGGCGCCGGCGCGGTCGGCATCGCCGCGCTGCTTGCCGGGAAGGTCAAGGCGACCGGGCCGGTGGTCGTTCTTCTCTCGGGCCGCAATATCGACATGAACACGCATCGCAAGATCGTCTGCGGTGACGCAATCGCGGAGCGCGCGGCATGAAAACTCTCCCACGCCGAATTCCCGCCCACCCCCCTCTGTCCTGCCGGACATCTCCCCCGCAAGGGGGGAGATCGGCAGCTTCGATGCGGTCGCTGTTCTTGCTGCGCTGGAGATTGGCGAAGGCAGGAGTGCAGTCCAATCTCCCCCCTTGCGGGGGAGATGGCCGGCAGGCCAGAGGGGGGTGTGACGGACCACTATCCTTCGCAGTGCGCGCCTTCGCGGAGCACATCGCATGAGCCGGATGACGATCCTCACCGAGAAGGAACTGCGCACAATCGTGACGCTCGATCTCGACGCGGTCGCCTGCGTCGAAAACGCTTTCCGCGCGCTCGCCACATTGCCGGTGGCGATGCCGCCGATCCTGCGGTTGGACATTCACGAGCAGCGCGGCGAGGTGGATGTGAAGTCCGCCTATGTGCCAGGAATAGACGGTTTCGCCGTTAAGATAAGCTCGGGCTTCTTCGACAATCCGAAGCTCGGTCTGCCCAGCGGGGGCGGCATGATGGTGTTGCTCTCGGCAAGAACCGGTGTGGTCGAGGCGCTGCTGCTCGACAATGGCTATCTCACAGATGTCCGCACCGCTGCTGCCGGCGCCGTCGCGGCGAAGCATCTGTCGCGGCCGGATTCGTCCGTCGCCGCAATCTTCGGCGCCGGCGTGCAAGCCGGGCTGCAACTCGAAGCGCTCATGTTGGTGCGGCCGATCGCCGAGGCACGTATCTGGGCGCGCGATGCGGTCAAGGCGGAGACGGCCGCAGGCGCGCTGCGCGAAAAGCTCGGCATTCTCGTGCGCGCCGAGCCGGATGCAGCCAAAGCAACCATCGGCGCCGACATCATCGTCACCACCACGCCGTCGACCGAGCCGCTGATCAAGGCCGGCTTTGTCGTTGCCGGGCAGCACATCACCGCCATGGGCTCGGATGCCGAACACAAGAACGAGATCGCGCCGGCGATCCTGCGCATGGCCGATCTCTATGTCGCCGACAGCGCCAAGCAGACACGGCGTCTGGGAGAACTGCATCACGCCATCGCATCGGGCGTGATGGGAGCCGATGCCGCGGTCACCGAACTCGGCCAGATCATCGCCGGCGAACGGCACGGAAGGCGCTCACCCAGCGACATCACCATCGCCGACCTCACCGGCACCGGCGTGCAGGATACGGCGATCGCCACGCTCGCTCGCAACCGGGCGCGGGCGGCCAATGCCGGAACCATTTTTGAAAGCTGATGCTGGCCAAAGCGTGATCCGGAAGTGGAACCCGGTTTTTCCCAGAGATCACGTTCAAACAAGAACGACGAGCCTGTTTCCAACAAAGTTGAAACAGGCTCCAGGCCCAACAAACGAGGACCAAGAACAATGCAGCCGAACCTAAAATTCTCGCGTGGCGAATTTGCGGATCGCCTCGCCAAGACGCGAAAAGCCATGGAGGGGAAAGGCGTCGATCTGCTTGTTATCAGCGACCCATCCAACATGGCCTGGCTGACCGGCTATGATGGCTGGTCGTTCTATGTGCATCAGGCGGTGATCGTGCCACCATCGGGCGAGCCGGTCTGGTACGGTCGCGGCCAGGATGCCAATGGCGCCAAGCGCACCGCCTATCTCGCGCATGACAACATCGTCGGCTATGCCGACCACTACGTGCAGTCGACCGAGCGCCACCCGATGGATTTTTTGGCAAGCGTGCTTAGTGATCGCGGCTGGGGCAAGCTGACCGTCGGCGTCGAGATGGACAATTACTGGTTCTCGGCTGCCGCCTTCGCCGCGTTGCAGAAGCACCTGCCCAACGCCCGCTTCGTCGACGCGACAGCGCTGGTCAACTGGCAGCGCGCCGTGAAGAGTTCAACCGAGATCGACTATATGCGCAAGGCGGCTCGGATCGTCGAAGCCATGCACCAGCGCATCGTCGACAAGATCCAGGTCGGCATGCGCAAATGCGATCTGGTCGCCGAGATCTACGATGCCGGCACGCGCGGTGTCGATGGCGTCGGCGGCGACTATCCGGCGATCGTGCCGCTGCTGCCGTCGGGCGCCGACGCCTCGGCGCCGCATCTCACCTGGGACGACCAGCCGATGAAGTCGGGCGAGGGCACCTTCTTCGAGATCGCCGGCTGCTACAACCGCTACCATTGCCCGCTGTCGCGCACCGTCTTTCTCGGCAAGCCGACACAGGAATTCCTCGATGCCGAGAAGGCGACACTGGAAGGCATGGAGGCGGGGCTGGCGGCGGCAAAGCCCGGCAATGCCTGTGAGGACATCGCCAACGCCTTTTTCGCCGTGTTGAAGAAATATGGCATCGTCAAGGACAACCGCACCGGCTACTCCATCGGCCTGTCCTATCCGCCGGACTGGGGCGAACGCACCATGAGCCTGCGCCCCGGCGACCGCACCGAACTCAAGCCCGGCATGACCTTCCATTTCATGACCGGCCTGTGGCTGGAGACCATGGGACTGGAAATCACCGAATCCATCCTGATCACCGAAACCGGTGTAGAGTGCCTCGCCAATGTACCGCGCAAACTGGTGGTGAAGAATTGAGCCCGATGCCTAGCCTCCGCCCATCCCCGATCGCGCCGACCGTCGATTTCGACAAGGACGGCGTGCAACATGGTTTCCTGCGCCTGCCCTACAGCCGCGACGACTCGGCCTGGGGCTCGGTGATGATCCCGATCTGCGTCATCCGCAACGGCAAGGGGCCGACTGCCCTGCTCACCGGCGGCAACCATGGCGACGAGTATGAGGGGCCGCTGGCGCTCTACGATCTCGCCCGCACGCTCGATCCCAAACAGGTCAGCGGCACGGT
Source organism: Mesorhizobium sp. M0761 (assembly GCF_040320205.1). Lineage (NCBI taxonomy): Bacteria > Pseudomonadati > Pseudomonadota > Alphaproteobacteria > Hyphomicrobiales > Phyllobacteriaceae > Mesorhizobium > Mesorhizobium sp. M0761. The sequence continues at coordinate 31,443 of NZ_JAMYPF010000029.1, forward strand.
GATCATCGTGCCGGCGATGAACTATCCGGCCTTCCGCGCCGGCACGCGGACGTCGCCGATCGACAAGGGCAATATGAACCGCAGCTTTCCCGGCCGTCCCGACGGCACGGTGACGGAAAAGATCGCCGACTATTTCCAGCGCGAATTGCTGCCCCGCGCCGACCTCGTCTTCGACTTCCACTCCGGTGGCAAGACACTGGATTTCGTGCCCTTCTGTGCCGCCCACACGGTGCCCGACAAGGCGCTGGAGCAGAAAGCCTTCGATGCGGTCGCGGCGTTCTCTGCCCCGTTCTCGATGCGCATGATCGAGATCGACTCCGTCGGCATGTACGACACGGCGGCGGAGGAAATGGGCAAGGTCTTCGTCAGCACCGAGCTTGGCGGCGGCGGCACCTCGCGCGCACAGACTGTGCGGATCGCGCGGCGCGGCATCAGCAATGTGCTGCGCCATGCCGGCATTGTTGATGGTGCGGTCGAGAAGGGCAGAACTCAGTGGCTCGACATGCCGTCAGGCGATTGTTTCTCCTTCGCCGAGGAGGACGGCATGATCGAAACCATGGTCGATCTCGGCGAGCCTGTGAAAGAAGGCTCGGTGCTGGCGCGCATCCATTCCACCGGCCGCACCGGCATCGCTCCGCAGGAAATCCGGGCAAAAATGTCCGGCATTCTGGCGGCGCGGCATTTCCCCGGCCTGGTCAAAGCCGGTGACTGCGCCGCCGTCCTGGCCCTTGTGGTTTCATCGTGATTTCGCAGAGTACGCCGCGCGAATATCAGTCGGTCTGGATCCAGACCGACTTGGTCTCCAGATACTCGTGCAGATGCTCGATGCCGCCCTCGCGGCCATAACCCGACATCTTCATGCCGCCGAACGGCACCGCCGGGTCGATGGCATGGTACATGTTGACCCAGACCGAGCCGGCCTTGACCCGGCGCGCAAGCTTGTGCGCGGTGCCCAGATGCGTGGTGAAGATGCCGGCGGCCAGGCCATAGGGCGTCGCATTGGCACGCGCCACCGCTTCGTCGAGCGTGTCGAAGGGCATCGCCGAAATGACCGGGCCGAAAATCTCCTCGCGCGCGATGGTCATCTGGTCCGACACGGCGCCGAAGACCGTCGGCGCAATGAAGTTGCCGCCATCGTAGAGCTCGCCGGTCAGCCGCGAGCCACCGGCGACCAGTTCGGCGCCTTCGTCGCTGCCGGCCCTGATATAGCCCTCCACCTTGCCTGCCTGCCTGGCATTGATGAGCGGTCCGATTTCCGTCTCTGCCTCGATGCCATGGCCGATCCGCAGTCTGCCCGCGAAATCGGCGAGCCGGCGGACGAACTCGTCATGGATTTCGCGCGCCACGAACAGCCGCGAGCCGGCAATGCAGATCTGGCCCGAATGCACGAACACCGCCATCGCCGCGATCGGAACAGCCTTGTCGATGTCGGCGTCGCGGCAGACGATTATCGGCGACTTGCCGCCGAGCTCCAGTGAAACGCGTTTGAGGTTGGCCACGGCTGCCCGCGCGATGGCCTGGCCGGTCAGCGTCGAACCGGTGAAAACGATCTTGTTGACGTCTGGATGTTCGGCGAGCCGCGCACCGGCTTCCGCCCCGGTGCCGGTGACGACGTTGACGACGCCGTCAGGCACGCCGGCTTCCTGCATCAGTTGCGCGATCAGCAGCGGCGTCAGCGACGCATCCTCGGACGGTTTCAGCACGATGGTGCAGCCTGTCGCCAGCGCCGGCGCGATCTTCCAGATCGAGGCGGCGGTCGGCGCGTTCCAGGGAATGATCGCACCAACGACGCCCACCGGCTCGCGCCGGGTGAAGGTGACGATCTCGCCGGGAATCGAATTGTCGATCGTCTCGCCATGCAGCGCCGTCGCCATGCCGGCATAGAAGCGCAGCATGCCGATGACGCGGCGCCGGTTGGCGAGCGTGCGCGTGATCGGCAGTCCCATATCGAGCGTGTCGGAAACGCTGAGCTCTTCCCAATGCGTCTCGAACAGATCGGCGATCCTGAGCAGCACGCACTGCCGCTCGTAGGGTGAGAATTTGGACCATGGGCCTTCGAAGGCCGCGCGCGCGGCGGCCACCGCCACGTCGATATCGGCAGCCCCGCCCCGCGGCACTGTCGCGAGCACCTCGCCTGTTGCCGGATTGAGTGCCTGCATCTCCTGGCCGGACTGCGCCGCGACCCACTTGCCGCCAATGAACATCGGTCGGAATTCGCCATGGTACAACGCCGTGGCCTTCGCCTTCGGGTCGAAGTTCAGCGTCATCTTTTCCTCCTCGCAATTCCGTGGCGACTATTACTCCCGCTGCCGACCTCAAACAAGGAAAGCCGAAGGGCGCTCGGACAATCAGATTGCGCGGACTTCTCGATCACGCCAGCCGCGAGAGCATGATCCCGAAAAGTGGGAACCGGTTTTCGGAAAAGATCGTGCTTCGATAAACAGCATCTAGAAAAATCATCCGGCATCTAGAAAAATCATCGCGAGTTGTCGGAGCGCGTCGCTGAAAGCTCAACGAGGCAAGCCGATCATTGCCCACGGCTACCGCGATGCCGGCATTGCAGACGAGAGCGCAACAGGCAGTCGCCAGCCGCCGCCCAGCGCTCACCCGTGGCCGGATCGATCGTGGCCGTTCCAGCCGGCTTCACCGTGACAGAGGTTTCGCGCGCCGCTTCGCTGCATCGCTGTTGGATGACTGCACGCGGAAGCAAGATCGGTCGAGCGGCCTCGCGACTTGCAAACATTGGCAGGATTGATCCGCAACCGACGGTGCCTGGCATCGATCGAGCACGCCGGTCCGTCACTCCGGAAGGCCGGCCTTTCGGAAGCCATCGACGAAATGGTCGAGCGTGGCAGTGTCGCGGAACGGCTCCGTCTCGACCCAGTGGCGGGTGGTGAAATGTGGGTTCGCGACAAGGAACAGGTCGACCTCGGCGCGCGCCTCGTCGATCCGGCCGAGTTGCGCAAGGCTTGCCGCAAGGAAACGGCGCGAGCTTGTCCGATACGTCTCGTCCCGGCGCGTCGTCTCGACGGCGGCTTCATAGTCGCGCGCCGCATATTGCGCCTGGCCGAGCGTCAGGTAGTACCAGCTTGCCGGAAACGGGTTCAGCCGGAACGCCTTGCCGATATAGTCGAGGCCGTCGTCGACGCGCCCGGCCAGGACCGCGATGTCGGACAATGTCGCCCAGGCATCGGCCTCGTTCGGGTCGAGTTCGAACGCCTTGGCAAATCCCACATCCGCTTCGTCGAATCTGCGCTCATAGGCAAGCAGGTTAGCAAGCACCCAGTGGCAGCCGGCATCGTTGGGATCGATCGCCACAGCCTTGCGCGCCAGTTCCAGGGCAAGGCCGCGGGCAGGCTCAATGGGCTCTCCCCAATGCACCCATCCCATCCAGTGGTTCATGGCAAGCCAGCGATAGGCTTCGGCATAGTCAGGATCGAGCGCAAGCGCGCGCGTCAGCAACAGATGCGCTTCGCGCGCCGTCTCCGGCGAGACGTCGATCAGGTTGCGGGCTCGCACGCACAGATCGTAGGCCTCGAGATTTCGGGGCCGGTTGCGCGGCAGCGGCGCGCGCAGCCGGCCAAGCAGCGCCTCGACGATCTTGGCCGTCACCTCGTCCTGAACGGCAAAAATATCTTCCAGGCCGCGATCGAAGCGGTCTGCCCACAAATGCTCGCCGCTCAGCGCGTCGACCAGCTGGGCGTTGATGCGCACGCGCCCGGCGGCGCGTCTGGCGCTGCCCTCCAAGAGATAGCGCACGCCAAGTTCTCTGGCGACCTCGCGCACATCCACCGCCTTGCCCTTGTAGGCAAAGGTCGAGTTGCGCGCGATGACGAACAGGCCGCCGATCCTCGACAGGTCGGTGATCAGGTCTTCGGTCAACCCGTCGGCGAAGGCTTCCTGCTCGGGGTCGTTGCTGAAATTGGCAAAGGGCAGCACGGCTATCGACGGTTTGGCGGGCAGCGGCAAAGCCTGTCGCTTCTCGTCGCCGAGCTGTTCGATGGCGCCGGCGAAGCGATAGCCGACGCGCGGAACGGTCGATATCCATTCTCCGCCGTTCGTGGCCGGACCCAGCAGCTTGCGCAATTGCGCAATCTGGACGGTGAGGTTGCCTTCCTCAACGGCGGTGCCTGGCCATGCCGCATCCATCAACTCGGCCTTGGCCACAATCTCGCCGGGCCGGGCGACGAGCGCCGCCAGCAGCTGCAGTCCGCGGTGGCCGGCGGCGACGGGAACTTGGTCCCGAAGGAGTGTTCCCGCACCCGGATCAAGCACGAACGGACCAAAGGCAAAGCGCGATCCCTGCATAACGCGCATCTATAGAGCAATTCCAGGGAAGGTGTGAAGGCGGTTTTCCCACGGGAAAGCGCGGCGGAGCGCTTCACGGACGTATGGCGTGAAAACAAAGAGTTGAGCACCTCGCCGTTTCCATGAAACGGCGAGGTGCTCTAGCCAGTTTGGAACTTTTGAGAACTATTTGGCCGGGCTTAATTACGGCGCCGTCCGCATGCGGCAGAGTTCAACCTCTTGCAAGCCGAGGGCTGTCGCCCGTTAAACCGAATGGAGGTTGCCATGAACGATACCCTTGCTTCTGCTCGTGCAGCCTGGCCGGAAAAGGCGGTGTCGCCTCGCCCGCATCTGACGAGCCCGCGGGGCATGATCGCGGCCTGGCGCGAGCGGATACGCTTTCGCTGGGACCTCAAGCAGATGGCGGAGGCCAATCCGCACCTGATCGACGATATCGGTCTGACCAGACGCCAGGTCGAGGCCGAAATCGTAAAACGCTTCTGGCAAGTGTGAGTTGATGTCGCGGATAAGACCCGACCGCCTGTTTGGGCGTGCCGCGGCACTTTGCCGGCATTTGCCCTTGCCGGAACGTGCCGATCCTGCTTCGAAGTCGGCATGAGCGCCGAAGACGCGACGTCACCGCCGGAGAACCACATCGCATGGGCCGCGATGGCCGGCATCATCGCGACAGTTACGGTGTTCGCCATAGCACAGGGGCTGACGTATCCGCTGCTCAGCTTCATCCTGGAACGGCAAGGGACGACACCGGGCCTTATCGGCCTCTCGGCCGCGATGACGCCTCTGGGTTTCATTATATCGTCGCTCTTCACGCCGGCGCTGGTCCGGCGGGTGGGCGCGGCGCGCTTTGCGGTTGTGTGTTCGATCCTGGCAGCAACCGTCCTGATCGCGATTGCCTGGACGCAGGATGTATGGGCCTGGATGCCGTTGCGCTTCCTGCTCGGCTTCTTTGCCAATCCGCTTTACGTGATCAGTGAAACCTGGCTGGTCTCGATCACACCCGCCGCACGCCGAGGCCGCATCATGGGCCTATACTCCTCCATCGTTTCCGCCGGCTTTGGCCTCGGCCCGCTGTCGCTAGGCTTGGTCGGCACGCAAGGATGGCCACCCTTCATCATCGGCAGCGCGGCCTTCCTTGTCTGCGGTCTGATCGTGCTTGCCGTCGCGCCGCGCCTGCCCGACATGCCGCGTGAGGGCGAAGCGGTGTCGGTCGGCGGCTTCTTCGCGCTGGCGCCGCTGCTCTTGTTCGCAGTCCTCACGGCTGCCGCCTTCGAGCAAGTCCTGCTTTCGCTGTTCGCGGTCTATGGTGCCGCGCTCGGCAGCACTGAGCAGCGCATCGCTTCGCTCATCACCTGTTTCATCGCCGGCAATGCCGTGCTGCAGGTCGTGCTTGGGCGCGCCGCCGAACGGTTTGGCTCGAAGCCGATGATGCTGTTCTGTGTCCTGGCTTGCCTGGCCGGTTGCCTGCTGTTGCCATTGCTCTTCGCTACATGGCTTATCTGGCCGCTCTTCTTCGTTTGGGGCGGTGTCTCGTTCGGGATCTACACGCTGTCGCTGATCCAGCTCGGCGAGCGTTTCACCGGTCAAGCCTTGATCGCCGGCAATGCCGCCTTTGCGTTCGTATGGGGCGTAGGCGGCATCGTCGGCTCCCCGGTGGCCGGGCTGGCGATGCAACTGACCGGACATCAGGGACTGCCATCGTCGCTTGGCATCCTGTGCTGCGTGCTGGTGCTGTTTCTGCTGGCGGAACTACGGCGGGTTGACCGCGTTCAGGCGTAAGGCGTGCCTGCCATTGCCGCCTTCGGGCCGATGCTGCCCTTGTCGACAAGAGCGAGAAAGGCCGACCTCGCCTGGTCGCCGTGCTGCGTTTCTCGAAAAGTCCGACGCCTGGATGAACGACACGGCCGCCAGGTGGGTGTCAGGGTCTGCAGCATTGCGCCCGGCGCCTTCGGATAGTGCACCATTAGGACATCCCAGCTCGTCGCGTTTGCTCTCGCTCGCGCCGAGGCCGGGCCAGTGTTTCCGGACCAGCAATGTCTTCAGCTGCCATGTCTTCAAACCTCGAGGTCAGGCGAAAACGCGGCCGCCGTAGAAACTCGGCGGCCGCCAATGGCGACGCTATATTCGCCCGAGAACAACCAGAATGATCACGATGATCAGCACCAGCCCGAGGCCACCGCCGCCATAGTAACCAGTGCCGTAGAACGGGCCGCCGCCGAGGCCGCTGAAGCCGCCGAGCAACGCGATGATCAGGATGATAATAAGAATGGTACCCAGGCCCATATGCCGTCTCCTTCGCTGCCGCGCCGTTCACGGCGCGGCTCGGAGAACTAAACTCCCAGCAAGCCTTCCTGTTCCCCGGCGATTTTCATCCGACGGCTAAGGAACGAAAGCCATCATGACGGCGTTTGCTGAGGTTCAGGCGCAAGCTGCGCGTGCATCGCGCGCCAGGCGGCGCGTAGAATTCAGAATTTACGCGGGATTGCCCTTTAGGCGGCCGGCCGCTCCTCCACCTGAACGCGCGGCAGGCGTGACGCCGGGCTTACGCTGGAAGGCGAGCTGAAAGGTGTCGTCATCTGAAGCCGAATTGGTCGACGACGAGTTTTGGCCCCGCACCATTTCCAGTCGAGCTGAACCGGCAGCAGCTCACGTCGCCTTGCCGGCCGGCGCGCCTATGTCTTCCTCGGCAATATCGTCGAACGATGCGTAGTTCATGTTGTAGAGCCTGGCATAGAGGCCCTTGGCCGCCATCAGCTGCTCGTGATTTCCGCTCTCGACGATCTCGCCGTTCTGTAAGACGATGATGCGGTCGGCGCCGCGTATGGTCGCCAGCCGGTGCGCGATGACCAGCCCGGTGCGGCCTTCCAGCAGCGTGACCAGTGCCTTCTGGATCAGCATCTCGGTGTAGGAATCGATGCTCGCCGTCGCCTCGTCCAGCACCAGGATTTTCGCATCCGCCACCAGTGCGCGTGCAAAGCTGATCAGCTGGCGCTGGCCGAGGGACAGATTGCCGCCGCGCTGTTCGAGCTCGGTGTCGTAGCCGTCAGGCAAATGCTCGATGAAGTCGTGCGCGCCAACGGCTTGCGCGGCGCGCACAACCTCTTCGCGGGTAGCCGATGTCTTGTGGTAGCGGATGTTCTCCAGCACCGTGCCGGAAAACAGGAATGGCTCCTGCAACACCATCGCCACCTGGTCGCCGAGCGAATCCTGCGTCACGTCGCGCACGTCGTGGCCGCCGACCCGCACCTCGCCCGACCAGACATCATAGAAGCGGTGCACCAGCGCCATGCAGCTCGACTTGCCCGAACCGGTCGGGCCGACAAGCGCAACCGTCTCGCCCGGATTGACGCGGAAGGAGATGTTTTTCAGCACCGGCTGGTTCTGCCGGTAGCCGAAGGTGACGTTCCTGAACTCGACCGAACCGTCCATGTCGCGCGTCAGCGCCACCGCGCCTTGTCTGTCGCTGACATCCACCGGCACGTCGAGCACTTCGGAAATTCGCTGGCCCGACGCCATGGCACGCTGCATGACCGAGTACTGCATGGTGAGCGAGCGGATCGGGTCGAAGAAGCGCTGGATGTAGAACAGGAACGCCACCATGACGCCGATGTCGAGGCTGTGCGACAGCACCATCGAACCGCCGACGACGATGACCGTCGCCATCGCAATGCCGGTCAGCGTGTCGACGATCGGCACCATCACCTGCGCATATTTGGCCGAGGTCAGGTGAGCCCTGAGATTGGCCAGCACCTTCTCGTCATAGAGGTCGAAATTGACGTGCTGGCGTTCGAGACTCTGCACAGTGCGCACGCCATGGATGCCTTCCGCCAGCGCGCCATTGGCGATCGAGTTGGTCTCATGCGCGGCCATGAAGGCGACCTTGGCGCGCGGCAGCCAGAACAGGCGCACGATGAACAACGCCGGCATGGTCGATAGCGTCAGCAGACCGAGCCGGAAATCGAGCCACAAAAGCACGCTGACGATGCCGAACAGAAGCACGATGTCGCCCACCGACATCACCGACGTCTCAAGGAATTCCTGCATCGAATTGACGTCGCCCTGCAGGCGCGACATCAGCCGTCCCACCTCGGTCTTGTCCATGAAGCTCAGCGACACACGCTGCAGATGGCTGAACATGGCGCGGCGCAAATCCGACAGCACATTCTCGGCCACCTTGCCGACGACGCTTTCCTGGATATAGCTGGCGGCATAGTTGATCAGGATGATCAGGGCGAAGGCACCGATCGCCCAGTTCATGACGGAGCTGTCGGCCTTGCCCGCCGCCATGCCGTGGTCGATGGCGTAACGGATGACCAGCGGGATCGCCAATTGCGTCAGAGTGAACACCAAAACGGCGGCGACCGAGATGAAGATCCGGCCCTGATACGGTCTCACGAAGCTCTTGATGCGGCGCACGATGCGCGGATCGTAGACCTTGCCGAAGACCTCTTCCTCGTCGCGGTGCGAACCGACGACGGCCCTGGTGGGCCGCCCGCTGGTGTCTTCTTTTTCGTCGTGATCCGGTGTCGACATTATGCGGCTCCTACCGCCACCGGCAAATCGTCGTCCGGCCGCAGCTGCAGGTCGTAAAGCGCGCGGTAGCGTCCGCCCAGCGCCAGCAATTCCTGGTGCGTGCCGCGCTCGGCGATGCGGCCGTTCTCGACGAACAGGATCTGGTCGGCGTGCATCAGCGAGCTCAGCCGGTGCGAGATGATCAGCGTCACGCGGTCCTTGGCGAAGCGCTTCATCGCGGTGCGGATCCGCTGCTCGGTGCCGGCGTCGACAGCCGCGGTGGAATCGTCGAAGACCAGCACCGAAGGCCGCAGCATCAGGGTGCGGGCGATGGTCAGGCGCTGCCGCTGGCCGCCGGAAAGCGATGAGCCGCGCTCGCCCACGACCGTGGTGTAGCCGGCCGGAAGCCCGATGATGTAATTGTGCAACTGGGCGTATTCAGCCGCCTGCCCGATGCGGGTCTCGCGCGCCCACGGATTGCCATAGGCGATGTTGTTTTCGATCGAGGTGGTGAACAGGAAGGCGTCCTGCTGCACGACGCCGACCGCCTTGCGCAACGATTGCAGCGTGACCTCGCGTATATCCTGCCCGTCGATGGTGATCGCGCCTGACCTCACATCGTAGAAGCGCGGGATCAGATGCGCGATGGTCGACTTGCCGCTGCCCGGCGGGCCGACAATGCCGACGGTCTCGCCGGACCTGGCCTCGAAGGAAATGCCCGACAGCGCCGGCCGGCCGCCGGCGCCCGCGTAGCGGAAGCCGACATTGTCGAAGCGCAGCAAGCCTTCGGTGACCACGAGATCCTTGGCATCAGGCGCATCCTCGATGTCAAGTTCGGCGTCAAGCAGTTCGAACAGCCTTGTGCCGCAGGTCGAGGCGCGGGCGAACGAGTTGACCATCAGCCCGAGCTGGCGCACCGGCATCTGCAGGATGGTCATGAAGGTGAGGAACTGCGCCAGCGTGCCGACGCTGATCTGGCCCGCGATCACCTTCTGGCCACCGAACCACAGCACCAGGCCCATGGCCGCCAGGAAGGAAAAATTCATGGCGCTGGTGTTAGAGACGCGGATGTCGACGCGCTGGTCGGCAAGCTCCAGCGCCGACTTCTTGGCGCGGTCGAATTTTTCCAGCTCATGCCGCTGCGCCGCAAAGGCGCGCACGACGCGGATTCCGCCGAGGTTCTCGTCCATCACCCGGCTCAGCACTGACAGCCGCTCCTGCAGCGTCAGCCAGGTGCTGCGCAGCCTGAGCTGTGTGACCGAGGAGCGCCAGGCGACGAACGGCACGAAACTCAGACTGAGCAGCCCGAGCTCGAGATCGGTGCTGATCAGGAGATAGGAGCCGACGCCGATCAGCACGCCGAGCAGCACCACGCGCAATATGCCGGTGGAAAAGAACATGCGCACGCCGTCGAGGTCGAGCAGGCCAAGCGTAATCAGGTCGCCGGTATGCACCCGGTCATGGAAGGAGAAGCTCAGCCGCTGGATCTTCTCGTAGAAGGCCAGGCGCAGCTCATAGCCGGTGCGGTGGCCAACGGCCTCGCCATAATAATTCTGCGCCATGGTGAAGAGGCCGCGCAGAATGCTGACGACGAGCAAGGTGATCGCCGTCGTCCACAGCGCCTGCTCAGCCGCCGCGCCGCCGCCTCCAGCCATCACGCCTTGCGCCTGGTCGATGGCGTGGCCGAGCAGGCGCGGGATGAACAGCTGCAGCGTCGCGGCAATGAAGGTCGAGGCGATGGTGATCGCAACTTGCCAAGGATGGCGCAGCGTCATGCGCACGATGCGCAGCAGCGTGCTGAGGCCCTTGCCCCAGGACGCCTCCGCCACATGGGCAAACGATTTGCCGCGCTTCGCCGCGCCGCTGGTTGCGTCCCTTGCCAAGGAATATCCAATCCGGTCCGGACATTAGCCCAGACGAATGAAGAAGACTCAGTTTCAGATGCCGCGATGGTACGCCTCCATTTTGACCGTTCAAGGGCCAATGGCGGCATCGCACTGTGCCTGAAAGGGGCTGATCGTCCGCGACCGCTTAAGCCCGTGTCGGCGTTAGAGGCGGCAGGCTCGTCACTTTAGGCCGATTGAAAAGATGCGAGCATGTGGGTTGCGCCAACCGCCATCATGCGTGACCTCGGCCAATATGATCGGCTGCGGGACCGAGCGCAGTGAGCAGCGCCTTGCCGCTTTCCAGCGTCGCATTCTCGTGCGGCGCGCGCAGGTTGAGCCAGCGTTTGTCGCCGGAGCGCACCGCCAGCACGGCCTTCATTGCCGGGATCAGGCCTGCATCCTGGATCACCTTGCGGAACGCCCTGATCGCGGCGTCCGCTTCCGTGACGTCTTGGCCAGCGATCGTCGCGTCGTAGAGGGCGCGGATGGCCGCAGCGTTGAGATTGACGGTCCCGGAGATACAGCCCGCAGCACCACTGGCGAGCCCCTTGGTCAGTTGCGCCTCCGAGCTGGGGAACACCGCGACGTCGGGTGCGGCGGCAATCACCGCCGCCGTGTTGTTCCAGTCGCCGGCGCTATCCTTGTAGGCGACGACCGTCTCTGGAAACGCCGCGCTCAACCGGGCGGTCAGGGCAGGGCTTACCGGCACGCCGGAGTTCTGCGGGATGTGGTAGAGAATCATCTTCAGCGCCGGGTTGGCCACCCGTTCGATCAGCTCGCTGTAGTAGCGCGCCTGGCCTTCATCCCCGGCGGCCGTGTAGAAGAATGATGGCAGCACCATCACGCCGGCGCAGCCGAGGCCGACCGCGTGCTTCGAAAGTTCGACGGTTTCGGGGAGTGCGGTGACGCCGGTGCCGGGCATCATCCGGCCCGGCGAAATGCCTGATGCAACCAGCCATTCCAGCGCCTGCATGCGCTCGTCGAGCGAGAGCGACAGTGCCTCGCCCGTGGTGCCGAACGGCGACAGCAAATGGGCGCCCTGGCCCAGCACCCATTTGGCATGTGAGATCCACAGGTCACGGGCAATGCGGCCATCGTTCTCGAACGGCGTCAGGATCGGGGCGATGGTTCCTTGCGGGCGGGGCATGTCGGTCCTTCCATCGGTGCTGGAAATCAGCTTGGCATAGAGCATACGTGCGATGCGATCTGCCAGAGGCGATCTCTTGGGCCACCGCGCCGGCCGTGGGAAAACTTGCGGGTCATTGCCGCGAAATTCTGGCCCTTCGGTCTGCCGCAACCAGATGACGCCGGCGTCAATGGGTTGCAAATGGACCGGGGTTGCAAATGGACCAGGGTTGCAAGTGGACCAGCCAAGCCCGAAATGTCGAACAGAGACAGATCCGGAAACGGCATGCACCCACGATTGCTCAAGACCTTCCTCGCCGTGGCGCGGCACCGTAATATCACCCGTGCAGCGCGGGAGGTTCATCTGGCGCAGTCGAGCGTCAGCGACCAGATCCAGTCGCTGGAAAGCGAACTTGGCGTCGTCCTCTTCATCCGCTCGCGCCACGGCCTCGACCTGACGACGGCCGGCGACGCGCTGAAACCTTATGCGGAAGAGATTCTGCAACTGGCGGAGGAGGCGCGTATTGCGGTCGAGGCAACGACGGGAATGACCGCCGGAACGGTTACGGTCGGCGCGCTGGAGACGATTGCCACCGTCAGACTTCCGCAATGGCTGGCGGCCTTTCGAGGCGACCACCCGGAGATCGGTCTGCGGCTCAAAATCGCCGGCAGCGATGCCCTGCTGCGGCAGCTCGAAGAAGGCGAGATCGACGTCGCCTTCTGTTTCGACAAAGGCGGTCTGGATGAACGCCTGGCCCGGCGCACGATATCGGCCGAGCCGCTGGTCCTTGTCGCCTCACCCGAACATGCGCCCGCATCGGGGCAGAGCGACCTGGCCACGCTCGCCGCGATGCGTTTCGTGGTGACGGAAACCGGATGCGTCTACCGGCATCTGTTCGACACTGCCTTTGCCGAGATTGCAGCGCCAGAACTTGCCGCCGAAGTCGGCAGCATCGGCGCCATTGCGGGCCTGGTGGCGACTGGTGTCGGCATGGGCCTGGTGCCGCGGCTGGCCGTTGCCGACGCGCTCGATCGCGGCGAGATCGTCGAATTGCCATGGCCGGGTTCGGCCCGCACGGCGTCGCTGGTCATGATCTGGCGCCGCCGGCGGGTGCAACCGCCGGCGCTGAAACTGCTGCTGGCTGCCGCGGCCAGGAATTTCGCTGCGCTCAGATCAGCCGGTGACCGCCCTCGACATGCAGAACCGTCCCTGTCGTAAAACCGTTGCCCATCAGAAAGGCGATGGCATCGGCAATGTCGTCCGGCTGTCCGACGCGGCCGACCGGCAGGCGCCTGGCCATTGCATCGATCGTCTCGTCCTTCTTGTCGCCGGCCACAAAACTCCAGATCGGCGTGTCGACCCAGCCCGGCGAGACGGCGTTGACACGGACCGGCGCCAGCTCGACCGCCAGCGCCCGCACCAACCCTTCCAGCGCAGCGTTGACGGCGGCAACGACCGAGCCGCGCGCCGCCGGCCGGTAGGCGGCAATGCCTGAGGTAAAGGTGATGGAGCCGTTGGCCGAAAGCTGCGGCGCGCCATGCTTGGCGAGCAGCAGCGGCCCGTAGAATTTGCTTTCGACGACTCTCTGCGCCGCCTTCAGGTCGATCGCAGGCAATAACTCATAGGCGCCTTCGATATCGGCGGCGGTGCTGACGATATGGTCGAGCCGGCCAATTCGCTTGAACAGGTCAGCGACCTGATCCTCCCTGGCGATATCGGCCGCGACGGCGCTCAAAGCGGAAGGGTTCTGCAGCGCCTCGCCGGCACGCTTGAGCCTGGCTTCACTGCGGCTGACGATGATGACTTCGGCGCCTGACACTAGGCACCGCCTTGCCAACGCGAGCCCCATTCCGGAGCTGCCGCCAATGATAGCGATTTTCGATTTTTCGATGTCTGCCATGTTTCCGTTCCTGTCCTGAACCGCTCCGGCGAGAGTCGCAGACCGGCGGCAGGAGTGGAAACGGAAGAAAGCGATAGTGCCATCGGAGGCTCCGATGGCACTATCGTCGATAGCAACGGACGCGGGCCGCTCCGTCGAGTGCCCGCCTGTCAATGAAGTGCGCTCAGTAGCCGACCGTGAAGCGCTGCTTGATATGCGCCGGCTTTTCGATCTCGTCGGCCATGACGATGGCGTAGTCCTCGAAGGAAATGCTGCTGCCCTTGTCGGACGTCAGCAGCGTGTCCTTGCCGATGCGGTATTTGCCGGTCCGCTCGCCGGCGACGAACAGCGCCGAAGGCGACAGCAAGGTCCAGTCGAGATCGTCGACCGTCCGCAGCGTGTCGAGGAAGTCGGCGCCCTTCTGCGCCTCGGCCTTGTAGATATCAGGGAAGGTCGGCGTGTCGACCAGGCGCTTGCCGGGCGCAACCTCAAGGCTGCCGGCGCCGCCGACGACGAGGTAGCGTTTGACGCCGGAAGCACGCACGGCTGCGATAAGCGTATCGGGATCGCTGTCGAGGAAATGAACCGAGGAGATCACCGCGTCATGACCCTTGATCAGGGCGGCAAGGCCATCCTTGTCGAAGACGTCGCCCTTCTTGGCAGTCACGCCCGGAAGTGCCGCGATCTTGTCTGGATGCCGGGCAATGGCGGTGATGCTGTGCCCGCGATCGGAGAGTTCCTTAAGCAGGCGGGAGCCGACCTGGCCGGACGCGCCGATAAGTGCGATTTTCATGGGGATTTTCCTTTCGTCTGGGGAGAATTTCATCTGGGGAGAATTTCTGGGACTACGCCGCCTCGATGTGAGCGACCAGATTGTCGTAGCTGCCGAACAGCGCGTTGGCGCCGATCAGGCGCGGCGCCGTTTGGCCGATCACCGCCAGCGCGGGAACGCCATTGGCATGCAGCCGTTGGAACAACATCCGCCCGCGGCTGACCAGGTCGTGATGCTTCGCCAGAAACGGCTGCGTCGGCGCTTTCAAGAGCTTTGCCGCGTCGCTCACGCCGGCGTCGGTCAGTACCGCGGCGACGCCGTCAACCGTCACAATATCGCGACCGTCGACATAGCGGGCATGCTGGATCGCCTTCAGTGCCGCAAGTTCCTGGCGCCAGTCGTCCAGCCCGGCGGCGTTGATGCCCATGGTGGCAGCGGAAGAATCGAGCAAGGTGCCGCTGACATTGAGCACATTGTCGAGATAGGCCTGGCTGAAGCGCTGTCCGCTCAGCCGCGCGATGCGCTGGTCATTGTCCCAGGCGTGGGCGGCAAAACCTGCATCCAGCGGCCGCGCGCCGGCACCGGAGAAAAGCCCCACCGGCAGCAGTTGGAGCGCGGTCCCGCCGGCGGCCAGTCGATCCAGCATCGGCGTGGCGCCATAGCACCAGCCGCAGAGCGGGTCGAAAAGATAGGTTAGGGTTGCATTGGTCATGGCGGCCTCATTCTGTTGCCCGATAGATGACAGCTGGACCGCTTGCGAAAAATAGCGATCAATCATACAAACTGTCTGATAAAATCAGACAATGAGCGGCCTGTGACCGAACTCCTCAATCTCAACCGGCTCGTTTACTTCGCCACCGTGGTGGAGACCGGCTCGTTCACGGCCGCTGCCGACCGTCTCGATGTTGCCAAGGCTGTGGTCAGCCATCAGGTCGGCAAGCTCGAAGAAGAGCTTGGCGCTACGCTGTTGCGGCGCACGACCCGGCGCGTGACGGCGACCGAAGAGGGTCGTCTGTTCTATGACCGGACCGCGATCATCCTGCGCGAGGCGGAGGCAGCCTATGGCGACATTTCGCAGCGCGCGGCGCAGCCGACGGGGACGCTGCGGCTGACGGCGCCGCTCGACTATGGCGAGAAGGTCGTGGCGCCGACCATCGCCGCCTACATCAGAAAATACCCGAAAATGCGGGTCGAGACGATCTTCGACGATGCGGTCAGCAATCTGGTCGACGAGCAGATCGATCTTGGCATCCGCGTCGGCTGGCTTGCCGATTCCAGCAATCTGGCGCGGCGGCTGGGCAGCCTGCAGCAATTCGTCGTCGCCAGCCCGGAACTGGCCGCCAGGCTGCCTGGGGAAGCCAGCCCCAGGCAGGCGAAGTCGCTGCCCTGGGTCGGCAACGCCCAGTTGCGCGGGGTCGGCCAATGGCTGTTCTCGAGGGGCACGGAAACGGTGCTGGCCGAACTCAACCCCGTCGTCAGCTGCGACAAGACACCAGGCGTGCTGTCCTGCGTGCTGGCCGGCATCGGCCTCGGCATCTTTCCGGATTACAGCGTCGCCGACGACATTGCGCGCGGCCGGCTGGTGCGGGTGTTCGCGGACTGGACCTTGCCGTCCGGTGGCATCCATGCCGTCTTCCCGCCGGCGCGCTTCAGGCCGGCCAAGGTGCGCGCTTTCGTCGACCTCCTGGTTGCAGCCGAACGGCGGCGCGCGCGCAGTGCGGGCTGATTTCGGCACCGGCCGGCAATGCCGGCGAGGGAACCTTTGTTCGGCAGGCGCTTTTGGATATGCTGCGATTCCGAACCGTCAGAAGGGGTACTGCCGATGATCACCAAGATCTTTGCGACCTGCATGCTCGCTCTCGCTGTCGGCTGCAGCCTGTCCACAGCGGCTGTCGCCAAAGACAAGCATCGCCATCGTCAGCCAGAACCCGAACGCTACGTCCCCGCCCATCGCGACCTCATCTACGCCCTGTTCGGCGGCCCGCGCTACTATGACAAAATGCTGATCACCACGGCGGCCGGCCCGTGCTCTTACGACCGGGTCGGGCCGGACGCGAATGCGCTGAACAAGGTCAACGATCACCATTGCGGAAAGTAGATTGGTCCCAAAGGCGGGGTCCTGCGTCCCAGGGTTACCGGATGACGGCCGCCGCGAACACGATAGAGACAGTCGATGACCGCTGATGAGAAATGGTCTCCGTCCGAAAAGAAAGTCGCCCGCACTGCCTATGACGCAGCGCTGAAGGTGGCGCTCGACAAGACGTTGGCTGAACTCAAGAGCAGGGCCCACGTTGCGGCAACGCCTTCCGAAATGTGGGATGTCGAAGACTTTCTGCGGCAGCAGCGACGGAAGATCGACCAGATGTTCGACTATCGCTATTCACAGCTAATACAGGTCTTCGCCAATCTCATCCGGCAAGGCTATCTCGAGGAGAGTCTCCTTGTTGGCTTGTCGGAAGACAAGCGGCAAACGATCCGAAAATACGCCAGCTGGAATCGCGAAGGGTAGGGGTCCTCTTCGGGGACCTGGCGCTGCATTCAAAACTGGACCATTCACCATCTTCGCGCGCGCCGCGCAGCTCGAGTTCAGCCATGGCGTGCCTCCGTGGCATCGGGGGTCGCGCCTCTGTCCTTGTCGTCCTGCGCCATCGCCAGCGGCGCACCCGGTTCGCCTTCCCACAGGATCAGGCTCGCGGCGCCGATCAGCCCGGCGCGGTCGCCGAGTTCAGCCTGCACGACCGGCACGTCGCGATAGGCCGGCATCGCTCGCTGCTGGATGACCGCTCTGATCGACGGTGCCAGAAGGTCGAACCCGTTGGAAAGGCCGCCACCCATGACAATCAGATCGGGCGAATAGAGATGCAAGAGATTGGTGAAGCCGATGCCCAGCCATTTTGCTTCCGCCTCGATCAGGTCGAGAGCGTTGGCGTCGCCGGCCTTGGCAGCCTCTACGACATGCCTGGCCGAGACGTCACCGTCATTTGACAGCCGTCGTAAGAGCGAGCCGTCGCCCGGCGCGGTCAGTCGCGTGGCGCGGCGGCCGAGCGCGGTTCCGGAGGCAACGGCCTCGAAGCAGCCGATGGCGCCGCAAAAGCAGCGGTCGCCTTCACCGGTGATGGTCATGTGGCCGATCTCAGCCGCCAGTCCGCGCCTGCCGTGATAGACGTGGCCATCGGCGACGACGCCGCCGCCAATGCCGGTCGATACGGTCACGAACACCAGCGATCCGCTGCCGCGTCCGGCGCCAAAACGCCATTCGCCGAGCGCCGCCGCATTGGCGTCGTTTTCCAGCCGCACCGGCAGGCCGAAATGCTGCCCCAGAATGTCGATCAGCGGCACGTCGTGCCAGCCGGCCAGCGTCGGCGGCGCGATCACGATGCCCGCCTTGGGGTCGAGCGGTCCCGGCGCGCCGACGCCGATGCCGGCGACGTTTGCCTGCGGGTGTTCCCTAAGCAGCGTGCCTGCCAGAGCGACGATCTGGCCGATCACCGCCTCGGATCCCGCACCGGCAAGCGTCGGCGCTGAAGCATGAGCGACGATGCGGCCATCGCTTTCGACCAGCGCACCGCGCAGCGCCGTGCCGCCGAGATCGAAGGCCAGCGCAAGCTTGGTCATCAGGCGGCGACCTCCAGCCCGTGCAGCCAGGCCATGCGCCGGGCAAGGTCGGGATCGCCGAAGGCCAGCGAGCCCAGCACCACGGTCTCCGCACCTGCGGCGCGCAGTAAGGGCACGGTCTCGTGGCGGATGCCGCCATCGGCGGCGAGCACGATGTCGGCCTCGCGGCCGGCTTTGCGCATCAGCACGCGCGCCTCGATCAGGCGCGGACACGCCTGCTCCGACAGGCTTTGGCCCTTGACGCCGATGGAAGTGCCGAGCAGCGTCACGAACGCCACTTCCGGCAGGAAGGGCGTGACGGCCGCGACCGGTGTTTCCAGCCGCAGCACCACGCCGGCCTCGGCCCCGAGTTCACGCGCCAGCCGCACGGCCCGCAGACCGGTCTCGCCGTTTTCGGCATGCACGCTGATCAGGTCGGCGCCGGCCTCGATGAACTGGCGCGTCTGTTCCTCGACGATCTCGGCTTCGACCATCAAATGGACATGGATAGGCTTCGCGGTGAGCTTGGCGATGCGCGCCACCAGGTCCGGGAAGAACAGAAAGCCAGGGGTGAATCGGGCGTCGGCGACGTCGATATGATGAACATCGGCATGGGTCTCGATGCGCTTCAAATCGCGCTCCATATTGGCGAGGTCGGCCGACCACAGCGAAAACTCGCCGATAAGCCGGTTGCGCGGCAGGGCGGCAAATGCGGCGGGGCCGGACAGGGGCTTGTTCGTCGTCATCGTCTCAGGCTCCGTAGCCGCGCATTGTCTGGCGGTTGGTTTTGACGGCGCCGGCAGGGTCGGCGGCGGCCGTTTCGGACTCTTCCTCCAGCACCAGCCAGCCGTTAAAATTGGGTGCAGCACCAGCGATCTCGATCACCTTCGCCGTGTCACAGACGCCCTGGCCGAGCATCGCCCAGGTTCCATTCGCGTCGACATCCTTCAGATGCACATAGCGGATGCGGTCGCGATAAGTGGTGAGCGTATCCGCCATGTCCTGGCCGCCGCGCAAGATGTGGCCGGTGTCCGGCACCCAGCCGACCAGCGAGGCGTCGACCAGCCCGAAGATGCGATCATAGTCGGCGCGGTCGAACAGCAGCGTGTTGTGATGCGAGCTTGGATGCACCGCGACCTGGACGCCGGCCTCGCGCCCGAGCTCGCCGGCTTTGTTGTAGACCTCGGCGGCGATGGCAAACTTGTCGTCGCGCGGCCCGTCGGAAACGATCGTGGCCGAGCCCATCGACACCAGCGCGCCGGGAAAGGCGGCGGCGAAGTCGATCCAGCGTTTGGCGGTCTCCAGGTCGGCGCCGATCTCATCCCTGAGCGTGAAACCGCTCTTGGAGCCGAAGGCGAAGGAGACGAGCGTCAGCCCGGATGACTTCAGCGCGGCGGCGAACTCCGTTGGCTTGCCGGCATAGCGGCCGATCATCGTGTCGGTGATCTCGATGCCGGCATAGCCGCCATCGGCGATCGCCTTGAGCAGATCGTCCGGGCTGCCGGCAAAACGGTCGCCGAGCATTTCCCAGGTAAAGGTCTGGCAACCGACTTTCAGGTCTTTCACGGTCATCCTTTCGTTTCTTGATTCCACTCTCCGTTGGAGGGACATCCTATTTGACCGACCCTGCGGTCATGCCGGCGAGGAAGAACCTCTGGGCAACCAGGTAGATGACCAGGAGCGGCAGCGAGCCGAGCACGCTCATCGCCATCATCTGGTTCCATTCGAAGGCGTGTTGTCCCATCAACAGCTGGATGCCGATCGGGACGGTGCGCATGGACGTTGACTTCGTCAGCGTCAGCGCAAAGAGAAATTCGTTCCAGCACAACAGGAAGGTGTAGACCGACGTCGCCACGATACCGGGCAGTGAAATCGGCACGATCACCCGCCACAGCGCGGTCCAACTGGTGCCGCCGTCGACAGCCACCGCTTCATCGAGGTCGCGGGGTAAGGTGTTCAGATATCCCGTCATCAGCAGGATCGCATAGGGCAGCGTAAACACCAGATAGGTCAGGATCAGCGCGACATAGGTGTCGAAGATGCCATACGAGACGACAAGCCCGAAAAAGGGGATCAAAAGCGTGATCGGCGGGATCGTCTGCGTGCTGATGATGAGAGTGTTGAGGCTGCCCTTGCCGCGGAAATTGAAACGGCTGAACCCATAGGCCGCCAGCAAGGCGATCAGCACCGTCAGCACGGTCACCGCTCCGGCCACGAAGTAGCTGTTGAAGAAGAAGCGCAGCTTTACCGGGTCGCCCAGGATGGCCGCATACGCTTCCAGCGTGAAGGCCTTCGGCAGGACGGTTGGTGGCAGGGCGAAGATTTCGGTGTTCGACTTGAACGAGCTGCTCAGCATCCAGTAGATCGGGAAGGCCGCGAAAAAGAGCCCTGCGGCAAGCGCGACATGGAGCGCGGCGGTGATCAGCCTGTCTTTCGGCGTGTGCATTTTCCTCATGTGACTACCGAGCCTTTTGATAGCGGATGTAGAACAGCGTCAGGCCGAGAGAGATCAGCAGGATGACCACGGCGCTCGCCGAGGCCTGCGACAGGTTGTAGCTCGAAAACGCCAGCTTGTACGTGTAGGTGCTGAGGACCTCGGTCGAGTAGATCGGACCGCCACCCGTCGTTATCCAGATCAATGGAAAGACCTGCATGGTCCAGATGAAGTCGAGCAGCGAGATGCTGATGATGATCGGCATCAGCTGCGGTATGGTGATGAAGATCAGCTTCTGGTAGGCCTTCGCGCCGTCGATATCGGCGGCCTCGTAGAAATCCTTGGGAATGCCCTGCAAGCCTGCGAGCAGGCTGACCATGAAAAGCGGGTAGCCCGCCCAGATATTGGCGAAGGTGACGGCGTGCAGCGCGGTCGCGGGCGAGGAAAACCACTCGACCTTGGAACCGATGATGCCCATCTGCATGAGAACACTGTTCACGACACCATTCGGCTCAAGCAGAAGGCGCCAGATCACCGCGATAATCACCGCGGTGAACAGCCAGGGCAGTATGTACAGCACGCGCAGGATGTTGCGCAGCGTCGGATTGATGCGGTCGCTGTTCAGCATGAGTGCGAAGAGCATGCCGATGGTCATATGGAAGACGACACTCATGCAGGTGAAGTAGAGCGTGTGCCACAGCGAGGCCCAGAACACCGGATCGGCAAAGATCGCCTGGTAGTGTTTCAGTCCGGCAAAGGACGGGTCGCGACGCAGCACCGCGCTGTTCTGGAACGAATAGCCAATCACCGTCACCATCGGCAGCAGCATCAGAAGGCCGATTATGAGGAGCGATGGTGACAGATAGAGATAGGGTGCGACCGCTCGTTTCAGTCGATGGTGGGAGCGCTTCTGCCCGGTCATGTGCGACCTCTGGGATGTGCCTTCAGGAGGAAGGTGCGCTTCAAAAACAGGTCCATCTCAAATTGCCGATCCGTTGTTGACGGGTGGCCTGGCCGAGGCCGGGCCACCCGGTGGAAGATAGCAAACGGGCAATGGGCCGCTCAGAATTTCGCCGTCCAGCCCTTTTGAGCGTTGGTTGCGGCTTGTTCCGGAGACTGCTCGCCGGCAAGCATCTTCTGAGCCTCCACGTCGAACTGGGTCATCAGGTCTTCAGCCACCGGCAGGCCCGTGAACTCGTTGGCGAGATAGCCGGTCTTGAAGATTTCGAAAGCCTTGGCGAAAGCCTTGTCCGAGGTCACGAAATCGGGCTTGGCGTTGACGTTGCCCGGGAAGGCGTTTGCAAGCGACACGAGCTTGGCATTCACCTTCTCGCTCATCAGATATTGGACGAGCTTCCAGGCTTCATCCTGATGTTTCGAGGCGGCAGAGATGCCGATGCCCCAGGAGGCATAGGGAAGGCCGCGCTTGCCGCTGTAGTCCGCCACGACCGGGACCGGGATGAGGTCGAAGTTCAGCTTGGGATTGCGTTTGCGGATGAGATTCACATGGGCGAGCGAGTCGATCATCATTCCGACCCGATCGTTGACGAATTCCTCGACCTTCTCCTGCTCGGTCTTGGTGGCAATGCCGGGCGAGATGACGCCGGCGTCGTTCAGCGATTTGACGAAAGTGAGCATATCGACGACCGGCTTGCCCTCGAGAGCCGGCTTGCCTTCAGCCATCATCGATTGACCCGAGGCCCAGACCCACGACATCAGGTCGTTCTGGACACCGGACGGCGTTTGCAGCGACAGGGGCAGCACCCAGCCATACTGGTTCTTGTCGGCATGGGTCATCTTCTTGGCGGCTTCGAGAAACTCCGCGCGGGTCGACGGCAGCTTGGTGACGCCTGCCTGGGCGGCGAGGTCCAGATTGACGAAGACCGGATAGACGAACGAAGCCACGGGAAACATCACCGCCTTGCCGTCCACCTTGATGATATCCGCGACCTGGGTCTTGTCGAACCCGCTCGCATCCATCATCGGGTTCATGTCGGCCAGCGCACCCTGCGCGTTCAGATTGTTCACCCAGGCGCCGTCGAGACCGACGACGTCGCTGAGCGTTCCGGTTGCGGCGCCGACCGAGATCTGGTCTCGCGTGGTCGCATAGGGACCGCTGACCAGCGTCACCTTGATGCCGGGGTTTGCAGCCTCGAAGTCGTTCATGATTGCCCTGAGCGATCCCGCCGGCAATTCGGGCTCCCACCATTGGGTGAATTCCAGCGTCGTGTCCGCCATGGCGCCGGTTGCACCAAGCAACCATGCGGCCGCGGCTATTTTCAGCATCGCGGGTCGTATCCGAAACATCATTTTCTCCTCCTTCTTCAAGGTCGGCCGCACAATGCGGACGATCGTCTGTTCATTCAGAAGCCTTCTTGTATCTTCCGCAGGCACCTCGCTCCCGCCCGCGGTCTTCCGCAGATCTTCAGATCGCCAGATGCGTTTCGGGATCGAAGAAATGGAACTTGGCATCATCCACGGCCAACCGGATTTCCGAGCCGGAGCGGACGGCGCTGATCGGCTCGAACCTCGCCACCGCGTTCGACGCCAGGCCGAAATCGTCCACCGCATCCGGATCGCCGGAGTCCACCCGGACCGCGTCGATGTTCATGTGGACGATCTGTTCGGAGCCGAGTTCCTCGATCGAGGTCACCCTGGCCGGTATCGTCTGATACTTGCGACCGGATTCAAGGCTGCTGTCATAAAGATCCTCCGGTCTGATCCCGAACACGACCTTGCGCCCCGCATACGACCTCAAGGCCGGCCTGCGCACGAAGGCTGCATCCTGCAGCCGGACGGCGAAGTCGCGAAAAGCGAGCTCGCCGCCCTTCAGGGTCGCCTCGAAAAGGTTCATCGAAGGAGAGCCGATGAAGCCGGCAACGAAGGCGTTAACCGGCGATTCATAGAGCCTCTTGGGTGTGTCGACCTGCTGCAGCACACCGCCTTTCAACACCGCGACTCTGTCGCCCATCGTCATCGCTTCGATCTGATCGTGGGTCACGTAAATGGTCGTGACGCCGAGCTGCTTTTGCAGGCTGGTGATTTCGGCGCGCATTTGCACACGCAGTTTCGCATCCAGATTGGAAAGCGGCTCGTCCATGAGAAAGGCGGCCGGCTCGCGCACCATGGCGCGGCCCATGGCAACCCGTTGACGCTGCCCGCCTGACAGGTTCGCGGGTTTGCTGTCCAGCAAAGACGTCAGCTGAAGAGTTTTGGCGATCTCGTCCACGCGCTTCTTGCGCTCGGCCTTCGGCTTGCCTGCCAGCCGCATCGAAAAGGCGATGTTTTCGGATACCGTCATATGCGGGTAGAGCGCGTAGCTCTGGAACACCATCGCGATGTCGCGGTCCTTGGGCGGCATGTCGACGACGTCGACCCCGCCGATCCGAAGGCTGCCGCTGGTGATGTCTTCCAACCCCGCGATCATTCGCAACGCCGTGGATTTGCCGCAGCCGGAAGGCCCGACGAGGATCAAGAACTCGCCGTCCTTGACCGACAGGTTCAACTGGTCGATTGCGCGAAAACTGTTCCCGTAGGTTTTGCAGATCTTCTCAAGAATGACTTCTGCCATATTCCTGCCTCCACAAGTATAAGCCCTGATTTTTATGATTCTCCTGGGCTTGTGTTCGCCTGCGAAATGTTTCGTCGGATCGTTTCAGGTCATACTCCAGCATCCACATGCGCATTTTTCAGGTCGACTGCTGACGGCGCGTTCGCCGATGCCAGGAGTTGCGTGACCTGCTCCTCGGTCGGAAGCGCCTCGCGCCCGCCACGCCCCGTTATCGAAACGGCCGCCGCCGCGGCCGCGAATGCGATCCGGCCCGCGGTGTCGGCTCCGCGCGTCAACGCATGGGCATAGGCGCCATGAAAGCAGTCACCCGCGCCTGTGGAGTCGACGACCGCAACCCGGTGCGGGGGCAGGTGCCAGAGACCTGTCTCTTCACGGCCGCGATAGTACACACCCCTGCCGCCATCGGTCAGAACCACCGCGGACCGCGACGGCAACCACAAGGCATCGAGCATCTCGGCAGGCGATCGGCGCCCCGTGGCAGTCCGTGCAAAGCTAAGTGGAAGAATGAGATGGTCGCAGAGCGCGATCAGCCGCTCCGTGGCGGGGCCGCTGCTCCATTCGATATCGCCGAGGATCGCAAGGCCGAGATCGCGAGCCCGAGCCACGACATCCAGAGACCCGGTCGCATAGCTATCTACGATCAGGACGGTTGCGCGGCTGAGGATATCGTCCGGAAAGTCCGGAGCGGTGCCCAGCATCGCATCGTCGTCATACGCGATGAACCTTTCCCCGTCCGAGCCGACGGTGATCCGCGAGTGCACCGGGCGCGCGTCGGGATGGCGCGGCGCGAATGCGGTTTCAATACCGCTCGCCACGAGATCGAGCTGCACCGCGTTGTCCGCGGCACTGGCCAGCCATCCGACGAACCCGGCGGTTCCGCCGAGCCGCGCGACGGCGGCCAGCGCCGTCGCGACATTTCCCCCGAAGGCGCGGGTACTTTGCAGAACCTTACCCTTGCCCGCCGACAATGGCTGATCGACGTAGACGATGTCGTCGATCGCAATAGCGCCGAAGCCGAGGATTGAGGGGATGGTGGGCATCGTTCAGGCGCCCGCCTTCGCCAGGGCGTCTTGCGCCGAAAGGCCGTCATGGATGACGCCGCGAAAGGCAAGCGCTGCCTTCTCCGGATCGCCGTGCCCCCAGAGATTGCGGCCGACCACGGCGCCGCGCGCGCCGGCACGGATGGCGTCCGCCGTCTGCTGAAGCGCGCCGAGCAGCGTATCGGTCTTTGGACCGCCCGCGATGACAACCGGCACCGGGCAGGTCCGGACGGTCTCCCGGAACGACTCGAAATCGCCGGTGTAGCCGATTTTGATCACGTCGACGCCGGACTCGTAACCGATGCGCGCCGCATAGGCGATCTCGTCGGGCGTGAAGACGATCTTTGCCCCGTCGGTGAAATCGCGAGGGTAGATATGCGCCACCACAGGCATGCCGTAGCGGGCCGCCGCATTCACCGAATCGGTCAGCCAGCGTATGTATTTGCCCTCCGTCGCGCCGCGCACCGGAATGGCCACGGCCAACGCATCGGCCCCCGCGCGCACCGCGTCCTCGGGCGTTGCGATCAACTCGCTGATGCGATCGTCCGCAGTGAAGCAGCCCGCCTGAATCACCAGGGAAGCTTTGCCCGCATATTGCGGCCACAGATGGCGCGCGGTGCCAGGCTGGATGCTGACGTAGTCGGGTTTGCCCGCCATGACGCGTGCGAGCGCACCCGGCAGGTCGGCAAGGCCGCCTTTGCGCACGTCGCCATAGCCGACGAAGTGGTCGACCGCGCCGCCAAAAAGGTTCCCCGATGGATGCGAGAAGAGGCGCGCGAGGCGCACCTTGGTTCCTAGGCTCATGAGTCCAAAATTCCCTGATCGGTTGATTTAAAAAAGCTCGATCCAGTGTTTCCGAAAGAAAAAGGAAAAACAATCTTTCGAAAGCTTTCGAATCTGCATATTTTCGGTAAGGTGAGCCAAGGCCAGGGCGATTGCCTGGCGCGGGAAGGCAAGGGCAGGGCAATGTTGTCGGAGCAGAGACGCCAATCGATCCTGGGCGAGGTGCAACGCAGCGGACAGGTTCGCATCAAGGACCTGTCGGACGGGTTTGGCGTGTCGGAGGTCACGGTGCGCTCCGACCTCGAAATACTGGACCGCAAGGGACTGCTGACCAAGACCCGTGGAGGAGCGGTGACCCGGACTACCGATTCGACGACGGCCGCGTTCGCCCGCCGGATGCAAACGAACCTCGACGCAAAGAAGCGCATCGCCCGGGCGGCGCTGGACCTGTTCGAGGACAACCAATCGGTCATCTTCGACGGTGGCTCGACCTTGATGCAGCTTGCCATGCAGTTACCGCCGCTCAGCAATGTCGTGGTCGCGGCCACGGCCATGAATATCGTGCAGCATCTTATGCATCGTCCCGGGCTCGACGTTCATATGATCGGCGGCCGGGTCTATCCCGACACGGTGAGCACGCTGATCACCGATGCCGATACGGCTCTCGGCGGCCTGGTAGCGCACCAGGTCTTTGTTGGGGCACATGCGATAGACTCGTCACTGGATGTGGTCGACGTGAACGAAGACATGGCGCGGACGAAGCGAAACCTCGTTCGCATGGCCCGGCGCGTTGTCTTGCTCGCCGATTCGAGCAAATGGGGCGTCAGCGGGACGTCCAAGGCATTTTCGCTGTCGGCCGTCGACGTGGTGATCACCGACGATGGCCTGCCCGGTCCAATACGCAGCGAGCTTGATAGGGTCGGGGCCAATGTGATCTATGCCTGAAGCCGTCCCGGTCTCTGATGCGCGACGGAAGACGCGCATGACCCACGGGCTTCGCAGCGGCCGTCGGCCGTTTTTCATGCAGGTCATGTTCTCCTCCTCACGCTGGCCGCCTCCCAGTGCGCGCCAGAATTATCATAAGCTCTATAAAAATTTTACGCGCGTCAACATTCAAAATCCTGTATAGCGGATTGCTGGGGGATCGTCGGAACTGCAACGGTTCGCGCAGCATGCCCTTGGCTTCGGAGGAAGCTGGAAATGCACGGAAAATCAGAGACAAAGCTCGGCATCGGTGTCATCGGCTGCGGCAACATCTCGATGACCTATCTGCGCAATGCAGCGCTCTTCGGTGGTGTCGAGCTACGCGCCTGCGCCGACATTTCCGCTGACATGGCTGAGCTGCGCGCCAGGGAATACGGCATCCGCGCCCTCGGCGTTGACGCGCTGCTCGCCGACCCCGATATCGACCTCGTGCTGAACCTGACAATCCCCGCGGCGCATTTCGACATTTCGTTGTCAGCGCTCTCGGCGGGCAAGCATGTCTTCACCGAAAAGCCGCTGGCAACCTCCGCCGCCGACGGCCGCCGCCTTGTCGCCGAGGCCGCGAAGCGCGGCCTGCTGATCGGCTCGGCGCCGGACACATTCCTGGGTGCAGCCGGCCGCCGCGCGCGCCGGCTGATGGATGACGGCGCGATCGGCAAGCCGGTGACCGGCACCGCTTTCATGATGGGACGGGGCATGGAGCACTGGCATCCCAATCCGCAATTCTATTATCAGCCCAGCGGCGGTCCGGTGTTCGACATGGGTCCCTATTACCTGACCGTGCTGGTCAATCTGCTCGGACCGGTCGAGCGCGTCATGGCGATGGCGACGCGCGGCCAGGAGGAGAGGCTGATCACGGCCGACGGGCCGTTCAAGAACACGACATTCAAGGTCGGCACGCCGACCAACATAATATCGCTGCTCGAATTCCGCTCGGGCGCCACCGTCACCTTCGGCGCCTCATGGGATGTTTTCAAACACTCCAACCATCCGATCGAACTGCACGGCACCGAAGGCTCGCTCAGGCTGCCCGACCCCGACACGTTCGGCGGCACCGTTTCGCTGTCGGAGCGTGGCGCCGACTGGGCCGATTTCGCCAGCGACAGCGAACTCTATGGCGACCGCAACTGGCCCTATTCCGCGCCCGACCGCGCCAATTACCGCATGCTCGGCGTCGCCGATCTGGCGCGCGCGCTGGCCGCGGGCAGAAAGCCGCGCGCCTCGGGTGAGCTGGCGCTGCATGTGCTTGAGATCATGGAGGCGATCCTGGCTTCGGGCGAAAGCCGTGGCTCGGTTGCCGTCAACGGCACGGTCGACCAGCCGCCGCTGCTTGGCGAAGACGAAGCCGCAACCCTGCTTGCCTGACGGGAGGTTCGTCCGTGACATCGCCACCGTCCCCGTCGACACTCGATCCGGAGGCCCGGCATGTGCTCGAGCTCGGCAGCCAGGCCGGCGCGCCGCCGTTCGAAACGGGAACGCCAGAACAGGCGCGCCTTGCCTACAATGAGGGCTTCCCAAACCTGCAAGGCGAGCGTGAGTCGGTCGCAGCACTCAGCGAGCGCATCGTCGCCGAACCCGGCGGACCACTTAGGCTCAGGATCTATCGCGGGCAGGGCGCGCCTTCGGCAGGCGCTCCGGCGCTGCTCTATCTCCATGGCGGCGGCTGGGTGATCGGCAATCTCGACTCGCATGACGAGATCTGCCGCTGGTTCGCCAACGAGGCAGGCGCTGTCGTCGTTTCCGTCGACTACCGGCTGGCGCCGGAACACAAATTCCCGGCGGCAATAGAGGATTGCCGAGCGGCACTTGCCTTCATGCAAAGCGCCGCGGACGAACTCGGCATCGACGCTGCCCGCATCGCGGTTGCCGGCGACAGCGCCGGCGGCAATCTCGCCACGGTGCTCGGCCTGCTCACGCGGGGGGACAAAAATCCGCCGGCAGCGCAGCTTCTGTTTTATCCCAACACCGATGCCGGGCAGACGACGGACAGCTATCGCCGCTTCGCCATAGGCTTTGGCCTGACCGCCTCGACCATGGCCTGGTTCCGCGACCATTATGTCCGCAATGCCGCCGACATCGGCGACTGGCGTACCTCACCGCTGAAGGCGGAAAGCCTCGCCGGTGCGCCGCCCACCTTCATCGCCATCGCCGGTCACGACATCCTCGCCGACGAAGGCGAGGCCTATGCCAGGCGTCTGCAGCAGGCCGGCGTGCCGGTCGTGCTGGAACACTGGCCCGGTCAGATCCACGGCTTCGTCTCGATGGGCCGTCACGGCCCGGCAGCGAGACAGGCGGTTGCCGCCGCCATTGCCGCGTGGCGAAGCTTCGATCCCGCCTTTGGAAAGGCTCAAGCGGACTGACGCATCACCAGGGCGGCGTCGAGGCTGACCTTCGGCGCGACGTTTGCCCTATCCTCGTTGAGCAAAGCGAGCAGTGTCTCGACGCTGCGCCCCGCCATGGCGGCAAAATCCTGCGCGATGGTGGTCAGTGCGGGGCAGGTGTAGCGGCTCAGCGGATGGTCGTCATGGGCGGCGATACGCAGGTCGCAATCGGCCTTGCGGCCGATCTTCAGCCCTTTCGCGAAGGCTGCCGCCATCACGCCGAAGGCCAGGCGGTCATTCGCACACAGTATGGTCTTGCCGGGCAGACCCCCGGTCTTGCCGGGCAGACCCCCGGTCTTGGGGGGGGGGGGGGGGGGGGGGGGCGGGGGGGGGGGGGGCGGCGGCGGGGGGGGGGAGGGGGGCTTTGGAGGGGGGGGGGGGGTGAGGTGAGGTGTTGT
>NZ_JAMYPF010000030.1:0-44732 GCF_040320205.1 Mesorhizobium sp. M0761
CGCAAAATGTCGAGCAGGCATTGGAACGCATAAAGCCCCGCAGCAAGCACGACGAGCCCCACTAGCGTGGATACGCTGCCACTTGACAGAACGCGGTCATAGACCTGAAGCATGAACAGCGGCGAGATGAGCGCAAGCACGTTGACCACGCCGCTGATCAACACAATGCCCCAAATCGCGGAAGTCAAAGGGAAGGGTCTCAAAGCTGAATCCTTTAAGGAATGGTTGTCACGTAAGTCTCCGGAGGCTGGCGACCCAGCTCCCTATATTGCTCCCCGACCGGCAACCGACTGCATCCGCTCGCTGGTTCAGGATCAGTGCTCCCGCCGAATATGTTTGATCCCGGCATTTAATGGAGCGCGTCAACAACACCGTCCGGCTGAAGGTTTGGAAGGGATTCATCGTGGTCGGCCGCAAGGGCCCGAACAGGCTTCCGCCTCCACACCTTCAGGCGCGTTCATATTCGTCATCGGACAATTGCAGAAATCGATTGCTTGGATAGGCACACATTTACGAAATGGATTCACTCTCGTTCGCTTCGCCCTTCTGCTGAGCAGTTGCGGGGTCGCAGGCGGCGGGGCATCGCCATCCATGCCTCCTCTCATAGTCGAGGGGGGGGCATTTTCTCAATTTGGGGACAACTGAGACGTCCGGTGCTCTTAGGCAGAGGAATCATACGAGATCCCTCCTGCAACATCATTTCCCGCATCCACAGGCTTGCCGGATCACTATTGTGGAGCGCAGGCCATTGAACGGCCTCCGTGAATGCGGGAGGAAGTGGCGGCGGAAGTTTGACAATCCGCAGGGGTGTTGTTTTTGCGAAATGCTGCGCCAGCCGTAAGGGCATGGTCCCGATGCGGCTGGTGCCTGATACAACGGGCGGGATCAGGCTAAAGCCGTGTACGACAACTTCGATGCGTCTCTCGAAACCGTGCTCGAGCAAATACCATTCCTCCATGGAGAGCTGCCGGGTGTCCCCGAATTTGAACACAACCTGCCCCATCGATAAGTATCGCTCCAATGTAAGTGGCTCTGACAGCTGCTTGTTCGTGCCGCAGCCTACGCACACGAGCATATCTTCGAACAGGGCTGCGCGAGGATGTTTCGACATGAATACTTCCGGCATAATTAGAAAATCAACGTCGCCGCGCCGGAGAAGCTCCTCGGGGTCGTCGGAAATAGGGAGACATTCAAAGCGGACGGCGGGAGCTTCCCGCGCAGCACGTTCTACGATCTTCTTAAAAAATACGAGCGTGATGTAATCGGAAAGGATAATCCGGAAGCGACGATCCGATTGGGCTGGGTTGAAGGCGTCCCAGGAAATAATCGATAGCTGGATGTGCAGCAATGCCTCCCTGACTGCTGGGGCGAGCCCCTCAGCGCGAGGTGTCAAAATGAGCTCGCGGCCGCTCATCGTAAATAGCTCATCGCTGAAATAGGCGCGTAACCGAGCAACGGCGGCGCTCATTGCCGGCTGGCTCAGGTTAATACTGCGGGCCGCCGCGGTGACTTTACGTTCCCTGACCAGAGCGTCCAACACAACGAGGAGATTCAGATCGAGTCCCTTAAAACGCATGTCTTGATCTAGGCGGCGTGTGAATGGGTTGCGACCAAACATTCAATTCGAATGGTGAGTAGCGTCAACGCATCAGCCTTCGACGAAAAAGAGCAATCGAAAAGAAGAAGGGCAAAACTGTGTATATGCAAAGCGCGCCGATATGCAGGCCCATTTTGTCAATCGGACGGCCAAGCATCGCTGGACGAATGAGGTCGATTGCATGTGCGAGCGGTAATAAGGAGGCAGCATACTGAAAAGCGCCGGGCAATTGGTTGACCGGAAACATCGCGCCGCAAAGGAACAGCATGGGTGTAATAACAAGCGTATTATAAAATATGAAATATTCATAACTGGGCGCAAGCGCCGTGACGACCATCGCTAGACTCGCGAAGGCGAGGCCATTGAGAGCGATGACTGGCAGCAAGCAGAGGATGGATGGCCACGATGCGTAGCCGAGCGTGGTAGCAACAATAGTGATTGCTGTGCCCGCCATGAGGGCCTTCGTGGCTGCCCACGCCAATTCGCCGAGTAAGATATCGCCGAGCGTCAGCTGAGTGCATAGCATTCCTTCCCAAGTGCGCTGGTCGCCCATGCGGCCGAAACTCCCGTAGACCGTTTCAGCGGTCGCCGATGCCATCACGCTTGTGGCAACCATGCCAGCCGCGAGAAACGCAATGTACGAAGTGCCCTCAACAGGACCTATCATTGTTCCGATGCCAAAGCCGAGACCGAACAGATAGATCATCGGATCAGCGAGGTTGCCGAGAACCGATGCAAGCCCGATTTTCTTCCATCCAAGATAGTTGCGGCGCCAAACCGCGACCCAATTCCACGCATTGGCGGGCATGCCCGCCGCATAACGTTCGCCCATTGTTCAGTCCTCCATCTCGCGCCCGGTTAACCGCAAAAACACATCCTCGAGATTGGGGGGACGCTGCAGAAGGCGTAGACCCGTGCGCCCGCGTAGCTGCGCCAGCACCTGCTCCGGATCGGGTGCATAGCAAAAAAGCGTCTCACCGCTCACCTCGATGCGCTGTGCGTACGGCCGGATCAGCGCACCTAGTTCATGCGGATTGCCGCCGTAGACCTCCACCACGTCACAGCCGATCTGCTCGTCAATGAGTTCGGACGGGCGACCTTCGGCGATCTTGCGCCCCTCCTCCATAACGCACAGCCGATCGCACAGCCGCTCGGCCTCTTCCATGAAATGGGTAGTCAAAAGAATAGTCTTGCCCCGCGCCAGCAGCGATCGCAGCCGATCCCAGATCAGGTGGCGGGCCTGCGGATCGAGGCCGGTGGTCGGCTCGTCCATCACCAGCAAGTGCGGGTCATTGATGAGCGCACGCGCGAGCGTCAGGCGCCGCTTCATGCCGCCGGACAGTTCGGCGACGCGCGCATCCGCTTTGTTCTCGAGGCGGGCGAACTCAAGCAGCGATGGTATGACCGCATCGATCTGGCGTCTGCTCATCCGGAAGTAGCGCCCGAACACCAACAGGTTCTCGCGTACAGTGAACGCGGCATCAAGATTGTCGAACTGCGGGACCACGCCGATGCGCATACGTGCCAAACGCGCGCGCGCCGGCACTGGAGCGCCGAGCACAGTAATCTTGCCCGCATCAGGCGATGTCATGCCGAGGACCATACGCGCAATCGTGCTTTTGCCCGCGCCGTTCGGTCCCAAGAGCCCGAAGCATTCACCCGCCGCAACGCGGAACGACAGCCTGTCGACAACGAGCTTGTCATAAGTTTTGCTTACGTCAGTAAGGTCGATCGCTATCATGGACATGGGTTCATTTTACCGAGAGGGACGACAAAACTGGCGGTTGCTTGGTTCCCTGCCGAACTGAAACTGTGACTCGTCTTCGTCATCCCCGCCGTCGATAACGAACTGATCGACATCACAAGGATCTAGCCGCTGCTCCGCTAAAGCGGCGACAATTGCGTCGAGATTATCGATGGATTGGTATCGCGGATCGTTGTGCCGCTTTTCCTGGTCATCGCAGAAGATGAGCCGTCCATCCTGGACCAGGGCGATCGCCCCATCATGGGTCAGCTTGGTACCACAGATGCGCATAGTGTCTCCACGTTAACGGCGATAGATTCGAGATTCATCAGGAAGCGGAAATCGGGTTCCGGAAACGGACGAGCAAGCAGTCTTCGTTGACCGACTCGCCCCGACACTCAAGCCGCTCTACTTCGATCAACGTTTCGTTCAGCATGGCGATGACCGGCTCAGCACCAGCGGCGTGACCCCAGCGACGGCAATTAGCATCCCTTGCCGATCCGAAGATCAGATGCCCGCCTGGCGCAAGCACCCGCACCAGGTTTTTGACGGCCGCGCGCATCTCGGCTATGTCTCCGAGGTAGTAGAGGACCTCCGCCACAACGATCACGTCAAACAACTCGTCGGTCGAAAACTGTTGAACATCGCAGACTATCCAGTTGATGCGCGACGGCTCCTTTATCCGTTGACGTGCTCGAGCAATCGCTTGCGCCACGACATCGATGACGGTGAGCCCTTGGCAGTAGGGGGCTAGTTTTTCCGTGAATGCGCCGGCAGCGCACCCGACTTCGAGGGCATTTGTAATGGAGCCTTGGGCAAGCGCCAGCTGGAGCATTTGCGTGTGGCGCTTCCGCTCGAATGGATTGCCGTCGAGGCGCCACGGATCGTCGGCGGCCAATTCCCGATCAAGCAACTGATGATTCACGTTCTGGGTCAAACTCGTGCACCTCTCGTCCATTAGGTATTTGCGATCAATCGTCGCCGCAAATGTTGTCCGACAGGACTAATTCCGAAGAATCCCGCGCAAGACTGAGCCTGCGAAGCGGAGCCGAATGGGGCGAGAGTTCTGCCCTGCTGGAACCAGTGATCGGAGCTTGGGTGGGGGCCTGTTTTCCCCCAGTGTTCGATGTAGCGACAGCAGAGCTTCGCGACAGCCAATCGCTATTGCTCAAGGTACACAGCGCGTAGGCCTTCAACGGAAGCAAGAGAAAGACGTTGATGAACGTGTGCAGCGAAAAGCCAAGAAATCGAAATTGTCGAGCACGAAATGCTACCACGCTGCATCGGAGCATGGTCATGGACACAATCATCAGTCCTGTCCACCAAGGCACAGTGCCTGTCAGTGCGAAATGCGCGAGGCCCGTTAATACCGATAGGGCGAGGAGTAGCGCGCCGAGATTCTGTCCGACCACGTCCAACGTGAGATAGCTATTTAGGCTAGGCAGCAAGCGCAGCCCAAGCAGTGTGTCCCGGAATGTGCTTCGTGCCCAACGGAGTTGTTGGCGCAGATACGGTCCGAGTCTGTTCGGAACGACTGTGGCCGCGATGGCGCTCGGAACGTATTCGGTTCGAAAGCCTGCTTTCAGCATCAGGATAGTGAGATGGCGATCCTCACCGAAGTCGCTTGGCTTGCCCCGAAAAAATTGCGACTCGTACTGGTCCAGTAACAAAAGGAGCGCAGACCGGCGGTACATGGCACATGGGCCGCAACAGCACATAACGGCACCGAAGCGAGCCTGTGCCGCGCGCTCCTCGTTGCAAGCCAGCCAGTACTCCATGTCTATTAGCCTGGTCAGCCAGCTCTCGGTTCGGTTACTGGCCGTCAACTGACCCATGACTGCGCCGACCGCTGAATCTCGCATCTTCGGTACAAGCTTGGAAATGACGTCGGGCGCGAGTACCGTGTCTGAATCAACGTTAAGCACCAGATCCCCTGATGAGCGTCGTATCGCGGCGATCTGCGCCTTGCGCTTTCCAACATTCTCGGGAAGCAAAATGATGTCGAACCTGGGGTCGCGCGCGTAGTCTTCGTGGACAGTTCCTAAGGCTTCGCGATTTCCAGAACCGTCATCAACCAAATAGACCCGAAGTCTTCCGGCGTATTCTTGGTCTGCAATGGAAGCCAGGCACTCTGAAAGCGTGCGCGGATCCTCGTTGAAGCAGGGGACGATGACATCGACGCTGGGCAGTTTGTCGGAGCCGGCGAGAACCTCCAACGCCGACGAATCCTTTGTCGGCATAGCATAAAGCCCTTGCATGCTCTTATAGGCAGTCGAGAGCAGTGCATAAAGCGAAATGGCCACAGTGCTGGTTGTACCAAGAAGAGTCATGGGATCTCGTTGTTCAGTGATGTTGAGGAAGTGAGCGGATTACAAATCCGCGCTCACGCAGTGCTGGAATCAGCCGGGACAGCGCCGTGACCGTCTGGTCGCGCATGCCGGCGTGAGCGCCCTGGCTCAACTCGCCGGGAGGGCATCCGTCGTGCAAGAGTACAATTGCGCCCGGCCGGACGGAGGCGAGCACTTTATCGATAATCGCCTCGACTCCAGGGCGAGACCAATCTCGAGGGTCGACGGACCAATGAAGGGCCGCCAGCCCGGCGATCTGTGATGCTGTGCAGACTTCTTCGCTCCAGGCGCCGTAGGGCGCGCGAACAAAGCGGACCGAGGCCTGCGGGCACGCTCTCATGATGGCGTCGTTCGCTTCAAAGACCTCACGTTGCACTTCGCCGAAACCGCATTGGTACAGATCCGGATGAGACATCGTGTGGTTGCCCACCTCGTGCCCTTCTGCGATCATCCGTTGGATTAGATATGGGTGCTCTAAGGCGTAGGCGCCGATGACGAAGAAAGTCGCCGGCACCCGCTGCTCTGCCAGCACGTCGAGAATCTCCGGTGTGAAAAGTGGATTGGGACCGTCGTCAAACGTCAGATAAACGCTTCGACGGCCGGTGCCGTCAGAGCACTCACGGCGCACTTCGTACAAGCAATCGGACCGGCTCATAGCTCTGGTCCGTTCCGATCTATCATCGTGCCCGTGGGCCATTCGCTGATCGGCCGTCCAACTGGCAGAACAATTGTGAGTGCGTCATCGATGCGTGTGGGCGGCAGGTCGAGGCGGGCCTCTGGTCGGGTGGAGCGCACGCGAATTCCCGACAAAACGGCCATAGGGCTGTATCGCCGTCCGAACCTCTCAACATGATTCCGCATCGCGTCCCTGACCGTTCCGAAAGCGAATGGAACGCCAAGCTCCTGCAGTATTGGAAGCATGACATGGATTGAATGGGCGATTCCCAGACCCTCAAGGTCCGGACGTACCCCGTACAGGCCCAGTTCAGCCACCAACAGGTCGACCGCGTCGACCTTGATGAAACGGCGCAGTATGCCCATGTGAGCCGCTACACCGCTTGAATCATAGGCGATTACGCGGAGTTCAGGCCTGGCTCCGGCCCAGCTTCGACTACCTTCGAACGGTTCTGCGTTGGACGCCCCAGTCGGCCCGTACGTATCACGAAAGAACTCGGCGAGCTTAACGTGATCGGAGAGCTGCAACTCGTTTTCCCAGCACAACTTCCACTGCACCTGATGGCGCATTCAGGACCTCTCTTCATATTGGTTTTTGCGGCCGCATTACTCGACCAAAGCGGCGTTGGTGGCTGCACTCAGCCGTTGTCGTTGGCGAAGGTGAGCCAGACGCTCTCTCGAGTTCCGGCCCGTGTCGTCGATTTGAGCTTGACGTCGCTCACTTTCCGTTCCTCTAATGCATGGCTCGTAAATTCGTAAAATTGATTGTTTGAATGATACGCATCCACACGTTGGATAGAACATGACATGCGTTTTAAAGGGCTGGATCTAAATCTCCTCGTTGTGCTGGACGCTCTGATGAGGGAGCGTAAAGTCACTGCCGCGGCTCGCAGTATCAACCTGAGCCAGCCGGCCATGAGCGCCGCCGTTGCTCGGCTACGCGCCTATTTCAACGATGAGCTATTTACGATGAACGGCCGCGAGCTCATTTTGACGCCGCGCGCCGACGGGCTCGCCCCAGCAGTCCGGGACGCATTGCTGCACATCCAGCTATCGATTATTTCCCCCGACGCCTTCAACCCGGCCCAATCGGATCGTCTCTTCCGAATCATGCTTTCCGATTACATCACGCTCGTATTTTTTAGGAAGATAGTAGAGCGCGCTGCGCGGGAAGCTCCCGCCGTTCGCTTTGAATGTCTGCCTATTTGCGACGACCCCGAGGAGCTTCTCCGGCGCGGCGACGTTGATTTTCTGATTATGCCGGAAGTGTTCATGTCGAAATATCCTCGCGCAGCCCTGTTCGAAGATAAGCTCGTAGGCGTAGGCTGCGGCACGAACAAGCAGCTGTCGGAGCCACTTACATTCGAGCGATACTTGTGCATGGGGCATGTTGTGCTCAAATTCAGGCACACCCGGCAGCCCACCATGGAGGAATGGTATTTGCTCGAGCACGGTTTCGAGAGACGTATCGAAGTTGTCGTACAGGGCTTTAGCCTGATCCCGCCCGTCCTGTCAGGCACCAGCCGCATCGGGACTATGCCCTTACGGCTGGCGCAGCATTTCGCAAAAACAACACCCCTGCGGATTGTCCAACTTCCGCCGCCACTTCCTCCTCCTGCATTCACGGAAGCCGTCCAATGGCCTGAGCTTCACAATAGTGATCCGGCAAGCATGTGGATGCGGGAAATGATGTTGCAGGAGGCATCTCGCCTGGCGCCTTTGCCTGAAATCATTGAGCGTCTCGGGCACGCCGATCCGACCTTTCGTTTCTTGGTACCGACTGCCACCTCGAAATCGCGTGCGAAGTCCCGGAAGATGTTGAGCCCCACCTAATCACCGCCTGTAAGACAGGCTGATCAGCATGTTCGACAAGCGCCGGCGCGGCGCGTGTTACCTACGTTCTGGGGCTGATCTCAGGCGAGTTGCTCGTCAAGGATGTGTGGCAGAGTGATGCCAGCTGCCTTGATTGCCCGCTTTGGCCGTAGGTGGTGACGACGCGAGCATTCTTTTCGATGGCGGCTTCTTGAGGCGGACGCGATCGCGTAGGAGCGGTTGCCCTTCGGGCGTCGGGCCTTTGGCCCGGCAGAGCGGCGCAGTTCCTTGCTAAGTGCGAGGGGCCGGAATGAGCAGAACACACGCCCGGGCTGCTACTGAATTGACTGCCGCCTCGATTTGCGTGCGAAGTCCCAGAAGATGGTTAGCCCGGTTAAATTCCTACCTTGCCGGCTGTGCCGCGGCTTTTCACGTGCAGCCAGGCGAGGAGATGGCGGTCGACGAGGTCGACCCCAAATGGACTGTGCTGGCCTCGCTCGGCTCTTGCCGCGCGGGATCATTTGACCACACCCCCTGCACGAGAACGTGGGGCATGTTGGCAAGTGAAGCCGGTGGAGGTTGACGCTGCGGATCTAGGCAATCTACCTCGCGCTTCCGCCTTCATATATTTTCCGGCAGATGGATGTCGAACGGCAGAAATGTCTGTCCGGGTGTTTCAGCGGTGCCGGTCTCGATAGCCCGTGTCATCAGCGTTATCAGCTCCTGGCAAAGCCGGCGCATTGGCGTGGCGACCGCCATCGTGACGATGTTATCTGCGAGCGCTGCCCGAGACTCAGGTGTGATTTCATTCACGATCGCGACGAGATCCCGACTTTTGCCCTCTTCTCGGAGCGCGGAGATCGCGCCCTCCATGCCGCCGCCGGCGACATAGAAGCCGACGAGCTCGGGCTCCCGCTGCATGAGATCAAGCGTTGCCTCGTAGGTGATCTGCCGCTTCTCGAGGTTCATGACCGGATCCAGCACCTCGAACGTGGGCGCGTTCTCACGGCAATAGGAGCGAAAGCCGACGTCACGGAGCTCGTGCCCCTGGAAACGATGGCTGCCGACAAACACCGCCACTTTGCCGGGCCGTTTTGCGACCTTGGACACCATCCAAGCGGCCGTGCGCCCCACCTTGCGGTTGTTAAGGCCGATATACCCCTGTCGCACGCCGGCGGCGAAGTCGGAAAGCAGCGAGAAAACCGGAATGCCCTTGGCCTTGAGGTCCTCAACCGCTGCTGTGATTTTCGGGTGGTCCGGTGCCACCATCGCGATTGCATGGCAGCGTGCGCCCAACTCCTTGAGCGGCGCGATCAGGTCGCTCGGCATATGTGACGGGGCGAATTCGACGAGCGGAATCCCGTGGAAGGACTGGGCCAAATTGACCGATGCTTCGACCTCGCGCGCAAAATCTTGGTAGAAATGCTGGGCCGGTTTTCTCAAGATGAAGCCCAGACGGTAGTGCGGTAGGTCTCGCCGCAACCGCTGCTTGATTAGCCCGGCAGCATGATAGCCGATCGCCTGGGCGGCCTCGTGGACCCGCCGCGCGGTCTCCTCGCGCACCGGATGGCGGGCGTTCAGAACCCGATCGATCGTTGCTACGCTGACTCGGGCTTCGCGGGCGAGATCGGCAATTGTGGGGCGCTTGGTCATAGGTCCTATTCTGATTGGTTTTTGACGCGGGCCGGCTCTCTGTCCGCCTAACGCGTTTCGGTTTCGGGTGGCAAAACGAAGACGTCCCATACGAATGGGCACAGCGTGTTGGACGAACATCATTGCAGACGTAAACCGGCCGGGTATACTGAAAGGCTCATTCGCTTAAAGGGCGGTGAAGATTTGCACTCACACATTTAGCGCTTCTGATACATGGTCCGTGAGGAGCCGTTTAGAGGCTGCGGGTCGGTCGTTCAGTTATGTGGCCAGCTAAGCGACTTGACAGGTCGTGGGCCGCCCACCTTACTTGCAGGAGGGTAGCCGGTTTGATGCCTCGGTAAGCTGATGACCGCTGAAGGCAGCTTTCATCTGTGCTCGGTCCAACTCTCCTTCCCAGCGTGCGACGACGAGGGATGCCACTGCGTTGCCGACGCAATTCGTCAGCGCCCGGCATTCGGACATGAATCGGTCGATGCCGAGTATCAGTGCCATCCCAGCAACGGGAACACTCGGAACTACCGCGAGCGTAGCCGCCAGGGTGATGAAGCCCGCACCTGTCACACCTGCAGCGCCCTTGGAGGAAAGCATTGCTACGAGCAGCAGCAGCACCTGATCGCCGATGGACAGATCCGTGTTCGTCGCCTGTGCGATGAAGAGAGCCGCTAGCGTCATGTAGATATTCGTGCCGTCCAGATTGAACGAATATCCGGCCGGGATGACGAGACCCACAACCGAACGCCTGGCGCCCGCCTTCTCCATTTTCTCCATCAGCGACGGGAGCGCCGCCTCCGAGGAGGACGTTGCGAGGACAAGCAGCAGCTCTTCCTTGATGTAACGAATGAGAGAACAAATCGAAAAGCCGTTGTAACGGCAGACTGCGCCGAGAACCCCGAACACGAAGAGGAAGGCGGTGAAATAGAACGTCGCGACCAGCATCGCGAGGTTGACTACCGAACCGATGCCATATCTGCCGATGGTGAAGGCCATCGCGCCAAAAGCGCCGATCGGCGCGGCCTTCATCAGAATTCCGACGAGCTTGAAGACAGGCACAATGAGCGCCTGGAGGAAGGAAACGACAGGCTTGCCCGCCTCTCCGGCCATCGCAAGCGCCATGCCGAACAGAACCGAGAAGAACAGCACCTGCAGGATGTCGCCTTCCGCGAAGGCACCGACGATCGTTGGCGGGATAATGTTCATCAGGAAGCCGGTGACCGACTGCGCTTTGGCTTTTGCGGCATAGGTATTCACGGCCTGGACATCGAGCGAGGCCGGATCGATGTTCAGGCCGTCGCCAGGCTGGACGACATTGGCGACGATGAGGCCGACGATCAGCGCGAGCGTTGAGAAGGTGAGGAAATAAACCATTGCCTTGCCGGCGACCCGGCCGACCTTATGAAGATCGTTCATGCCGGCAATGCCGGTCGCAATTGTCAGGAAGATGACAGGCGCGATGATCATCTTGACCAGCTTGATGAAGGCATCACCCAGCGGCTTCAGGCTCTCGCCGGTCTCCGGATAAAAATAGCCAATTGCGACGCCGAGCGCGATGGCGGCAAGCACCTGGGCGTAGAGCTTGGTGTAGAAGGGTTTGCGGGGCGCGGGACTCGCGCCGCGGACTTGTGCAGCTGACACTGTTTCTCTCTCCCTGACCGGATCGAGGTGGCGTGACTTCTCCCGGGCTTCTCCCTATCGCGGCGCTCCGGTCGAACGCTGCACCAACGCCGCCGCAATACCCATGCCAGATGAATCCGCATCACCTGAACTGATGTGGGCTCGCCAATGATGGAGGAATGCGGTGTCAGACCAGCGGGCAAGGCCGCGGTCCCAACGCCCTTGATGGTCTGTGGCAGAGTGCTGCCGGTCGATCCCTCTGGCTAGCGGTTTTGCTGCACAGAGCGTGGTGGGTTCCTCGTTAGCCGGCTTTGGACCGGGCCCCATCGTTGGCGCCAGCGCGTACCAATAGGTCGCCTGTTCAAGGCCGTCCAGATGACAGGCTAACTTACCCCTGTTCGGAAGCGCTCGTTTCTAGACAGCCTACGACCATGCAGCCACTGCAATCACAGAATAAATTCGGACGGCCTTTTGGACGACCCATTTTGCAAATCAACGCCCGCAGCAGGGGCAGCCGTTTTCAAGCGGTCGCATCGTAATCTGTTCAGACTTTTCGATACGCTCATTGAGTGTGCCGATTTCGGCCCCAGGCCGGTGATGGTGCTGACCACGACGATGCGATTCAGAAGTTGCGAGCACCGCCTAGGAAGTCGTACTCAACGCCAGCTTCGCGCCTTCACACCCGACATCGCCGCCGCCTGATCAACTCGAGAAAGATGGCGGTTGCCGCAACCGACCAGTGCCGTTGGCGGTTATTATCGCTCCCGACCCTCCTTCGCGGGCGCTGGTGAATGGCACGGCCTCGCATTTACACTCCGCGCGGTCAGCCGCTCGGGCAACGCATGGCCGGCCCAGGTATTTCTGCTTCAACGCAAAGATAGAACTGATGAATCCTATCATAGGCCGCGAGGTTTCCTTTCACAGATGAAAGAAAGCTCGATTGACTATGCCGCCTCGCTCCAGTCTTTTGAAAACAACGTGTGTTTGCCCGGGGCAAGCCAATAACATGGCCAAGCCTCGTGGAGGGAGTAGCCAAGCGATGCGTCAGGGCTAGACCCGCTTTGCACTCGACCACGCGGCGGCG
The DNA here is from genome assembly GCF_040320205.1 of Mesorhizobium sp. M0761. NCBI lineage: Bacteria > Pseudomonadati > Pseudomonadota > Alphaproteobacteria > Hyphomicrobiales > Phyllobacteriaceae > Mesorhizobium > Mesorhizobium sp. M0761. The sequence goes on from NZ_JAMYPF010000030.1 coordinate 12,525, forward strand.
GCACGAGTTCACGTCGGAGCATATTCGCGCGTGCCCGCGACGTCGCGGGCGCACATGCCGCCAGCCTAGATTTGATGGCGCGAGATCGAGGATCACATGCACCACAACATTAGCAAGTCAGAACAGAATGCCCGCGACTGCGGCATATCGCTGCCGAATGCGATAAAAGGTTGTCCAAAGCCCGACACGAATCCTGCGAATGTGGCATTGCACGAGCGCGCGCTAACCGGCATCTTCGAAATATCGAAAGTACTCGCCGATGCCGCCCGGCTCGAACTCAAGTTGGCCAAGGTAGTCGACCTCCTGCACTCGTTTGTGCAGATGCGGCACGGCATCATCGCTCTCTGCGATGCCGAGGGCGGACTGGACATCACAGTGGCCAGCGGCTGCGGCACGAACGGCAATGAGCCCTCCCGGTCGCGCCTGCCGCGCAACGCCATCGACCAGATTGTGACGACCGACACGCCGCTCCTCGCCGAGGACATAGCGATGCATCCGACCTTCACTGCCGCTGATATCGAGGTGCTTGGGGCCTCCGACACCGTGTCGTTCATCGGCGTTCCCATTCGTGTTGATGGGAACGCCATAGGCGCGCTGACTTTGGACCGGGTTTTGGAAAGCAGGTCATGCTATCGGCTCGACGATGATGTCCGGCTGCTTACCATGATTGCCAACATGGTGGGACAGACAGTCAAGTTGCATCGCTTCTCCGCGGCCGACCGCGAGCGAACGCCGGAGCTGGAACATCGGCTGCAAACGAAATTTTCTGATGTTAAGCACCCTGCACCCCGGCGCAAAAAGGTTCACGTCGAGGGGATGATTGGTGACAGTCCGGCGATAAGCGCCCTGCTGGAGAAGATCGCGGTCGTAGCGAAGGCAAAAACCACAGTTCTGTTGCGAGGTGAGTCCGGTACCGGGAAGGAGCTGGCTGCCAAGGCAATTCACGAGTTGTCGCCGCGCGCCAAGCGGCCCTTCGTTAAACTCAATTGTGCAGCGCTCCCAGAGACAGTCCTGGAATCCGAATTGTTCGGTCATGAGAAGGGTGCCTTCACAAGCGCATTCAATTCCCGCAAGGGGCGCTTTGAGCTCGCTGACAAGGGGACGTTGTTTCTGGATGAGATTGGCGAGATCTCGGCCTCGTTCCAGGCAAAGCTACTGCGCGTGCTGCAGGAGCAGGAGTTTGAGCGCGTCGGCAGCAATCAGACCATCAAGGTCGATGTTCGCGTGATTGCCGCCACGAACAGGAACCTGGAAGAGGCGGTTGCAAGGAATGAGTTCCGCGCCGACCTATACTACCGCATCAACGTGGTTCCCTTGCTGGTACCAGCATTGCGCCAAAGGCGCAGCGATATTCCGCTCCTCGCAGCTGAGTTTCTCAAGAAGTTCAACAACGAGAACGGCTGTACGCTCACCTTCGATCCGCGTGCGATTGAAGTGCTGATGAAATGTGAGTTTCCCGGCAACATTCGCGAGCTTGAAAATTGCGTGCACCGGACAGCGATCCTGGCCGAGGGACTGTCAATCGGGAGAAACGACTTTGCCTGCTCCCAAGGCCAATGCTTTGCCGAGGCGCTGTGGAAGTGCAGATCGGGCAAGGCCGCGCTGCAACCACCGCCGATCCTGCCGGAGTCAGCGAATTTGGCCACGCCCCCGGACGAGGCCGCCAGTTCGGCCGCGACTACAGGCCCGCTTGCCGGCGCAACCCACCCAATTGGCGCGAGGACGCCCGACATAGAGCGCGTCATTGCTGCCATGGAAAGATGTGGCTGGGTGCAGGCAAAGGCAGCGCGCTTGCTTGGGCTGACCCCGCGCCAGATTGGCTACGTGCTGAGGAAATACGGCGTCGAGATCAAGCGTCTTTGAAAGCATGACCCTGGGCATGAGCTGAGCCGCTTAGCGCCTTGGCGCCGCGCAGCGATGCAGATCCGCGTGCGCGTCAACTCGATTCGACCGAGGACAGCCTGGCTGAATTCCCATCTCAGCCGGCGCTGCGACCATTGTGTGAAAGGCAACCCTGCCATCGTCAATCCCGTCCGCCATGTTGCTCTCGTTGCGAGCTCATACGCATGCCCCCTGTACTGAAACGGAGTCAAATATGTCCGACGCAAAACTGCAAACTGTGCTTTCGGCTCTTTCGCAAGTGACACGACAGTTGGATGCTCTGCCGTCCAACGGACCAGCGCCGGACGCAAATCTTATCAAGCTGAATACGAATGAGAACCCGTTTCCGTTGCCGCCAATCATAATGCAAAGTGCAGTGGCGGCCCTCAAGCGCCAGTATCTATATCCGGATGACGATAACTTAAGATTGAGGGAAGCAGCGTCCAGCACCTATGGCGTTTCCAGGGATCAGGTCATCGCTGGCAACGGGTCGTCTGAACTGCTCGGACTGATCTACAGAGCTTTCCTCGCACCCGGCGACAAGGTTGCGATGATGTCGCCAGGGTTTTCGTTCAACCGCAAACTTGCCATGCTCCAGGGCGCTGAGTTCCTCGAAATCGGATGTCAAGCTCATTCCCTGCCAATGGAGCAATTGCTTTCTGGTCCGGCAAAAGACGCCAAGTTTATTATGTTGGCCAATCCAAACAATCCGACCGGAACATTCCTCCCGATAAGCGATATCGAACGCCTCGTAGCACAATCGGACCGCTTGATTGTCCTCGATGAGGCCTACGTAGACTTTGCACCCGATCACGGACTGCGCCTCATCAACCGGTATTCGAACCTTCTGATCTTGAGGTCATTCTCGAAAAGCTATGCCGTCGCCGGCATTCGCGTCGGTTTCGGTTTCGGTCACCCTGAAATTATTGGAAGGCTGCGAAACATCCAGAACGTCTTCAACATGAACGTGATCGGGCATGCCGTTGGTATCAGCGTGCTTGCGCATCGCGGCGCCTACGCAGACAACCACAAGCACATCAAGGATGAACGAGAGCGAGTGACAGTTGCACTATCGCAACTCGGATTTTCCGTAACACCCTCCCGCACAAATTTCTTGCTGGCCCGTGTGCCCGCGGGACAGGACGGCTCATGGTGGCAAGCCGCATTGGAGAGGCAAAAGATACTTGTCGCGTTTTTTCCGGACAAAGGCTTGGAACACTGTATCCGCGTCAGCATCGGCACAAAAGAGCAGATGGATGAATTTCTTGCTGCCGCTGGCGACATTGCTGGAAGCTTAACGGTGCCAAGCTCCAGGGGCAGGGAAGCGTCAGGCTCTGCTTCTTCGTTACGCTGAAGCTAATCGCGATCACACACATCTCATCCGACTTGCTTGGTGACCCCAGCAAGAAAACAGCCTGCTTTTAAAATCGGGGACTTAAAGAGTGACAAACGTCTTTCCTTCAAACCTGGCTTTCGGCATCTTCGATCATTTGGATGAGGATGGCCGCGATATAGGCCGGCAGTACGAAGATCGCCTCATATTAGCAGAGGCGTGCGATCAGCTAGGGTTCTATGCCTATCATCTCGCAGAACACCACTGTACTCCCCATGGGAGAGGTCCATCGCCGAATCTGTTCTTATCGAGCGTCGCCCAGCGCACCCGGCGCTTGCGTCTCGGACCCTTGGTGATGCTGCTTGCGCTTTATCATCCGCTGCGTGCGTTCGAAGAGATCTGTATGCTGGACCAGTTGAGCGGTGGCAGGCTCGAACTGGGCATAGGGCGCGGTGCTCTCCCGACCGAATTGGGCTACTTCGGGATTGGTGCGGACGCGGTGCCGGGCCGTTATGCCGAAGCCAGCGAAATTCTCATGCAAATACTTGTTAATTCGAGGGAGATCGGCACGCTATGCTATCAAGGCCGCCATTTTGATCTCAATGACGTTCCTTTGACGCTAAGACCTCATCAGCGTCCACATCCGCCCACATGGGTCGCTGCCAATCGACCCGAGTCCGCAGCTTGGGCCGCTGCGAATGGAACAAATATCGCGTGTGTAGGACCTTCCTCTTCTGTTCGCAAAACTACTGATGCGTTCCGCGCCTATCGAGAGGACAACGCAGGCGGGGGGGATCAAGGGCGATTTGTCGGATTGCTCCGCATGGTCGTGATTGGGCGTTGTGACACACATGCCTATTCGCTCGCGGCACCTGCTTACGCACGCTGGCTCAAGAGCTTCCAATTCCTTTACGAGCTTAACGCTATCCCCACTCCACCAAACTTGCCGCTGACCTTCGATGCGGCAGTCGAGAGTGAATTGTGCGTCGTAGGATCAGCAGAGTCTGTGCGAAAAGCTCTGCTAGATCAGTTGGAAGAGGCAGGTGCCAACTACCTGCTTTGTCAAATGGCATTTGGAAATCTGCCGCTAGATGCTTCTCTTTACACCGCGACGACCATCCAGTCCGAAATCATGGCTCGACTTGGCTGACCATGTGCTCGAGCTTGCACGTGGTGGGGCGGGCAATCGGGAGGAGGCCAAACTGACGACTAGCAGGCGGCACAGAATACCAGCTTTGTGCGTTGGCTGGCGTCTGGGCCATCGTGTGAACATGCACGATCCTAAGGAGAGGGTAGCCGAGCGCGTCACGATGCCGGCACGCGTCTGCTCGTCGCGCTGGCGCTAGTCGTTGCCCATAGCCAGCCGCAGGAGGTTCTTCTCGCCCGGGGCGGCGTCGGTGCGGCGCCCATTAATCCAGCTTCATCAGCGGCCCGTCGGTAGCAAAGCCGTCACTCGCTACGGCGCTATTGAGGGCGCGCTCGCGAGCGGCTTTGCGACGCCGAGCCAACACCTCGAGCGAGCTCGCCCGATGATGGTGGTGCACCGCGGTCGGATACGATGCTGGAGGAAATCGTTCGCAGCGGTCTTCACGAACTGCGAGGAGTGCTCGTTCTTGAATGCTGGCCGCTGGCCGGATGCGGTGGCCTGAGTGGTCTGCCGACACCGAAACTCAACGCCACTACCACACGGCCGCCAAGATGTCAGGTCTGAGAGCCAGCTTGGACGGTGGTATCGTGTTCGGGAAGGTCGTCGAAGGAGGCGTAGTTGAGATAGTAGAGTTTGGAATACAGGCCGCCCATGGCTATTAGCTCATCGTGGTTGCCAGTCGCAACAACTTGGCCATTCTGAAGCACGATGATGCGGTCGGCCCCCCGGACCGTGGCGAGACGGTGGGCGATGACGAGGCCAGTCCGCCCTTCAAGCAGCTTGATCAGGGCCTTCTGAATCTGCAATTCCGTGTAGCTGTCGATGTTGGCGGTAGCTTCGTCGAGCACGAGGATCTTGGCGTCAGCGACGAGGGCGCGGGCGAAACTGATAAGCTGGCGCTGGCCGAGAGATAAGTTGTCGCCGCGTTCGCCAAGTTGGGTCTCATACCCGTCGGCGAGGCTCATGACGAAGTCATGCGCGCCGACGGCGTTGGCCGCCTCGATCACCTTGTCGCGCGTGGCTTCCCTCTTATGGTATCGAATGTTCTCGAAGACCGTCCCGGTGAACAGGAATGGCTCCTGCAGCACCATGGCGACCTGGCGGCCGAGCGATTCCTGGGTGAGGTCGCGTACATCATGTCCGCCAACCAGCACCTGACCCTGCTGAACATCATAGAAGCGGTGGACCAGGGCCATCGCACTCGATTTGCCAGAACCGCTCGGTCCGACTAGTGCGACCGTCTCGCCCGGATTGACCTTGAACGAGACATTTTTCAGAACCGAACGGTTCGGATCGTAGCCAAAGGTGACGTCCCTAAACTCGACCGAGCCGTCCATTTCGGGCGAAAGCACCTCGGCATTGGGTTTGTCCTTAACATCGATCTTGACGTCGAGCACATCGGTCAGGCGCTTGCCTGAGGCCATGGCGCGTTGCATGACCGAATATTGCAGGGTGAGTGAGCGGATCGGGTCAAAGAAGCGCTGGATGTAAAATAGGTAGGCTACCAACACGCCCACATCTATACAGCTATTCATGACCATCGAGCCGCCGACCACAATAACGGCGGCCAAGGCGAGGCCGGTGATGCCATCGACGATGGGCACCATGACCAGTGCATATCTGGCAGCGATCAGGTGGGTCCTGAGGTTGGCATGGGCCCGATCGTCAAAAAGACTGAAATTCACCTGCTGGCGGTCCATTGACTGTATGGTCCGCACGCCGTGAATGGCTTCGGCCAGCGCGCCATTGACGGCGGAATTGGTTTCGTGTGCAGCCATGAAGGCGTCGCGGGCACGCGGCAGCCAGACAATGCGGACGATCACCAGGATCGGCAGAACCGATAGCGTCAGGAGGCCGAGGCGAAAGTCGAGCCACAGCATTACGAAAACGATGCCGAAGAGAAGCGCAACATCGCCTAGGGAATATACCGAGGTTTCCAGGAACTCCTGTATGGAGTTAACGTCGCCTTGCAGGCGCGACATCAGGCGTCCGACCTCGGTCTTGTCCATGAAAGAGAGCGAAACCTTTTGCAGATGGCCAAACATGGCGCGGCGGATGTCGAACAGGACAGTTTCGGCCATTTTCCCATCCAAGGCTTCCTGCATGTAGCCGGCGGCGAAATTGACCAAAATCGCCGAAAGGAACGCGCCGACGGCCGCAAGCTGGGCTGAGCGATCGGGCCTTGCCGGGTTCATGCCGAGGTCGATCGAGTAGCGGATGATCAAGGGGATGAGAAGCTGCGTCCCGGTGAAGATCAGCATCGCGACAATCGTGACAACTACCTTTGCCCGGTAGGGATGGACGAAGCCCCAGATGCGACGGAGGATGCTCTTGTCGAAAGCCCGGCCGAACATCTCCTCCTCGATCCGGTGCGAGCCGACGACCGCGCGCGGAGGGCGTCTCCCGTCGTCACGTTCGGCTTCGAGTTCGCCGGGGCCCTGGTCCATCAGCGGGCGCCCCCATCCTGGCTAATAATGCTATCACCCGGGCGCGTCTGGAGATCGTAAAGGGCCCTGTAGCGTCCCCGCTTCGCCAGAAGCTCTTCATGCGTGCCGCGTTCTACGATTTCGCCGTTATCGACAAAAAGGATTTGATCGGCATGCTTAAGCGCACTCAGCCGGTGCGCGATGATGATCGTCACCCGATCCTTGGCGAAGCGCCGCATCGCCGCGCGAATGCGCAGCTCGGTGCCGGCATCGATCGCGGCCATCGAGTCGTCGAAAATGATGACGGAGGGGCGCAGCATCATGGTGCGAGCAATCGTGAGACGCTGGCGCTGGCCGCCAGAGAGAGAAACGCCGCGTTCGCCCACGACCGTCTCATACCCTGCCGGGAGCCCGAGGATGTAGTCGTGGAGCTGGGCGAATTCTCCAGCGCGTTCAATTCGCTGTCTCTTCGCCCAGGGATCGCCATAAGCGATGTTGTTCTCGATCGTTGTGGTGAATAGGAACGCATCCTGCTGTACAACCGCGACCGCCTTGCGAAGGCTCTCGAGGGTGACATTGCGTATGTCCTGGCCGTCCAACGTGATGGCGCCACCGGTCACGTCGTAAAAGCGGGGGACCAGATGAGCCATCGTCGATTTGCCGGAACCCGGCGGACCGACGATCGCGATCGACTCGCCTCTCCGCGCCTCAAAGCTGAGGTTCTTCAGAATGGCGCGGTTTTCGGCGTTGGGGTATGCAAATGAGACATTGTGGAAGCGCAGAGTGCCGTCACTTATCTCAAGCGGTCTGGCCTCGAGAGCATCCCTGATTGTGATCTCCTGATCGAGGAGACCGAAAAGCCGCGAACCGCAGCTAGAAGCGCGGGCAAACGCATTGACCATGAGACCGATCTGGCGGACTGGCATTTGCAGCATGGTCATGAAGGTCAGGAAGGTCGCCATGGTTCCGACGCTGATCTCGCCAGCGACGAGCTTGTTGCCACCGATCCCAAGCACCAATCCCATTGCGAAAAAGTAGGACAAGGTCATCGCCGACGTGTTGGGTACGTAGATGTCAACGAGATCGTTGGCGAGGTCGAGCGCGTTCTTGGAAGCGCCGTCGAACTTCAGCATCTCATAGGATTGAGCCGCAAAAGCGCGGACCACGCGGATACCTGCGAGATTTTCCTTCATCACGCGGCTTAGTACCGAAAGGCGCTCATAGAGGTCGAGCCAGGTGGCGCGCAGCCTAAGCTGTGTGGTCGATGAGCGCCAAGCGACAAAAGGCACGAAGCTGAGCGCGGCCAAGCCGAGCATGGGATCGGTCGAGATCATCATGTAAGCGCCAATCCCGATCAGCATCGTCAGCAGGAGCACCCGCATGAGCCCGGTGGAAAAATACATCCGCACGCCTTCGAGATCGAGCATTCCGGCGGTTATCAGATCGCCTGAATGGACCCGGTCGTGAAAGGAAAAGCTGAGACGCTGGATCTTGTCGTAGTAGGCGAGCCGCAATTCGTACGCGACATGATGCCCGACGGCTTCGGCAAAATAGTTCTGCGCCATCGTGAAAACGCCGCGTAGCGCGCTGACGGCGAGCAGCAGGAGAGCCGGGGCCCAGAGCGCTTGGCCTGCCGCGGCCCCCGCGACGCCGCCCCCGATAGCTGTCTGGGTCTGGTCGACAGCCCGGCCGAGAAGCTGGGGAATGAGCAACTGGAGGATTGCCGCCATGATCGTCGAGCCCATAGCGAGGGCAACCTGCCACGGATGGCGCAGATTCATACGCGTGATGCGCAACAGCGTACTCAAATCCCGGCCCCAGCGCGCCGCTTCAACATGGGTCAACGAATTCAGTGCGTTCGTTGCGCTGCTGGCAGCATCACTGTTCACGGGTGTATTCCCGACTGCATTTTGCGCCTTCGAGGAAAGCCGAAGCAGACATCATCAAAGGTATCCGCCATTGTTAATCCCGTCCTCAACCTGCAGCCGTGCCCGTTCCCACAAGCCGAGCCGCCGCTTGACTTAGTGGCATGTCGATCACCGTGATTCCGCTTGCCGCAAGGAAACGCGCTTCGTTTCTGGTCAGGGTTTCCGCGTCCATTACGGTGCAATAGGGACCGCGGGAGCGCTTCATGATCTGTCTGGCGTAGGTGCGCAGCATCTGATCGTTGAAGCGGCAGCCAACGAAGAAAAATCCACGGGTGATGCGCTGTTCCTTCACAGCGTCTGGGATCGGTGTCTGGATATCAATTTCGGACAGGACTTCGACGTAGTCGGAATCTGCGACGAGAAAGTTTTGCGCGGGCGTAATACTCCCGTGAGGTGAATAGAGAACCGTCTTGGCCCCCAATCGGGGGTCGAGCTCCCTCCCGGACAAATCGTAGGTTTTCGTCCAAATGTTGCCGATTTCATTCGCGCGCGTGACGCCTTGTATCTCAACGACGTCCGTTCGGCCGGTCTCTACCAGAGCCGTGCGCATCGCGCTGTCATACCAGCTGTCGATGATGAGGGAGAGTGGCAGCCTTGCGAGCCAGGCGTGGAAGGGGGTCGGCCCCACCGGCGCTGCGAATATGTCGGTCATCCAAGCTTGAAGCGTCCGGCGATGCCGGCGCTGTTCGATGAACTGCGCAACCGACCACATATTGGTGCGGATCCTGGAAGGGGCTGGAGCCCGTGCATTGAGTGCCGCGGCAACAACCTCCGGGGTATGCGGCACAGGCGGTTCCACACAGTTCAACTCAAGAAGACCCGGACCGAGATAGGGGATCACCTCATCGGCGGCGAGCGCTCCCTTCGCCAGGTCAAGCAGCTTTTCAGCAAAACTGTCCCGCACAATGACGAGGTGGCCCGATGTCAGGATCGTGTTCATCTCGTTTCCTCGCGACGCACCTAGGGGCAGCATCAGCCCTCTTCGGAAATCTTCCTTGCCTCGACGGTGATCGGCAGACGCGTATCATGTGGGAGATCGGGTAGGAGGAGCCGCCACCCGTTCCTGAGCGTGACCGTTCCGCCCCACAACTCTTCCTTCTCGAGTTTGATGATCGGCTCTTCGAGGTCCTTTTTGGGGACATACGCCGACAAACCAGCATCGGTCCTGCGGATCATGACTTTCATCTGGCCGTCCCTTCATTGGTATTGCTTTCAGCACTGCAGGGCGCCTCGGCCTTGTCGAGGCTCATCAGTTCACGCGCTCGCATACCGACGACGGTGCCACGGTCGATCCACTCGACCGCATAGATGAAGAACTGCTGGAGGAAGGTGCCAATGTCGCGCACATATCCCTCGTCCCCCTTCCGCACGAGATTTTCGCCGATCTCCCTGCCAGGATAGGTGCCGTCATTCTTTATGTGGCGAGTGGCACGTACCCGCTCTCCCGGCATGAATCGTGGAGGCCTGCGGATTTCGATCTCCTCTTCGCGTCCGAGCGACATGTCCGTTCCCTGATTTCTCTTGCGGCTGAGATTGCGAACAAGGCGTTCCAGGCGTCCTGCGTAGGCAGCCCCCAACCATGTCGGCAGTCCAATGTCCGTTACGCAGGAACGCAGGTCTTCGGCACCGGACATACCGAGGCACATTGCTGCGCATCGAAGACCCCCTCGCATTCGGTGCACTTCTGTGACTCGATCACGTAGCTCTCGCCTTTGAACTTGATCGCGCCGGAAGGACATTCGAATTCGCAGGCGCCGCATTGGGTGCATTGGGATGCGATGATCTTGAAAGCCATTTTAACTCCTGGTCCGAATGAATGAGACAGCTCAGGCCGTCGCCGCGAGTGTGGGGGTCCCAGATGCGGCGATGTAAATCGCGCTGATTGCTGTCTCGATATAGTCATGGGCACAGGCGTCGGTGGCTCTGATTCCAGCCTCCGCGAGCTGATCCTGCGGGCAATTTCCAATCTTGGCGCACAGCACGATATCTATGCCTTGAAGCGCTGCGATGACGCCATCGAGGGCGGCTTCTGCGCCCCAGCCGCCAAGGCAATACTTGTCCACCTTCCGATGCCCGACGAAGCTGATCCCTTTCAGCGAGGCTTGATAAACCTGGAATTCCTTCGCATGGCCGAAATGCTCATTGACGCGGCCGCCGCCCTTGGTCGCCACCGCGAAGAGAAGGGACTTGCCGGGGCTCGCTGCCTTGACCAATCCGATCGCTTCTCTCCTAGCCTCGACGTGATCACGGCGCTCCTCCGCGACCAGCTCCCGATAGGCCTTGCGTTTGCTGGCATCGTAGGTGACCTCGCCGGGAATCCGGTCGACTGTGAATTCCTGGCCACGATCTTCTCCGAGCAGGCCCACGGCATCTGCCCGGCACTGCCGGCAGTGGCGCATCAACTGGGCGCCGTTTTCGACACGATCCTGAAGAGCCTTCATCTCCATTGCGTTTGGGCCGCGCTGCCCGCTCAGACCGTAGTGCGTGCCGTGGGCCGGGTCCGAAATCAGCGGCATAAGGTTGTGCAGGAACGCGCCTCGCTCCTTAATCCATCTATTCACCTCGATCAGATGCTCATCATTCACGCCCGGGATCACCACCGAGTTGATTTTGGTGAGGATGCCCCGCGCGGTCAGCATCTCCAGGCCCAACATCTGCCGCTGGTGCAGGATCCGGGTGGCTTCAATGCCGACGTAGCGGCGATGATCGTGAAAGATCCAAGGATAGATCTTTGCACCGACCTCAGGGTCGACCATGTTGATCGTGATCGTCACGTGATCGACATTCATGTCAGCAAGCTCATCGACATGGTCGGGCAGCGCCAGCCCATTCGTGGATATGCAAAACTTGATGTCTGGGATTTCCCTGGCGACCCTGGCGAAGGTCGCCTTCGTCTTCTTCCAGTCGTAGCAGGCGTCGCCCGGTCCGGCGATGCCGAGCACGGAAAGCTGCGGCACCTCATTGGCGACCGCGATCACCTTGCGTAGCGCCTGATCGGGCGTCAGCTTTTCAGAGGCCACCCCAGGCCGGCTTTCGTTGGCGCAGTCATATTTGCGATTGCAGTAGTTGCACTGGATGTTGCAGCCCGGCGCGACCGCGACGTGCATACGCGCGAAATAGTGATGCGCCTCTTCTGAAAAGCAGGGGTGATCCTTGATCTTCTCCCAGACAGCCGGATCCGTGTCGTCGGGCTTTGTCGACGAGCCGCAGGACGAAGACGCGCAGCCCCCGAGTTTCATGGTGCCAAGCAACTGGTCACCGAATGTCGTGCTGAGGCTCTCAAGCGAAATTGCCGGTGCAGACATGAACGGCTCCGTTGCTGCGTGATGTCGCAGTTCAAAGCGCAAGAGCTATGCCAGCCCAAAGAGCTGTTTCGGTTCATGAATAGGCTTCCCGTGTCACATTCCTTCGGATTGCTCCGACACACCTGTCGGGCTTACGACAGTGGACAGGCAAATAGGGTCGCGAGGCTAGCAGCCTCGGGCGCGCAGAGTGTGAGCGAGACCACTCCGGGCTGCTTACGCTTGACGTCATCACGACGTCCCGAATTTCTTAACCTTGATACCATGCCGGCGCAGGGCGTAGCCGATTATCCAGGGCGTGAGGCCAGGGATACGAGCCGCCCTGGCAAAACCCAACCGGCCTTGTCAATCGCGTCGATCAGCCACTAGCGTTCCGTCAGATGCGGGCGACAAGCGACATGGTTCGGACGCCGGCCGTAAGGGGAGATACCTTGCTGCGGAGGCGCCGATGCGACTGGCCGGCAGCCGCAATCCGCTCGATCTGGTACAGCCTGTGGTATGAGGCGGCGAGTGCCTGATTGAGGTGCGTGGGTGTTGCCGGCAGTGGCGGCAATCTCCGGCTCTCCTTCAGCGTCCAGACGACGACTTCTCCATCACCCGTCTGCAGAAACGTGGGCAGGACGTTCACGACAATTGCCCAGCGTATGGCGAGCGTAATCTCCAGCTCGCTTGGCGCGGTCAGCACCTTCACATATCGTAGAGTCCCTGAGCGCGGTATCTGCTTAGGGCATGCGTGCGCCGGTCATCCGAATTTAAAGAGGATTCCGAAACCGCCGCGTGGATAGTTCCACTCGATCTCACCAGTCGTCCCGCACAAAATCCGGCAGGTGCCGCACTCCATGCAGCCGTCGGCAGTGATCTCCACTTGACCCTTGTCGTTCAACTCATAACATTTCGCCGGGCAGACGTGGGTCAGCGCGAGCAAATTCGCGCTCGGCTTCTGGTGCGGTCGCACTTTGATGTGCGGGCGGCCGGAATCCACCAAGTAGCGGTTCTGGTAAAGCTTGTCCTCGACACGTGACTTCGTCGCTGCGCTGGTCATTTCGTCTCCCCTCAGCGCCACGCCAATGCAAGGCGGACCGCGTCGCTGACCAGCCCCCAGCGCGAGCGCGCCTTGATGAAGGCCGCCGTGGTCGCCTTTTCCTTCTCGATCTTCGGCGTGCCGTCGACACGCATGAAGTTCTGCGCAGCTTGCGACATCAACCGCGGATAAGTCGTGAAATAATTGCATGAATTGGTGTGGAGCAAGGCCGGCATGTCTTTGTATTTCCTCAGGTCCTTGACCACGAAGGACTTGTCCAGCATGGCTTTGTAAAGGGCGAGATTCCGTTTGTTCATCGGACCGTTGCGGCTCTTGACCTCGACGATTGCCTCAGCCGCAATGCGGCCGGAGGTCATGGCGAGGTTCGAACCCTCGCGGTGAATGGCGTTGTTCAGTTGCGCGGCATCGCCGACCACGACCCAACCATCGCCAAAGAGCTGCGGAATAGCCTTGTAGCCGCCTTCGGGAATGAGGTGTGCGGAATATTCTTTCACTTCCGAGCCGGCGATCAGCGGCCGGATCGAAGGATGGCTCTTCAAGCCATCAAGGAGAACGTAGGGGCTCTCGACCATCGCGGCAAAATCGGAGACGAGGCAGCCAATGCCCAGTGAGATGGACTCCTTGTTGGTATAGAGGAAGCCGAGCCCGGCCATGCTGCGGGAGGTCGTGCCCACCGCCTCGATCACGCAGCCCTCATCGCCCTTTACGCCGAACCGCTGCTCAATGACCTCTTCGGGCAAGAAATGCATTTCCTTGACGGCGAGGGCCACGGTTTGCGGCTTTGGCATCTCGCGCAGGCCGGCTCGAGTGCCAAGCAGTCCGCAGACACCTTCTGCGAGAACGACCACGTCCGCGTAGATGGCTCCGCCCGCCCGGTCTGTGCGGACGCCGATCACCCTGTCATTGGCATCACGGATGAGTTCCGTCACGGTCGTCTCGCACAGAACGGTCGCGCCGGCCGCGCGCACCTTACGCGAAAACCATTTATCGAACTGGGCACGGATGATCGTGTATCGGTTGGGCTTCGCCTCATTGAAGTCGTCCGACCTATAGTGAATCCCTGTATGGGATGTGTCGTCCATCACCCAAAGCCGCTGTTCAACCAAATGCCGCTCGAGAGGCGCATCATCCCGGAAATCCGGGATGATCTTCTCCAGCATGTTCGCGTACATGATGGCACCCTGGACATTCTTGGAGCCCGGATATTCACCGCGCTCCAACTGCAGCACCTTCAGGCCATGGCTGGCCATGGTGTAAGCAGCTGCGTTTCCGGACATGCCTGCCCCAACAACAATGGCGTCGAAGTTTTCCTCGATCATGTCCATCCCCTTAGCTCGAAAGCTTATCGCGACTGTGGGGCGACAGCCGCCGGGTGAAGGCTTCCGTCAGTGCGGGCAGGAAGCGGATCGCGTCGGTGACGATTCCGAGGTGAGCGAAATCGAAAATCGGCGCGTTCGGGTCGGTGTTGATGGCCACGATGAGATCCGCCCCCTCCACGCCAACCCGATGCTGGACGGCGCCGGAAATCCCGGCCGCTATGTAAAGCTTCGGCCGGATCGTCTTGCCAGTTTGGCCGATCTGCCGATCAGCTGGCATCCAGCTCTTCTGGACCAACGGACGCGAACAGCCGTGCTCGGCGCCGATTGCTCGTGCGAGGTTCTTCACAAGCTGCAGGTTCTCCGCCGCGCCAAGACCAAGGCCTCCCGCAACCACGACGTCGGCATAGGCAAGGTTTGCCTTCGCCGACTGATTGTCCGGCAGGAAGCCGAGGACTTTGGTAGCGATCTCGTCCTCGGCAAGCGAAAGCTTGTGCCGGATGACACGCCCGACCGGTTTATCCGTCCGCTGCGGCATGGGCATGACCCTCGGCCGCACGGTCGCCATCTGCGGGCGGAAATTGAGCGTATAGATCGTGCACAACAAGGAACCGCCGAAAGTCGGACGCGTGGCGGCGAGCGAACTGTCGGTATCCACATCGAGTTCGGTGCAGTCGGCCGTGAGCCCCGTCTGCAAGGTCGTCGCCACGGAGCCGGCAAGATCCCTGCCCAGTGTGGTGGCACCGAGAAGAAGGATTTCGGGTTTGTGGGTATCGACCAGATCCGTCAGCGCCTTGGTGAAAGGTTCATTCCGATAGTCGGCGAGCAGGGGCGCCTCGGCGATGTAGACAAGGTCAGCGCCATACGCGAATGCTTCGGCAACGGCGTTCCCGACGGCCTCTCCCGGCGGTCCAAGCACGACGCCTGCAAGCTGGACCTGAAGCTTGTCTGCTAAGTTGCGGCCTTCGCCGAGCAGTTCGAATGACACCGGATGGACCTCGCCACGTTCGAGCTCGATGAAAACCCAAACGTGCCGATAGTCCTTGAAATGGGCGGGCAACTCCTTCTTTATGCCGGCGCGGCCGGCGGCAGGGCGAGGGGTTTCTCCGTTCGCGGTCGACATCGTTTTGCTCCTTGCCGTCACGCGCCGCCGTTAAAGGCGAGCTCATGTTCCAGCGCCGGCTGGCGGGTGAAGATTGCGGTGATGAGTTCGTCAGCGACATCGCGCAAGGCCTTCTCGGCGGTGTCGATTTGTGTCGCCTTTTCAGCTCGAGCAGGAGGGGCGAAAACACGTTTGACGACGGTCGGTGAACCGCGCAGGCCGCATTTGGTGAGATCCTCAATGCCGGCGTCGGCCGCGCTCCATTTCAAGACCTGGCTGCGCGCGGCGCACAAGGCGTCCTGGATCGAGCCCCGGCGGATCTCGTTTGTGCCTTCCAGCATGGTGATGAGGCAAGGGAGCCTGCTCTTCAGCATCTGTGTGCCGCCTTCGGAACGGCGCTCGACCTTGATCTCGCGTGCAGCAAGGTCGACAGAAGGGATCTTCGCGACATAGGTCAGTTGCAGGAGTCCGAGGCGCTTGGCGATGCCGGGCCCGACCTGGGCGGTGTCGCCATCGATCGTCTGCTTGCCGGTGAAGACGAGGTCTGGCGTGCCGAACGTCTCGCCAATCTTCGCGATTGCCTGGGAAAGGGCGAACGAGGTTGCCAGCGTGTCGGAGCCGGCAAAATAGCGGTCGGTCAAGAGCACCGCTCGGTCGGCGCCGTAACCGAGCGCCTTGCGCAGCGCGTCCTCTGCCATGGGCGGACCCATGGTGAGCACAGTGACTTCGCCGCCATGTGCGTCGCGCAGTCTGAGCGCTTCTTCGAGGGCGAACAGGTCGTAAGGGTTGATGATGGTCGGAACACCCTGGCGCATGATCGTGTTCGTGACCGGATGGACCCTTATCTGTGCCGAGTCCGGCACCTGCTTGATGCAGATTACGATGTGCATTGGCGGTTTCTCTAGGCTCGTGTCCGGGTCCGGCATTGCGGTTATCTCCTTTGTCCGCATTATTCGTGCCAAGTCTCTTGCGCTCCCCCTTTCCTACAACTTCGGCTGGTTGCTTCTGACGGCGCTGTGGTGATGACCGGATTTGGCGGCTGCTCGACATTGTCGCGTCGCACCCTTGTCGCCAATCATTCCCGTCCGAACCGCTTCAGTACCGAGTCGAACGGAACAAAGGTGTGACCCGGCGCGGCAGGTTTGTTCGGATCGTGGTCCTTGAGCACCTTGAAAATCCGATGCGTGAGCGGCGAGGAAATCGCAAAGTCCTCGTAAGCTCGTTCGAGCGTTGCGCGCACCCTCGCGGCAATCACCTGGTCGGGCAGACCGGAGAAATCTTCTTCGGCGAGGTATTGGCCCACACGCTTCAGGATATGGAGCCGCGAGACATTCAGTACCTTCGGGTCATAGGCGACGCCTAGGACTGAAAAGAATTCCTCTGCAGCCGACAAGCGCTTCAGTCGTGCGAGGATGTCGGTGACATCCATGGGGCGGCTGTCAGCGGAACAATTCATTGCATTCTTACTGGTCGCAAAACTGTGGCCTCTGTGCGCTCGCGCACGGCTGACTTGGACCCGCACAGCTCGATGAGGGATGCCTCGCTGCACATTCCATCGTAGAGCTCGACCAGTCGAGTTGCAGTGACGGTCGATTTGGTCTTGGCCGCCTCGCGTCGGACGCGGGCCACCATCGCGGCTGCCAGATCCGGGTCTAGATCGCGACCGCTTTCGCTCAGCACATGGGCAATCGCAGTGGCGCCGGAATGCTTGCCGATGACGATCCGCCGGCAGCGGCCCACGAGAGTCGGATCGAGCCCCTGATAAGTACGCGAGTCCTTCAGCAGCCCTGCGACGTGAATGCCGGATTCGTGGGTGAAAACATCGGCGCCGACGACCGGCTTAGTGGCTGCGGTCTGCCGGCGGGCGGCCCAAGCCACCTGGGCGGCGAGGCCGGGCAATGCGGTCAGCTCAATGCCGGTGTCTGCGCCGTCGAAGACTGCCATTGCGGCGGCCACCTCCTCCAGCGCGGCATTGCCCGCACGCTCGCCGAGCCCCAGGACGGTGACGGAGGCATGGCGCGCGCCTGCGCGGATCGCCGCCAGCGTGTTGGCGCCAGCAAGTCCGAGATCGTTGTGCGCATGAAATTCAAGGTCGATTGGAGACTGCACCACGAGCTGGGCGACAAGTTCGAAGGTCGAAAACGGGTCGAGAACACCGACTGTGTCGGCCAGCCTCACGCGGCTTGCGCCGGCGCGTGCGGCCGTCTCGATGACGCGGGCGAGATGATCCCGATTGGCCCGCGAGGCATCCTCGCAGCCCACCGCGACGAAGAAGCCGGCATCGGCGGCGCGCCTGACCATATGATCGATGACCTGGAGCGCTCCCGCCTTGTCAAGGCCGAGCTTGGCGGCAAGTTGGATGTCCGACGCAGGCAGCGACAAATTGACCGCTTGGACGCCGCTCTCGATCGCTGCATCGAGATCCAACGACGTCATCCGGCACCAGGCCATGAGCCGAACCGGAAGACGCCGCGCTACCACGGCGCGAATTGTTTCCATCTCGTCGACGCCCATGACCGGTGTGCCGATCTCGATCTCTGTCACGCCAGCCGCCGCAAGAGACTGAGCGATCTCCAGCTTTTCCGTCGTGGTGAAGGCGACGCCCGGCGCCTGCTCGCCATCGCGCAAGGTCGTATCGTTGAGGGAGACATGACCGGTCATGACAGGCAGCCTGTTCTTCTGCGGCTCACGCATAGACCGGACTACCCGGCCCAGAACCGGAAAAGCTGCGCAGCTTCCCCACGATTCCCGGCATGACCTCGAGCACCCGGTCGATGTCCTCTTCGCTGTTGTCCCTCGCCAAGGAGAAGCGGACTGCCGCGTGTGGCGTTTTCATCGCGCTTAGGACATGGCTTGGTTCCAGAGAGCCGGAGGTGCAGGCCGAGCCAGAGGAACACGCGATGCCAATGCGGCTGAGGAGAAGTGGAATTCCATCACTTTCGACATGTTCGAAGGAGATGTTTGCGGTGTTGGGCAACCGTTGCAAGGGATCACCAGTGACACAGGTGCTTGGGATGCGCTGGAGGATCCCGCCCTCCAGGCGATCGCGGAGCGACTTTACCCGTGTGGTCTCGTCGTCCATGAATTTCAAGGCGAGTTCGGCCGCCGTGCCGAGCCCGGCTATGCCGGGCGTATTCTCGGTGCCAGCACGCCGGTTGTGCTCTTGGTGACCCCCCTTGATCAGCGAATGGAAATCGACGCCACGTTTTACGAAAAGCGCACCGATCCCTTTCGGCCCGTGCAGCTTGTGGCCGGAGAGCGACAGCATGTCGATTGCGGTCGACTTCAGGTCCATCGGAAGCTTGCCGACCGCCTGCACAGCATCGGTATGGAATAGGGCGCCCACTTCCTTGGCCAACTCGGAAAGCCTTGCCACGGGGAAGATCACACCAGTCTCGTTGTTCGCCCACATTATTGACACGATTGCAACCTGTGGGGTGAGGGCGGCCATATAGGCGTCGAGATCGAGCCGACCACGGCAATCCACCGGGATCCTGTGCACCTTGAGGCGGCGGGTCTTCTCAAGATGCGCGCAGAGCGTCAGCACGGCGGGATGCTCGACCGCGGACGTCACGATCTCGGTTCGGTTGGGCGCCGCCTCGAGCGCTGAAAGAAGCGCTGCATTGTCGCTTTCTGTCCCACCCGAGGTGAAAGTGATCTCATCCTCGAACTCCGCGCCGATCAGCGCTTGCAACTGCCTCCGCGCCTTTCTCACCGCCGCACTGACTGAGGCGCCAAGAGCGTGTGCCGACGAAGGGTTGCCGAATTGATCCCTAAAGAACGGCAACATCGCTTGCACGACCTCAGGATCGACCCGTGTGGTTGCGTTGTTGTCGAGGTAGACAGGCTTCATAGGTGCGATCCTCAGTTAAACAGAATGACGCGAGCGCTAGACCGACTCGTTGAGCCTCTGGCGCATGCCGTTGATGATCATTTGAACTGGCAGCGCGCGCAGGTGCCCGGAGTGTTTGACGTAAACCGGATCTCCGTCGATATGGACATGTTCGCAGTGGCCGTACGTCAGCCCGCAGGTAAGGACGCCCGAACGCGATAACGCTACCGATGAGCCGAATTTGGCGTAGCGGCGCGATTTGTCCGCAAGCAGCTCGGGTGCCACCAGGAACCGAGCTGCTTCGGGAGGCGACGTTCTTTGAATCCTACTGGGAGCGAATGGCGGTCCCGAGATCGGCTTTGACCTTGTCTTGTTTTTTAGGACGGGGACATCTGTTGTGCCGGCCATATAAGTCTCCTCTGCCGCAAAATCAGTGTGTCGGCCGCACAGGCGCTTGGGGCGTTTAACTGAAGGACTTGCCGCAGCCGCACTTTTCGCGCGCATTGGGGTTATCGAAGACAAAACCGGAAGATTGGAGCCCGGTGAGGAAGTCGACGGTCATGCCGGCTACATGGGGTTGGGAGCCCGCGTCCACGAACAGCTTGACCCCATCTGTGTCAGTGATCGCGTCGCCCTCGCGCGACACGCTCTCCAGGCCCATTAAGTATTTGAAGCCTGCGCAGCCGCCGGCCTCGACCATAATGCGAAAGCCTTCCGCCGGCTCGCTGGCACGGCAAAGAGCAGTCTTGAAGGCGGCAACAGCGTTGTCGGTGAGCGTAATCATGGCTCCATTCTCCTCTCCTCAGTCCGCGACCTGCTTGCCCATCACGTTGCATGCACCGTGCCAAAGCCAAAAAACGTTTCAACACAGCGCGGCATCTCTCGCACTGGTGCCTCTTGATTGCTGATAAGGTGTCGGCCAATCGACACGTGCTGTCGGGTTTGTCGGGTCCGGCACGAGGGATGTTGGCCTGAGTTCTTGGGTGAACTCACATCACCAAGGACAGAACTTCTTCTGAGCTTGCCTCGGCGCAATTGGCACGGTTTTTGAAGCTCCGTTTGGCGAGACGGCAAGAGCATGCCG
The DNA here is from genome assembly GCF_040320205.1 of Mesorhizobium sp. M0761. Classification (NCBI taxonomy): domain Bacteria; kingdom Pseudomonadati; phylum Pseudomonadota; class Alphaproteobacteria; order Hyphomicrobiales; family Phyllobacteriaceae; genus Mesorhizobium; species Mesorhizobium sp. M0761. The sequence goes on from NZ_JAMYPF010000030.1 coordinate 32,918, forward strand.
ATCCACAACCATGCCGTGGGTGCCATCGCGATGGATGGGGCGAAGCAAGGGAGTAACATGTCAGGACCGTGGGCAGATACGCGTTGTTGGCAAAGCAGCGCCGCTCGTGGCATCCGAATGCCCGCTTGGCCGATTGCGACAACCTCGATACTGGCTCACCACCGCCCAGTAGCCGCCGACCGGCTCGATGGGATGCCATCGGCATGTGGCTGCTCGCCGGTTTTCGCATCGGTGCGACGCCGTGCGCACGCTGTCCAGCGACACCTTGTTCATGGGCCAGCAGCAGATCAGGATCGAGCATTTCGGCGCGCCTTATCGGCTGAAGATTCCCGGGCAGGGCAGATGATCCTCACACGTCGTAGAAACAGGGGTAAGCATGGACCAACGCGAGAAACCGTCGCCCGACGAAATCCGGCGGGCGTGCAAAGACAATCCGAAGATCCGGGAGCATGATCTCGCCGCTCGATTGGGCATTTCGGAAGCCGAGTTGGTCGCGGCGCATTGTGGTCACGGCGCGGTGCGCATCGAGCCGCGCGTCGATGATCTGCTGACCGGCCTCGAAGCGGTCGGCGAGGTGATGGCGGTCACCAGCAACGAAAGTGCCGTGCACCAAAAGATTGGCGTCTACGGCAAAGTGGTCACCGGCAACCAGCATGCCATACTGCTCGGCGACGAGATCGACCTGCGCATCTTCCCGAAAGCGTGGGCGTATGGCTTCGCCGTCGAGAAGCGCGAGGGGGCCGAGATCCGCCGCAGCCTGCAATTCTTTGATGCCACCGGCGAGGCGATGCACAAAGCTCATCTCACGCCCGCCTCGAACCTGCAGGCCTATCAGGATCTGACGGCAGAGCTTGTATCCCCCGACCAGGAGCCGATCATATCGCTCGAGGCGAGCGGGGCGCGCGATAACGCAGTGAGTCCAGACCACGCCACCACGGTCGACGACCTACGCGAGCACTGGGGCCGGCTAAGCGACGTGCATCAGTTCTACCATATGTTGAAGACACTGAAGCTCAGCCGCTGCCAGGCGATGCGTATGGCCGACGAGGATGACGCCTGGCTACTCGACAATGATGCCATTGGCGCCCTGTTCCAACAGGCGGCCGAAGACGAGATGCCGATCATGTGCTTTGTCGGCAATCGTGGTTGCATTCAGATCCATTCCGGCCCGATCAGGTCGGTCAAGCAGATCGGGCCGCGGATCAATGTGCTCGAAGAGACCTTCCATCTGCATCTTAGGACCCATCGCATCCGCGAGGTCTGGGCCGTGCGCAAGCCGACGAGGGATGGTCACGTTACGTCCATTGAAGCCTATGGCGCGGACGGCAAGATGATCATCCAGTTCTTCGGCACGCGCAAGGAAGGCGAACGCGAGGGCAGCGACTGGCGGTTTCTGGCCGAGAGTCTGCCACGCGTTCCCGGTCCGACCTCCAGGGGTGTGTTGACTGCCGACAGGTCCTCGGATTGAATTGGCCGCGATAGGACTCAGCACCACGTTCCGACAGCGGCTCGCGAGCAAATCTAGGTCCATGAGCGGAAAGGATGCCGTCGTAGCGCATGCGCATGGTCAGGTGATGCACGCCGGAATGGACCGCATCTATACAGTCAAGCTGGTCGCCGGTCGGCACCGGTGCGCACGAGTGCATCGCCGTCTGCCGGAAAAGCCTTGCAGCGCCTGCGAGCGATAAAACGCATACGCCATCAGCGCCGAACCGAAGCGCGGCTTGACCTTTTTGATATTTCCGATCGTCTCGCGCAAGCGCCGTCGGGTCTTCTCGGACCGCACCCGATCCTTGCGCTGGATCGCGTCATTGCTCAATCCGGCCGTGCGAGCGATCTACTCGCTCGTCGACCGGCAGGCTGTGCAGCAACAGCCAAGCCGAACAGCCCGATGTCGCGGGCTCGACAAAACCGACCACGGATGTCGGTTGTCGGACGTTGTCATAAGAATGATGGACAGGTGATCATCAGCGGCAGACCCAGCGCAGGCTGGCATTGCTTGGTGCACCGCCATGGCTACCCTATCCGGCACGCGACTTGCTTCGACAATTTGATCAGCAGGGCAGAGGTGATTGACCAGTCTCTCAACCCTAACGGGGAAGCGGCCGCTTTGCTTCATGACCGGAGCGCGGCGGAGATGCCCCTCTGATCGACTTCGCAACCCATCTCATCCGCGCTGGTGCAGGTGGGCTGTATCAGGCGACAGAATCTAGAAGGCGCCCGACAAGAGACGTGCCCATGCTGGAAATCGACTTTATGAACAGCGGTGCAATCTCAATTGAGCCATGAACGCCAATGTAGAGAAAACAAAATGGCGACCAACCCCGTTCCAGATCATGTCCCGCCCGAAATGGTGAGGGACTTCAGCCTGTTTACATCGCCAGGGATGCCACCAACACCCAACGGGGATCCACACGCAGCTGTCGCTTGCGTACATGACGGGCCTCCGATCTTTTACTCCCGCTACAACACGCAAGATGGCCGGGGTACCTGGGTCATCACCCGTGCCGCGGACCAGCGGAAGGTGCTGCAGGACGCAGAGACTTTTTCCAGCCATCGCAGCATCTTCTCCTCCATACTGGGTGAGAACTGGCCGACGATCCCGCTTGAGCTCGATCCACCGGCCCATGGCGTCTTTCGCTCACTGCTTAATCCGCTGCTTTCGCCAAAGCGGGTGTTGGCTTTGGAACCGGCTGTCCGCGAACGGGCGGTCGAGCTGATCGAAAGGATCGCCGCGTCGCGCACAAGCTGCGACGTGATGAAGGATTTTGCCTTTCCTTTCGCGGTGAGCACCTTTCTTCGCTTTCTGGGGTTGCCTGATGACCGACTCGATACATTCGTCGGCTGGGGGAAAGATCTGCTCCACGGCGACGATAAGGAACGACCTGTGGCTGCCCGGACGATCGTGGCATTCATCGACGAACTTGCAGCCATGCGCCGCGATGAGGCGGTTGACGATTTCATGACCTTTATAGTGCAGGCACAGGTCGAGGGCCGCCGGCTGACTGACACCCAAGTCCGCGGCATCGGCGTGCTTGTCTTCGTCGCTGGGCTCGACACGGTCGCAGCAGCTATAGGCTTTGACTTGGCGTACCTCGCACGCAACCTCAAAGATCAGCAATTGCTGCGGAGCGAACCGGACCGCATCCCGCTCGCAACCGAAGAATTGCTGCGGGCCTATCCGCCCATTCAGTTGATCCGCGTGGCCACGAAAGATATCGACTTCGAAGGCGCGCCGATCCGGAAGGGGGACTATGTTTCCTGCGCCACGATGATTGCCAATCGTGACCCGGCGGAATTCGAATGCCCCAACACGATTGATTTGGAGCGGGAGGACAACCGCCACGCAGCTTTTGGCTATGGTCCCCACCGTTGCCTTGGCTCACACCTTGCCCGGCGCGAGATTGTCATTGGCCTGGAGGAGTGGCTGGCGCGCATCCCGGCTTTCAGGATCAAGCAGGGTACGGCGCCGATAACTTCTGGCGGCCATGTGTTCGGGATCGAAAATTTGATCCTGGACTGGTCTTAGGCCCGCCCCGAGCCCGGGCACAGACAATGGAGGCAGCGCCATGCGCATCATCGTCCAAAAGGCCAAATGCCAGGGCCACGCGCGATGCGCGGCGCAAGCGCCGGACATCTTTAAACTCGATAATGACGGTTACATCCTGCCTGGTGACATTGAAGTTGCGGAAGGGGAGGAACTGCCTGCATCACGAGGCGCGCGATCCTGTCCTGAACGTGCGCTGGAACTCACTCGCTGACGCTCTGGATGAGACGGCATTCAACCGTGAGTCTGGCGGCTTGAACCATGTGGCCGCACTCAGCACGCGACCTCTGTCCCGCACGGTTCACGTCCAACTCTGCGGGGCAAATTCCGGCGCCAGTGTTCCCCGTGAGGCGCAAACGGCAGGGCCGGGGTTCGCGAACCTCTTCGAATCACAGAATTTGCGCCAGAGCCGATGGACCAGACGAGAATTGCCGAACTACTCGACGCGAGGCGACCCGGAGTGCCGTACCGAAGAACTGCCCGACCCATGTTGCGGCAGGCCGGGTCTCTGCATGATTTGATAGGGCGAAACCAGGAGAACGCACCATATTTGCCCAACATTATGCCCGGCTCAGCACCGGCCAATGGCCGCAGCTGGAGAGAAGGTTCGACCAGCATGTGCTTGCCTGTGTGCTTTCACGTGCGCTCGAGGAGATCGAGGCCGGCGAGGCGACGGCGACGGAGGCAACCGGACTTTCGCGCGCCGAGTTGCGCGATGTCCTGTCCCGCTGTTTCCCTGCTTTTCCTATCAACGCGTTTGCCTTGGAAGAGGGGAGCGAGCCTGAGCCGGATCTGGAAGAAGAACTTCTGCGCGGACTGCTGCTGGCGCATGCCCGGCCCGACGACAAGGCAAGCGCCCGCTTCGCCAAGATCATCGCCCGGCGTGCCATGCGCAATGACCACCTCTGGCAAGACCTTGGCCTTTTTAGTCGAAGCGACCTCGGCCGCCTGCTCGCCTCGCATTTTCCGACGCTGGCGGCCGGCAACACCCAAAACATGAAATGGAAAAAATACTTTTACCGAAAGCTCTGCGAGGCCGAAGGCTTTTCGCTGTGCAGCTCCCCCAGTTGCCGGGACTGCAATGATTTCGAAAGCTGCTTCGGCCCGGAGGAAGGCGAAAGCCGGCTCACACGGATCAAGGACAACGCCCAGGATTGAGAGCCGCTTGCGTCAGTCGTACAGCGTCAGAGCTCGCGCCGCGCCATCTGTCTGTTGTCAAATCTCGACGGACGCCTTGGGGGATTTGAATACTGTGCGCTCGCGATGCTCGCTTCGGCGGGTCGTCGTCATGGCAGGCGCGAGTCGAATGTTTGTTAGATGCCGCCACAACCTAAGCCGGCATCATCAATCGCTACAAGCGCAAGGAGTTGAAGGACACGTTGCGCGATCTTGAGCAGGCCGGACGAAACGGGGTCTGCAGTGTTTTCTTCCGCTTCGGCGCCACATAGCTTTCAACCAGGCGAAATGCTCGACGTCGACAGTTACCAGCGGCCGTAGGTTGATGGTCACCGTGTTTGGCGCTCAGAACTTCCTCCGTGCTAGTCAATGGCGAGCATCGGAAGCGATTTTGCAGGTTTTGCGCTGACGGGATTCTGGCTCGGCCCGCCGGTCGGGTTCGTCAAAAGGTGCTAATATAGCGTTGTATGTCCGATCGGCGGTAGTAGCCGCTTACTGATCGCCGGACGGTCATCCCTGAACCTTGTTGCACCGCACCTGGAGTGCTTAGGGAATGATATTATCTGACAAATGGAAAAATCACGCAGGAGCCAAAGTAAAATTTTATTATATCTGACTCCTGAGAATTACCAAGTAATGATCCAAGAACGAATCTTTCGCGGGCCGTTAGCTTGTTTTTAAACTCTAGTGCGTCACTATCGGGTCCGTAGATCCCAAAAATGTCCCATCCTTTGCAGGGCAACAAGGAGGCGTACTATGGCAAGAATTTTTGAAATTCTTATGGGCAGTCTGACTGCCGGATCTGTTCTCGCAATTCTTTGCATGCCAGCGACTGCAGCTGGAATTAATGTCGGAGGCGTCGGCGGGGTATCCGTCGACAGCGGAGGCGCCAGCGCTAATGTGGGCGGCAACAGCGGCGCTACGGCTAGCGTATCCCTAGGCGGTTCTGGGGCAAATGCCGCAGCCTCCGTCGGCGACACTGGCGGAGCGACTGCTTCCATCGGCACCGGCAGCGCCAATGTCGGTGTCGTCACCGGGGTTGGTACCGACGTAAATGTCGGCGTTGGAACCAATCCAGCCGCCAACCCCAGCAACCCGACCGCTTCGAGCAACCCGAATCTGGCTAGCGTTGTCGGCGATATGTCGAACGCCCAGGTCACTCGGATGAAGAAGCGCTGCGTCGAAGTGCTTAGCAACGAAGACACCTATGATCGTGACCTGCGCCGGCTCTGCCTGCTGATCTCGCGCCGCTAACCAGCGACCCCTTTCCGACCTGTCGGGGCTGTCGACATGACACTCTCCAGTTCCGGCAGTGGAAGCCCGCCCGCCGAAAGGTTGGCGGGCTTTTACAGTCAGCGTTTTTCCATCCGCAGCAGGCAGGATGTTTAGGCGCTTTCGCATATGTAAACGTTCACAGTTAAGGCGCTTTCGGCTTGTAGCCAAGTGTGTAAACGCCTTGTTCTTGAACAAAAAATGTGAGAACGCCTAGTGCTTAGGCGAAAGCGCCTTACCGGGCGGATATCAGAAAGAACATTGTAATGATCTTGCAACCGCCCGAGGCCGCTTCAGTGGAGCTTGGCGCGATGTTCCTTGGGGAAGGTCATGTAGGCCAGCACGTCGGGCTCGGCGTCGTCCATGATTGTCGCCAGCTTCGGCACCTTCGGCCGGATCTGGTCGGCGACGGCGCGCCATTGTACGGACGCGGTCTCGGGCGTTTCCTGGGCGAAAGCGGTGGCGATGAAGGCTGAGACGACCCTGCGGCCGCTCTTGCCGGCATGGGCCAGCACGTTCCTTATGAAGTGGACGCGGCACCTCTGCCATGTGGCGCACAGCACCTTGGTGACGGCCGCCTTGAGGCCTTCGTGAGCATCGCAGACGACGAGCTTAACGCCGCGCAGGCCGCGACGTGTCAGCTTGCGCAGGAACTCTGTCCAGATCGGCTCGGCCTCCGAGGTGCCAATCTCCATGCCCAGTACCTCGCGCCGGCCGTCCGCGTTGACGCCGACGGCGATGATAACGGCGACCGAGACGATCCGCCCAACCGCGGCGGACCTTCAGGTAAGTGGCGTCGATCCACAGGTATGGCCAATCGCCCTCGATCGGCCGATCGGGGAAGGCCTTCACCTTCCCGTCAATCTCCTCGCACAGCCGCGAGACCTGGCTCTTGGATGCCGCTCATACCCATGGCCTTGACCAGGTCGCCAACCGACCGGGTCGAGATGCCTTGCACATAAGCTTCCTGGATGACGGCGTTAGCGCCTTCTCGGCCATGCGGCGCGGTTCGAGGAAACCTGGGAAGTAGCTTCCCTTCCTGAGCTTCGGGATGCGCAGCTCGACCGTGCCGGCCCGCGTCTCCCAGTCCCGGTCGCGGTAGCCATTGCGCAGGGCGAGCCGCAGCGGGTTCTTCTCGCCATAGCTGGCGCCGGTGGCCGCGCCCACCTCCATTTCCATCAGTCGCTCGGCGGCAAAGCCGATCATCTCCCGCAGCAGATCGGCATCCGGGGTCTTCTCCACAAGCGTGCGCAGGTTCATCATGTCGTCGGTCATCGGTGGTCCTTCCGAAATGGGTTGGCGTCAACAACCAAACCCTACCGGAAAGCGCCGATGACTACCCACACGCCGCTCGCTCGCTACAGCGCTACTAACGGCGCGCTCGTGAGCGGCTTCGCTACCGCCGAGCTACACCACCTGATGGGACACGACCCCTGCATCGGCCGTTGCGGTCTGCTAATCTAAAGGCCGCTTTTGGCCCGAAGCGGTCAGGGACCCCACACCCGTGGTGCGGCGTAGGGGGCGCTTCCCATCCATAGCGACGTTGGCATGCCTCGGCTGCCGCCGCCTCACGACGAACCGAACTGCTTGGCGAGATCGCGGAAAGTGCAGGTTCGATCTACCAGGGCCGACATCATCTTGGTGAACTGCATGGGTACGATCTTGTCGGTCACGAGCGCGGCTTTCAACTTGATGTCTTCGACAGGGATTTTGGTTATCGACGCCACGGCCGAAAGGTTGGCTCTGAGGAAGTCGACACGATCGAGGTGCTTCTGGATCGGAGTGCGTTTCGTGTGACGGGTGCCCGTGGTGGTGTAATCGGCTAGGCGCTCGCCAATCTCACCGATTGTCCGATCGAGAAGCAGCCTTTTGCATTCGATGGCCCAGACCGTCCCGGTCTTTTTGTCCCAGGCCAGCACGTCCACATCGCCCAGCTCCTTCTTGCCGCCGAACAGCGTCATCAGTTGGTCAGGTTGTGCATCAAGACCAATTTCCTGCAGCTTCGCTGCGACGGAATGGTTGAAGGCATGGCCTAGCTCGTTGACGATCTTGCCGAGCCAGCGATTCACCTCCTTGGTGTCGAACATCTCGGCGCCCAGCCGACCGTCGACAAGACCGAACAGGCGAAAGACGACCTTGGAAATGAGCGCAGAGGCTACGATCACTTCTGGGTCATCGGTCTCGTCGATCTGGATGAGCGGACGCCGCGTCAGCGACAGCTTTCGGTTCATTCGCCAAGGCTGCCAGTCTCGCGCCGACGCGCCTTTCGGATTTCGCTCGCCCCACTCTGCTCGCGGTATCAGCGTGAGAGCGGCAAATGCTCGCTCTGCATCAACGGCGCCGTCCATCTTGCGGAAGAAGTCGAGCAACTCGCTCTTGCGCATGCTGAAACAGGCTTGTCCTACTTCGATCGCCATTTCGGCGAGGCCATGTGAGGTCGCAACGAGATGTTCCAAATCCATCCCGAACTCGGCCCGCATCGCAATCTTAAGGCCCGGATCGATCACCGGCGCCGACGGCAGCGGTGCACCGGGGGCGGGGACGTCGAACGACGTTGCGTACGAGTCAGCGGCGTCGTGGAAGGCTCGGTCGCCCTGGGCAAACATATAGGGCACGTGGGTGTTTTCCCCAAAGCCCCTGTCGAACTGGAAGTCGCCGTTCGGTGCAACGCTGAGTGGGCCTGTGGCTAGCCCATAGAAATGGGCATCACATTGCCCGGCACAGTCCAGCATCGCCGCGACCTCGCCGATCAGGTCATCGAGATCGATGTCGGTGCACTGCCGGCCGCCCGTCGTCGGTGAGGTGCAGATCGCCATCTCGGCCAGTGCACGGCTCGCAACGCCGGCAGCCGATCTTCTGAGTTCGGCCTTGTTGTTCGCGGCCAGTACATCCGCTTGGTCGTCATGGAGTGCCCGTAAGGCGGCGGCGGTCTGCTGCCACTCCCGGCGATCCCTGTCGATCGCCTCGTGGTTCAACAGCGCCCTGACGACGATCGAGCGCCGGTCCAGTTTCTGAAGCTTGTCCTTGATCCGCTCCCAGATTCTCAGCACCGCTGTCTGAAGCCGTGATCCGACATCGCCCGCAAGGACCATCCCTGCCGCATTCGCTCCGGCGTCAAACGCCAGTCCGAGATGAGCCCAGCTACGGTCCTCATCGAACACGAAGCGGGGTGGCGGCAGGTCCAGGTACGATCCGACGATATCCGTTGCGTCGTTAGCGGGAATTGCATGCGCGAAGCGGGCATGAGACGAACCGGTCACCTCCGTGGCGAGGCGGTCGCCCCACTCCGCGTCCTGAGGCGTCCCCGCCAGTTCCGAGGCCGCGAGGGCCATGGAGGCGAGCAACTGCCTCTCTGCGATATTAGTCGCGTCCATGTAGCCACGCAGTGAAGCGACGCCAGATCGGATGGCAATGACGCCGTCAACCAGTTCGAACTGTGGACGCTCTGGCGGAGTTGCATCGCTCATCGCCGCATCGGTCAGCCGATCGATATCGGGAAATTCCAGCTTGAAGTGGATGGGCCGTTCAGGCAGGCCGGGCAGGAACTCCTCGAGCCTCAGAGCGAGCCATACGAGCCAACGCTGGGCCGCGTCCCAGATTCTCGCTGAGAACGCCCGATATGGTCCATCGACGATGGGTAACTCGACCCACCAAGCGCGGCTTGGGGTTTCCACTACCGCAAGAAACTCGCCGTTGAGGGCGTCAAACGGCGCAACGTATAGCGGCAGGTTGCTGATCTCCCTGAAATACGAGCTCGTGGAGCGCCGCTGTACCTCGACGAACCGACTGACGGTCGGATCAACAACCAGATGATAGTCAAGGGCACTGCGGACTCGGTGGCGCACCGCCGCCGCATAGTGTGTCGTCACCAATGCAAACGCGCCCTTCGACATCTCCGGCCGCACGGGATCGAATCCTTGCGCTTCTAGGTAACCGTAGCGGTTAATGAAGTCGCCGACGCTGTGGATGTCGTAACCCCGTGCGTGCAGCTGTTCCTGCTGAGAGATTATCTTCCACACGCGGTTGGTGTCGAAGTCAGCGTCCCAACTCATCCGCAACGCGTCACCGAGCCCGATACTGACACGGTGCCACTCGGGAGGGCTTTCATCGAAACCCATGGCGACGCGTCGCCCGACACCGCCATGGACGATCAACGTCAAGCCCCGGCGATAATCGGACGAGGCCGCCTGCTGCTTTTCGAGCTGCGAGACGGCCGAGGCGCCGCGATCCAGGTCCTTGTCGTTCATTCCCTGGAGGCCGGTCCCCATCGCCTCCGAAAGCTCGTCAGCAACGAGCACAATCAATGCAAAGCCGCCCAGATCGAACTCCGCCTTGACGACTGTCAGCTTCGGTTCGGCCGGCAGAGGGAGAATAGCCTGCTTGGACAACTGCATGTTTTCCGCCAAAATTTCCCGCACGTCCTGCAGTTCGGCCCGGCCGATTTCGGCCTGGAGTTTGGAAAGCGCGCCGGCGGCAGCTGCCTTGTCGAGGATCAGCCGCCGCGCCGCCGCACCGATCGCCGTCGGAAGCATAACCAACCAGCCGTCTTCATGTCTCAGCAGGGGAAACCGTTCGAGCGAGCTGTTTGTCAGGGACTCGCTTTCGAGACTTGCCAAATCATTTGCATCGCCGACGAAAGGCGCGAGGTCGCGGGCGACGAGACCCAGCCCGAATATCTCTTGCAAGCTGAAGCTGACGGCCTTCACCCCGGCCTGGACATTCCCCGGAGCAACTCTAACCCGCGAAACTGGCTGGGAGTCGGCTAGGGTGTATCGCGTCACTCCGGCCTTTTGCGCCATTGCCTCGCCCAGATAGAGCAACGACATCACGGACTGCATCGCCTCGTTCGCCCAAGCCTCCTCGCGTAATGGCAATAGCGCACCCATGATCCGCGCCAGATGGTAGCCGTTATCTTGCCATGCTCCTTCGAGGATCGTGGCGCTACCGGACGATGACGGCACTACCGAACTGAACACGTCCTCGACCGGGTCTTCGCCTGCGCCTATGCCGTCCTTAAGGAGAATCTCGTTCACCCATTCCCTAATCTGCAAGAGCGTGGGCTTCACAGTGCCTTTGCAGTTGAGGACAGCGAGGTGGATGAGCGCCTCGATGCGCAAAGTGGCTGCATGGTTTGCTGGCTGGGTAAGAAGCCCGGCAAGGATTTCAACGACATGGCGCTGGCTGAACTTTGCCAGCCGAGCGCACAGTTTCGCCTGACGCTTCGCTAGTGCGTCCAAGCTAAACATGTCGCCCGCTCGCGCAGCGGCGAACAGGGATGACAGTGCGTCGATCGTGGAACCGTTGGCGGCCATGTTCTAATCCTTCAATACCTCGGCCGGCTGAATCGCCCTGCGCGATGGACGAGGCCTTTTAGACCTTGCGGGCAGTGCTTTGACGCCGCGGTAGGATCGTTGAATTCCTTCGCATCCCAAGGGGGCTTTCACGAATCCGATCAAGATGTCTCGCCTCCCCTCTGGTGCCAGATCGGAAGGGTGACTTGTGCGGGCCAGACTCCGAGGGATCTTGCCTACACTACCGCCGAAGCCCGGCGAAAACTCGCTTCTGCGATCCAGACCCGGCACGGTCCCGATCTTGGTTTGATAGCGAAGGTGAGTGAACTATCGCCCGACTTCTACAACCGGACGGGTCTATTTGCAGGAGGACGCTTCGCCAGGCCAACTGCTACGCCTCACACCGACTGATTGCAGTTCGACCTCTATAACGTCCGCTTTTGGCGGGTGGGTTCAACCGGTCACTGCAACACCTTGTGTAGCCTATCGGCGGGTGTTTCGAAGTCCAGGGTTTTTCGGGGGCGCTGAT